>JBJMNL010000310.1:0-12579 GCA_045804285.1 Gemmatimonadaceae bacterium
GCGCGCTTCGAGCAGGTGATGCTGCGCGCGCCGTGGGACGCGGCGCGGCGGCGCACCCTCCTGACGCCCGTGGAGGGGAAGGCGGTGGCCGAGAGCGCCCCGCCCGTGACGGCGGCCCCCGCGGCTCCCGCGGGGCGAGCGGGCGCGGCGGGGCCCCCGGTGGCACCGTCAGTGTCGGCACCGGTCGGGGGGCCCCCCCCCGAGGGTCAACTTACGTCCGCCCTGCCGCCGGCGTGGCACCGTTTCGACCCGTCGCTCACCGTTTCGATGGATCGCGCCGCCGTGGTGGGCGAGTCCCTTCGACCGCCGGCCGGCCGCGCCGGTGCGGCGTCGGCGGAGGCGGAGCGCGACGACCTGACCGGCGTCCTCGTGCGGCGCGCCTTCATCGCGCGCGCCGAGGGGGCGCTGGCCGCGGCGGCGCGACACGAGCGCGGGCCGGAGGGGGCGCCGCTCTCGCTGCTCGTCATCGACGTCGACCACTTCAAGCTCGTCAACGACACCTACGGCCACCTGCAGGGCGACGACGTGCTGCGCTCCGTGGCCGCGGTGTTCGCCGCGCTGCTGAACGAGCGGGACGTGGTCGGGCGCTACGCCGGCGACGAGTTCGTCATCCTCCTTCCCGAGGCGTCGGCCGAGGCGGCGTGCGAGGTGGCCGAGCGGCTGCGCATCGGCGTGCAGCGCGCCCCCTGCCCGCTGCGCGACCGGCCGGCGGGGTCGGGCGCCGTGGCCGTGACGCTGTCGATCGGCGTCGCGACGGCGCCGGGGCATGGACTGGAATTCGAGGCGCTCTTTGCGGCGGCGGACCGCGCGCTCTACGACGCGAAGCGGCGCGGCCGAAACGCGGTCGGCGTCGCCGACGGCGCGCCGGGCGCGGATGCGGCCGCGCCGCGTCTCGACTTCGAGCGCTTCGTCGGGCGCACGACGCAGCTCCGGCGCCTCGTCAAGCTCCTCGAGTCGAGTGCGCGCGGCGAGCCGTCGGTCGTCGCGATCGTCGGCGAGGCGGGCGTCGGCAAGTCCACGCTCCTGCGCCAGCTCGCGCCCGAGGTGCGGCTGCGCGCGGGGGCGCTCGTCCGCGGGCGCTGCCTCGAGGCCGACGTCCGCCCGCCCTACGGCGCGTGGGCCGACGTGATCTCGGCGCTCCACCAGACGGGCGCCGTCCCACCGCGCCCCGACGGGCGGCCGTGGCGCGAGCTGCCGCGCATCGTCCCCGAGCTGCTCGAGGAGACGGCGCTGGCCGCGGCGCCCGAGCCGGGCGCCGCGGCGGTGGAGGCGGCGGCGGGCAAGAAGTACGTCCTCGTCGACGAGATCGCCGAGTACCTGCGCGCCGCGGCAGCCGCCTGTCCGGTGGTGATCGTCCTCGACGACATGCAGTGGGCGGACGCGGCGACGTGGGACACGCTCGAGCACCTCCTCCCGCTCGTCACGAGCGACCGGCTGCTCGTCTGCCTGACGATCCGCGCCGAGGACGCCGGCGGCGACGTCGCCGGGCGGCGCCTGCGGCTGGTGCGCGACGAGCGATTCAACGAGATCCCGCTCGAGCGCCTCACGGTGGCCGAGGTGTCGCAGTGGATCGAGGGGGTGTTCCAGGGGCAGACGATCGGGCGGGCGGCCGTGGACTTCATCTACGAGCACTCCGAGGGGAACCCGCTCCTCGTCGCGCAGCTCCTGCGCACGCTCGTCGAGGAGGGGGCGATCGTGCACGTCGACGGGCGGTGGCGGTGGCGGCCGTCGGGGTCGCTGACCGTCCCGGTCGCGGTCGGCGACGTCATGTCGCGCCGCCTGGCGCGCCTCTCGCCGGAAGCGCGCACGATCCTCGTCTCGGCGGCGGTCGTCGGGCGCGTGTTCGACGTCAGCCTCGTCGTCGCCGCGGGCGCCGCGGCGGAGGACGACGTGCTCGACGCGGTGGACGAGGCGGTGGCGGCGGCGGTGCTCGAGCCGGTCGGCGGCGCGGCGCGCGACGCCGCCGCCGGGCAGCGCTACGGCGACGACCGCTACACCTTCACGCACGCGCTCCTCGTCACCGCCGTGCTGCGCTCGGCGAACCCGCGGCGGCTGCGGCGCATCCACGAGCGCGTCGCCCAGGTGCTCGAGGCGCGCTCGCCGGCGGCCGTGGCCGACATCGCGGTGCACTACGACCGCGCCGAGGTGAAGGAGAAGGCGCACCACTACGGGCTGCTCGCCGGGGCGCGCGCGGCGGGGCTCCACGCGCACGACGAGGCGGCGGCGTTCTACACGATGGCGCACCGCCACGCCGGCTCGCTCGCGCAGCTCGCCGAGGTGCGCTTCCGCCTGGCCGGGGTGGCGGAGTCGGCGGGGCGCTACGCGGAGGCGGAGGGGCTGTGCGACATGGCCGTCGCCTGGCTCGAGGAGCAGCGCGGCTCCGCGCTCTGTTTCGCCGCGCGGCGGATGCGCGAGCGGCTTCGCGCCCTCCAGGGGCAGCCGCCGCAGCGGACGCTCGCCGCCTGCCGCGAGCTGCTGGCGGAGGCGGAGGCGGCGGGCGCGGAGAGCGAGCGGGTGGCCCTGCTGACGATGATCTCGCAGGCGCACAGCCGCCTCGGGGAGCTCCCCGAGGCGGAGCGGATCGCGCGCGAGTGCCTGACGCTGGCCGAGGCGGCCGCGGACGGCGCGCTGCTGTCCGAGGCGTGCATGCGCCTCGGCAACACGCTCCTCGAGACGCGCCCGCTGGAGGCGGTGGGGCTCTACACGCGCGCCCTGGAGAGCTTCTCCGAGGCGGCGGACCGCTACGGACAGGCGCGCTGCTACATCAACACCGGCATCGCGCAGGCGCGTGCCGGGGACGGGCGGGCGGCGGAGAAGGCGTACGTCATCGCCCTCGACCTGAGCCGCAGTGCGCACGCGCCCGACCTCGCCGGGCTCGCCGCGCTCAACCTCGGCGTGCTCTACATCCGCGACGTCCGCTTCGACGAGGCCGACGAGCGGCTGCGCGAGGCGCTCGAGCTGTTCACGGCGGTGAAGAACCAGCACCACCGCCTCGGCACGCTCTACAACCTGGCGCACCTGGCGCGCGAGCGCGGCGAGTCGGCGGCGGCGCTGGACCTCTACATGTCGGTGGCGACGCTGGCGCGCACGATCGGCCACACCGACGTCGAGATCGGGGCCCTCGCCGGCGCCGGCCTCACGGGGCTCGCGCTGGGCAAGGGCGAGGTCTCGGTGAACGGCCTCCGCGCCGGCGCCGCGCTGATCGGCGATCGCGCCGACTGGTGGTTCCAGGGGCGCGAGCTGCACGAGGCGCTCGCCGTTCGCCTCGGCCTCGCCGACGGCCAGCGCCCCCTCGCCGCGGCACGCTTCGCCGCCGCCCACGCGCTCGCCGCCCGCCACGACCCGTACGGCGCGTCGTGGCTCGTCTCCGAGTGCGCCCCCCTGCTCTCGGCCGCCGGCGATGGCGCCGCCCGCCCGCTCGCCGAGCACTACGCCCGGGAGGCGAGGGAGCGCGGCTACCTCCTCCTCGCCGCCCGCTACTCCGCCGCGGCGTAGCGCCCCGGCGCGCCCCGGCGCGCCGGGGCGCGGGAGCTAGAGCGATCCGAGCAGGTCGTCGATCGCCTTCGAGTTCGCGTCGGTGAGCGGGCCGCCGGTGACGACCTTCTGGAGGATGTCCACGGCTTCGGCCGTGAGGTCGTCGGGGTGCTTCCGGTCGTCGGCGAATCGGACGATGTTGCCGAGGAGGATCGGAGCGACCTCGGTCTCGCCCGGCTCGGCGTCGTCGTCCTCGTCCATCGCCTCCTCGAAGCTTGGCACGCTCCCCTTCCAGGGCTCGTCCTCCCCCTCGGCCTCGGCGATCGCCGTCGCCGGGACGAGAGCGAAGAGGCGGCACTGGAGGCCGGGCTCCTCCTCGTACGCGAGGAGGGCGAGTGGGAGCGGGTTGGCGAAGAGGTCCAGCTCGAGCAGCCGGTCCACCGCCTCACGCGGCATGGCGCAGCGCGCGATCAGGCGGTCGCCGAGGTACGAGGCGAGCGCCGAGTGGTCGGGAACGCGCTCGTCGGCGATCGGGGCGACGCGGATCTGGACCGGGACGGCGGTGGTGACGAAGACGGCCTCTCCGGTCGGCTCGTCCCCCTCGTCGTCCTCGTCGTCCTCGTCCTCGCCGTCGAGCTCGTCATCGTCGAGCTCGTCCTCGAAGTCCTCGCGATCGTCGTCGTCGGGGGGAAAGGCTGATCCGGACATGGTGCGGCTCCAGGGTACGCGCGTACTCCTCGCAATATAGCCCTCGCGCCGACGAGGAGAGCGAGCGCCGTGCCGAGCCCGGGCCGGCCGCCCGCGCGGCGGCGCTTCCTGCTTAGCTTTGCCCCATGCCGAGCGCCGCCCCGCCCCACCAGCCCTACGGCCCCAACACCGACGCCGTGCGCCGGCTCCTCCAGCGCCTCGCCGCCGCGCCGGTGGACGAGTGGGAGCGCGCCGCGCGGATCTACGAGGGGCTCGCCCGCACCGGTCGCTTCTCCGCCGCCGAGCGCGCCCTCGCCGCCACCGTCACCGCCGCCGGGCGCGAGCGGGAGCGGGACGCGGTCGTCGGCCCCGTGGTCCAGATCGCGGCGGACGCCGCCCGGCGGGGCGCCGGCGCGGCGACGGGCGAGAGGAAGAGCGCCGACGAGCCCACCGACCGCTTCGCCGAGCCCGCCCTCGCCGCGGCGCTGGCCGTCATCGTTCGCGACCTGCTCTCGCCGGACGACTTCGAGACGCTCTACTCGGCGGTGAGCTGGGCGGTGCCGGTGAGAGAGATCGGAGGCTAGAGCCGAGGGAGGGGTCCGTTACGCGGCCTTCTTCCTCGCGATGTGCAGCGCGAAGAGCGAGGCGTAGTAGCCGTCGGCGGCGAGAAGGTCCTCGTGGCGGCCGACGGCGTCGATGCGGCCGTCGCGGAGGACGACGATGTGGTCGGCGTCGACGACCGTGGAGAGGCGGTGGGCGACGACGAAGGTCGTGCGGCCGCGCGTCAGGGCGCGGATCGCCGCCTGCACGAGCGCCTCCGACTCGTTGTCGAGCGCCGAGGTCGCCTCGTCGAGGACGAGGATCGGAGGGTTCTTGAGGATGGCGCGTGCGATCGCGATCCGCTGCCGCTGCCCGCCCGACAGGACGCCCCCGCGCTCGCCGAGCAGCGTGTCGTAGCCCTCGGGGAGCCGCATGATGAAGTCGTGCGCGTGCGCCGCGCGCGCCGCGACCTCGACGTCCTCCGCCGTGGCGCCGGGCTGCCCGTAGGCGATGTTGGCGCGCACGGTGTCGTTGAAGAGGTGCACGTCCTGGAAGACGGCGCCGACCTGGGCGCGGAGCGAGCACTGCGTCAGGGTCCGCACGTCGACCCCGTCCACGAGCACGCTCCCCGAGGTGGGCTGCGCGAAGCGCTGGAGCAGCATGAGCAGCGTGGACTTCCCGCTCCCGCTCGGCCCCACGAGGGCGACCGTCTCGCCCGGCTGGACGCGGAGCGCGACGTCCGTCAGCACCGGCTCCCCGGCGCGGTAGGCGAAGGAGACGTCGCGGAACTCCACGGCGCCCTGGAGGCGCGGCGCGGCGACGGCGCCCGGCAGGTCGCCCGCCGGGTCGGGGGCGTCGAGGATGCCGAAGAGCGTCTCGAGCGAGACCGTCGCCTTGCGGAGCGTCTGGTACGTGCTGGTGAGCCCCTGCACGGGGCCGAACAGCCCGCCCACGTAGCCGAGGACGGCGACGAGCGTGCCGATCGTGATGTCGCCCTGGTGGACGAGGGTGCCCCCGGCGGCGACCGCGGCGAGGCGGGCGAGGGTGACGGCGAAGCCCTGGCCGGCGATCGTCCGTGCGTCGGTGCGCACGCCGCGCAGCACGACGTCGTTCCCGTCGCGCTGCCCGTCGAGGAAACGCCGCCGCTCGGCCTCCTCCATGGCGAAGCCCTTGACCGTCACCATCCCCGCGAGGACCTCGGAGAGCCGGCCGTAGAGGCGCGTCCACTGGGCGGCGAGCCACCGCTCGCGCTCCGTCTGCTCGCGCGCCGCGCGGCGGCCGATGAGCGCCGGCAGTGGGGTGAAGAGGATGACGAGTACGGCCAGCCGCCACTCGAGGCGCAGCAGCGCGACGAGCGAGAGCAGGAGGTAGACGAGGGCCGGGAGGACGTTGAACGCCAGCTCCGCGAAGCCCGCCACGAAGCCGGCCACGCTCTGGCTGACGCGCTGCATCGTGGCGCCGACGCCGGCCGCCTGGTGGTAGGACACGGGGAGGTCGTGCAGCTTGGCGACGACGCGCTCGCGGAGGGTGAAGTCGACGCCGACGCGGACGTCCCAGCTCCCGACGCCGATCGCGCCGGCGAGCGCAGCGCGGAGCACCTCGAGCGCCACGAGCCCGGCGATGGCGAGCGCGATCGCCCGCACCGCGCCCCCGGCGAGGGCGTCGAAGATGGACTTCATGACCAGCGGCTCGGCGGCCTGGAGCGCCGAGAGCGCGAGGGCGAGCGCGAGGACGCGCAGCACCCGTCCGCGGTGCGGGCGGACGAAGGAGAGCGAGCGGCGCGCGAGCGAGAGCGCGCTCGGCGCGGGCACGGGTACGGAAGACGACGACATCGGGGGTACGACGGCCGAGGTCGCCGGGGCGTCACGGCGAGCGGCGGGGAGGCGGGAGCGCGACAGCGGAAAGCGGTGAAACGCGATGGGGACGTCCTGGCGTACGGAGCGTCCCGTCCGCTCGTCCGCCCAGCCGGGGAGGCCGGAAGCGGACGCAGGAAGCTAACACCTTTGCGTCGCGCGTCAGTGGCAATCGAGAATTCGAGTCGCCAGCAGGGCGCCGTCAGCAGGGCGCCGCCAGGGCACCGTCAGGGCACCGTCAGGGCGCCACTGACGGCGCGCTCGAGCATTCCGGCCCGGTCGGGCGCCGTCTCAGGTGATGCTCCGTGCGCGACGCGCTACGCGTTCCACTCGACGCGAACGAGTCGGTCGTTGGGCTTGAGCCCCCGCCCCACCTTGCTCTCCGGGCGGCCGTCGAGCTCCACGATGTCGGCGGTGAAGTCGAAGTTGGCGAGGAGGCCGTCGGCCTCGCCCTTGTTGTGGCCGAGGAGGCTGGAGCCGACGCCGTAGGCGGCGACCGGGACGCCCTCGTGCTCGAAGCGCGCGATCTTGCGCGGGGTGAAGCCACCGCTGACGACGATCCCCACGTCGCGGAAGCCTTCGGCGTCGAGCGCGGCGCGGAGGCGACGGACGAGGGGCGGGTTGACGCCGGTGAGCTCCTCGCCGTCGTGGCTCGCCCCCTCGCCGGCGAGCGAGCGGTCGACGAGGCGCTCGCTCGTGTCGACGCGCACGCCCGAGAGCACGCCGTCGCCGAACTCGCGACGCATGGCGCGGGCGACGGCGAGCGAGTCGGCGACGACGTCGTTGTGGTAGTCGGTGAGGCTGACGACGCTGACGTCGGGCTCGCAGGCGCGGACGTAGCGCGTGAAGGCGAGCGTCGCCGCGACGACGTCGCCGCCGAAGGCGGCGACGAGGGCGTGCGGCATCGTCCCCACGCCGCGCGCCCCCCACCACGCCCCGCCGGCGTCGCTCGACACGCTCCCGGCGCCGCCGACCATCGCCGCGTAGCCGTCGGGGGTCTGGACGCGCCAGTCGTCGTGCCGCGCGCCCATGAAGATCACCGGCCGGCCGGCCGCGGCGTCGATCACGCGTCGCACGTTCGACGCGACCAGCGTCCGCCGGGCGATGGCACCGAGGAGCGGCGTCTCGAGGTGCGCGAAGGCGCGGTACGGGCCGCGGACGAGCATCACCGTCTCCCAGGGCTCGATCGGGTCGCCGTCGAGCAGCGTGTCGACCGTCACGGCCTCCGGCCCCCATGGGGGGGCGAGCTGCGTCTCGAGCAGCCGCACCCCCTCGTACAGGCCGGCGACGACGCCGTGGTGCTTGGCGAAGAGCTGCAGCGTGGCCGTGGGGTCGCGTCCGTCGCGGGCGAGGGTCGCCGCGGTGCGGAGGAAGTAGCGGTCCGAGAGCCACCCCTCGCGGATGCGGGGGTCGAACTGAAAGACGGACGCGGGGTAGCGGGCGAGGGCGGCGCGGAGGGATCGTGAGCGATCGGTCGTCATGCTCCCGCGGGGGAAGCAGGATTCGGGCGCGGGACGCGGGCGGGCGCGGTGCCGCGGCGGGGATCGGGCGTGGGGGCCCCCCCGTTGGGAAGGTACCACGACCGGCGCGAACGTCGGCACCGGAACGTCGGGCCTCGCATCCATCGCGCGCCCGCGCCCCCTCGCGAACCGGTTAACTTCCACCCGACCGCCCGATCAGCCCGCACCCCTCGTCTGCCATGCCGTCCAACGACTCGCCGCGTCCCGCCGCCGTCGACGCCGAGCTGCCACCTTCGGGGAGGGGAGAGCCGCCGGAGGGGGAGCGGGAACCGCTCGCCGTGCCGGAAGTGCCGCTGCCGGGTGGCGACGCCGTCGTCGGGACGCTGCCGGGCGAGGAGCCGGCCGAGGAGCGAGAGCTGCGCGCCGACACTGCGCTCTGGGCGGTGGTGCTGGCGGGAGGGATCGGGTCGCGCTTCTGGCCGCTCAGCACCCCCGAGCGCCCGAAGCAGCTACTCTCGCTCGTCGGCGACCGGCCGCTGATCGCCGACACCGTGGCGCGTCTCGCGCCGCTCGTCCCCTCCGAGCGGGTGCTCGTCCTGACGAGCCGCGACATCGCCGGGCCGCTGCACGAGGCGATCCCCGAGGTGCCGGCGGAGAACATGCTCGTCGAGCCGCGCCCGCTGGGGACGGCGGCCGCGCTCGCGTGGGGAGCGGAGGAGGTCGCGCGGCGCGCCGGCCCGGACGCGGTGTTCTGCACCATGCACGCCGACCTCGCCTGCGGCTTCCCCGAGGAGTTCCGCCGCGTGCTGCGCCAGGCGGCGGGCGTCGCCGCCCTGGACGCCAACCTGGTGGTCGTCGGCGCGCGTCCGACGCGGCCGGAGACGGCGTTCGGCTACCTGCTTCCCGGCGCGCCGCTCGACGCCGACGCGAGCGGCGCGGTGGAGGGGCCCTCCCCCGTCGTACGCTTCGTGGAGAAGCCGGGCGCGATCCTCGCCGAGACGCTGATCGGCGAGGGGGCGCTCTGGAACACCGGCATCTTCGTCTGGCGGGCGAGCGTGGTGCGCGAGGCGATCCGCCGCCATACCGCGGAGCTCTGGCCGGGCCTCGCCGCGCTGCAGGCGCGCGACTACGCGGGCTTCGCCGACATGATCCAGCACGTCTCGATCGACCGGGGGCTGCTCGAGCGGAGCGAGGAGGTGGTGGTGCTGCCCGCGGACTTCGGGTGGGACGACGTCGGGACCTGGGCGGCGCTGCGCCGCGTGCGCGACCTCGACGACACGGGGAACGGCGCGTTCGGCCCCGTCCACCTCGTGGACTGCGCGAGCAACGTCGTGCACAGCGAGGCGGGGACGGTGGTCGCCTACGGCGTCTCGCACATCCTCCTCGTCTCGCTCCCGGGGCTCACCTTCCTGACGACGCTCGACCGCGCCGCCGAGCTGAACCCGCTGCTCGAGAAGCTGCCGCGGGAGATGCGGCACGACCCCCTGAGGAAGAAGGGCGAGGGCTAGCCGCGAGCGCTAGCCACTCGCGAGCGGCAACTTTCTCCTCCGCCCCCATGTCCTGGCTCTCCGACCCGAACGCCTGGCTCGGCCTCCTCACGCTCACCGCGCTCGAGGTCGTCCTCGGAATCGACAACATCATCTTCATCTCGATCCTCGCCGGGAAGCTGCCGGCCGCGGATCAGGCGCGGGCGCGGCGGCTGGGGCTACTCGGCGCCTTCGTCTCGCGGATGCTGCTCCTGCTCGGCATCGCCTGGGTGGTGCGGCTGACGCGGCCGCTGTTCGCGGTGCTCGGCCACGGCGTCTCGGGTCGAGACCTGATCCTCATCGTCGGCGGCCTCTTCCTGATCGGGAAGGCGACCTACGAGATCCACGGACGACTGGAGGAGGGGGAGCATCGCGACAACGAGGGGGTGGCGCGCGGCGGCCGGGGGCGATCGCTCGCCGCCGTGGTCGCCCAGATCATGGTCGTCGACGTCGTCTTCTCGCTCGACTCGGTGATCACCGCGGTCGGGATGGTGGACCAGGTCTCGATCATGGTCGCGGCGAACGTCATCGCGCTCTGCATCATGCTCGCCGCGGCCGGGCCGATCAGCGCCTTCGTCGACCGCCATCCGACGCTGAAGATGCTGGCCCTCTCCTTCCTCGTCCTAATCGGCACGAACCTCGTGGCCGAGGGGTTCGGCGTGCACATCCCGAAGGGCTACACGTACTTCGCGATGGGCTTCTCGGTGCTGGTGGAGGTGCTCAACATCCGCGTGCGGCGCGGGGCGGCGGGCGCGACGAGCAGACAGGAGGCGGTCGAAGGCAGCGGGACGCGGTAACCGCCGGCGGGCGGGGGCTCGCGCTGGCCCGGCGGCTGCGTCTGTACCTCCTCATGCGAGACGCACGCGTCGAATCGTGGAACGAGCTGAACGACCGGCTGTTCGAGGGGTCGTGGCAGGGGGAGCTCGGGCGCTTCCGGGCGACGTACGCGTTCCGGGGCGTGGCGAGCGTCGGGCACGACCTGCGCACCGGCCTAACGCGCCTGGGGGCCCGCGCCCGCGAGCTCGAAGGGCACATGCTGCGCAACTTCCGCAAGTACGCGCGGCGCGAGTCGGTGGCCGGCGACTCGGTGTGGAACTGGCTCGCCCTCGCCCAGCACCACGGGCTCCCCACGCGGCTGCTCGACTGGAGCTACTCGCCGTACGTCGCCCTCCACTTCGCGACCGAGCAGGTGGAGGCGCACGACGACGACGCCGCGGTCTGGGTGGTGGACTTCGCGCGCACGAACGACTTCCTCCCGGACGCGCTCAAGGACGTGCTGGCCGAGGAGGGGGCGCAGGTCTTCACCGCCGAGATGCTGGAGCGCGCCGCGTCCTCGCTCGCCGAGCTCGACGCCCTCGCCCCCGAGCGCTTCGTGGCGTTCTTCGAGCCCCCGTCGCTCGACGAGCGCATCGTCAACCAGTTCGCCCTCTTCTCCCTCCTCTCCGATCCCGCGGTCGGCCTCGAGCGGTGGCTCGAGTGCCACGAGAGCGTCTACCGGCGCATCGTCATCCCGGCGGCGCTGAAGTGGGAGATCCGCGACAAGCTGGATCAGGCGAACATCACGGAGCGGGTGCTGTATCCCGGGCTGGACGGACTGTGCCGGTGGCTGGCGAGGTACTATCTGCCGCGAGCGTGAGGTAATACCCGCGAGGGGCCGCCCGGCCCGTCTACCTTTTGAACTCTCTCCGGTACGCGTCCCTCACCTCCCGCGGCAGCGTGGTCTCCTCGCCGCTCGTCGGCGGCGCGTCCACGCCCATCCGGTGCACGATGAACGGGCGGTCGCGGCGCACGCCGCCGGTATCGAACAGGAGCTCGACCTCGGGGTGGGCGGCGGTGATCGACGCGAGGAGGTCGCGGTCGACGTCGGCGCCGTGGAAGGGGAAGGCGAAGGGTGCGCGGTCGCGGCCGGCGAGCTGCGCGGCGACGCGGCAGGAGTGGACGATCTCCTCCTCGACGGCCGCCGCTGAGGGGAGGGCGCCGAGTCGGACGTGGGTGCGGCCATGGCCGCCGATCGTGAAGCCGTCGGCGGCGAGGGCGCGCACCTCGTCGGAGGTCAGATAGGGGCGCCGCTCGCGCAGGAAGGCGTCGGCGTCGACGCCGAACGCCGCGCAGGCGGCGTCGATCGTCGCCTCGCGGTCGGCGCCGAGCGCGAGCAGCCAGCGCTCGATCCCGTCGAGCGGCGCCGTCGGCACGCCCACTTCCGGCACGTCGGCCACCTGTGCGAGACGCGCCATCGCGGCCGAGCGCTCGGCGGGCGCGAGGCGCCGCGCGGCGTCGATCGCCAGCGACACCTTGTGGCGGTAGAACAGGCGGCGGTTGTCGAGGAAGCCGGTGGTGACGAAGAAGGCCGCCGGGAGCCCATGCTTCAACAGGAGCGGCCGCGCCGCGTCGAGGCACTCGCGCATCCCGTCGTCGAGCGAGAGGAGCGCGGCACGCGGCGGCAGCGGGCGGCCGCCGGCTCGCGCCTCGCGCACGGCGTCGTAGGCTACGACGCGGAAGTGGCGCGCGATCCAGAGCAGGTCGCGCTCGAACTCCGCCGGCGTCTTGAACGGGTAGAGGTGGCCGACGTGCGTGAGCGGTGCGTCGGCGAAGGTGTGCCAGAGAAAGGCGACGACGTCGCGCGGCATCGCCCGACGGAGCAGCGCGAGTGGCGCCCGGCGCGCCACCGCGGCGACGATCCGGCCGATGCGGGCGCGCAACATCAAACGATGATTAGAGATCGGCAATGCGGATGCGAGTAGCGGCCGGGGTATTGAAGCGCCGGCCGCGGCAGATTAACCATCTGGCGGCCCGATCGTCTACACCGGGACTGGTCGGCCATGGAACGGCGGCGCGGTGGTCGCCATCGGCCGAACCCTGCAGCGAGGTCGGTAGGAGCGTGAGGCAGCACCCGGAGGGGGCGAACGGCACACGGGTCGGCGCCGCGCCGGCGGGCGACCGCGTGGCGATCAGCGTCGTCATACCCAGCTTCAATCGCGAGCAGCTGATCGCGCGGCAGCTCGCGGCCCTCGCGGCGCAGCGCTGGGAGGGCGAGTGGGA
>JBJMNL010000311.1:0-2383 GCA_045804285.1 Gemmatimonadaceae bacterium
GCCAGCTCGGCGTCGAGCCAGCGCCAGAGCGCGTCGACCGCGCCCGCCGGGCTGACGCCGGCGAGGGCGCGCCGCTCGCGTGCCGCCACCGCCTCACTCAACCACTCGACCGTCTCGACGAGGAGCGCCTCGCGGTCACGGCAGTGGTAGTGACTGAGTCCGTTGCTCACCCCCGCCGCCGCGGCGACCCCCTGCAGGCTGACGGCCGCCGCGCCGGCCACGGCGAGACGGTCGGCGGCGGACGCGAGAATGCGGTGGCGGGAGGTGCGGGTGGACACGCGGAGAGACTACGCGTTTTGAGCGGGGTTGGCGAGGGTGGGGGAGAAGGACGGCGGTTCGCAGTGCGGACGGCAGTTGGCAGTTCTCAGTTGGCAGTTCTCAGTTGGCAGTTCTCAGTTGGCAGTTCTCAGTCTTCAGTTCTCGGTTGGCAGTCTGCGGCGGGTAGGTTCCGGCGGACACTGCGAACTGAAAACTCACAACTGATCACTGCCAACCGCCGTCCGCACCGCCCACCGCCGTCCTCACCGCGAACCGTCGTCCCTCTCCCCGCCCTCCCTACAACTCGTGCTTCTCCCCCGCCACCGGGCAGCTCACCCGGTAGCCCTTCGCCGCGAGCGACGCCGTGAGGGCGTCCTGCGCGGCGGGCTCGCCGTGCACGAGCCATACCGGACCTAACGAGGGGGACGTCGCGCGGACGGCGTCGAGCCAGCGGGCGAGCTCGGTGCGGTCGGCGTGGGCGCTGTAGCCGTTGAGGACCTCGACCTGGGCGCGCAGGGGGACCTCGTCGCCGAAGATCCTGAGCATCGGGCGCCGCTCGACGATGCGGCGGCCGAGCGTGTGCTCGGCCTGGAAGCCGACGATGAGGATCGTGTTGCGCGGGTCCGGCGCGCCGTGCGCGAGGTGGTGGAGGATGCGCCCCGACTCCGCCATCCCGGACGCGGCGACGATCACCGCCGGCCCTGCGAGCGTGTTGAGCGCCTTCGACTCGGCGACGTCGCGCGTGTAGTGGACGTTGCCGTTGCGGAAGAGCCGCGGCACGTCGCGGACGAGCGACTCCGAGCGGTCGAACACCTCCGGGTGCATCTCGAAAACGGTGGTCGCGTCGACGGCGAGCGGGCTGTCGATGAAGACCGGGATCTCCGGCACCTCGCCGGCGCGGGTGAGCGCGTGCAGGTCGTAGACGATCTCCTGCACGCGCCCGACGGCGAAGGCGGGGATGAGGATCTTGCCGCCGCGCGCCGCGGTGTCGCGCACGACGCGGCCGAGGTGCGCGCGCGCGCCCTCGACCGACTCGTGGTCGCGATCGCCGTAGGTGGACTCCATGATCACGGCGTCGGCAGCGACGTCCGGCGGCTCGGGGTCGCGGATGATGGCGAGGCCGGAGCGGCCGACGTCACCGGAGAAGACGAGGCGCCTGGGCCCCTCTCCCCGCTCGGTGACCTCGACGACGACGGAGGCGGAGCCGAGGATGTGGCCGGCGTCGACGTACATGGCGCGGACGAGGCCCGGGATCACGTCGAACCACTTGCGGTAGGGGACGCCGATCATGAGCTCGAGGGTGCGCACGGCGTCGACGGTCGCGTAGAGCGGCTCGATCGGCTCCTTCTCGTGGCGGGAGAGGAAGTCGGCGTCCTTCTCCTGGATGTGCGCGGAGTCGGCGAGCATGACGGCGCAGAGGTCGCGCGTGGCCGACGTCGCCCAGATGGTTTTCTCGTAGCCTTCTCTCACCAGATAGGGGAGGCGGCCGGAGTGGTCGATGTGGGCGTGGGAGAGGACCACCGCGTCGATCTCGGCGACCGGGACGGGGAGGCGTAAGTTCTTCTCCTGCGACTCCTTACGTCTGCCCTGGAACATGCCACAGTCGAGGAGGATCGTGCGGCCGTTCGCGCGCAGGATATGGCAGGAGCCGGTGACCTCGCGGGCCGCCCCGGAGAACTCGATTTCCAAGAGTGTTCCTCACAGCAGGGGTGAAATGCTCTGAGCACGACCGAGGTATCGCGGGCTCTAAATACAAATCCAAATACAACGACCTGGCTATCTCGTGGGGCCCCGGGGGCTCGGGGGTCTATGAAGGTGACGGTACCCACCCAGGGGGTGGCCACGCCAGAGCGGTGCCTCGAGCGCTCCTGGAGACTCGGCGCGGAGGCGTGCTCGACTCGACGGCGCGTAGAGACGGACGAAGGGGCCCGGGTTACCACCCGGGCCCCCTTCGTCGTCAGCTGCGACGCCCGAGGACATCAGGCGGCGTCTTCCGCGAGCGCCCGCTCGGCGACGGCGCTCCGCGCCATGAACGTGCCGAGGCGTCGGATCTCCTGCAGCCGCTCCCACTGCTCCAGGTACATGCGCAGGTGGCCGTTCTCCGGCTCGTGCGCCTTCGCGCGCA
>JBJMNL010000312.1:0-11915 GCA_045804285.1 Gemmatimonadaceae bacterium
CGGCGCGACCCGGCCGCCGCGCCGCGCGACGCGGCGGGGTGGGCGGCGGCCGTGGGGGGCGCGCTCGCGCGGCGCGAGCGCCCCTCGCTCCGCCCGCTCTTCAACGCCACCGGCGTCGTCCTTCACACGAACCTCGGACGCGCCCCGCTCGCCGCGGCCGCGGTGGAGGCGATCCGCGACACCGCGGCGGGCTTCACGAACCTCGAGTACGACCTCGAGCGCGGGGAGCGAGGATCGCGCTACACGCACTGCGTGTCGCTGCTCACGGAGCTCACCGGCGCCGATGACGCGATCGTCGTCAACAACTGCGCGGCCGCCCTCGTGCTCGCCCTCAACACGCTCGCCGAGGGAAAGGAGGCGATCGTCTCGCGCGGCGAGCTGATCGAGATCGGCGGCAGCTTCCGTGTCCCCGACATCATGGCCAGGAGCGGCGCGCGCCTGGTCGAGGTCGGGACCACGAACCGCACGCACGTGGACGACTACCGCCGCGCCCTCGGCGAGCGCACGGGCGCGATCGTGAAGGTCCACCGCAGCAACTTCACGATGGGCGGTTTCGTGGCCGAGGCGACGCTGCGCGAGCTCGCGCCGATCGCCGCCGAGGCGGGGGTGCCGCTGCTGCACGACTTCGGGAGCGGGCTGCTCCTCCCGCTCGAGGCCTGGGGGCTCGGCGGCGAGCCGACGGCGGGGGACGAGCTGCGCGCCGGCGCGACGCTCGTGCTCATGAGCGGCGACAAGCTGCTCGGCGGCCCGCAGGCGGGGATCGTGCTCGGCGCGCGCGACGCCGTCGCGCGGCTGCGCCGCAACCCGCTCGCCCGCGCGCTGCGGGTGGACAAGCTGACGATCGCCGCGCTCGAGGCGACGCTCGCGCTCTACCGCGATCCGGCGCGCGCCGTGCGCGAGGTGCCGGCGCTGGCGATGCTCACGGCGCCGGCGTCGGCGGTGCGGGAGCGCGCCGAGCGCGTCGCGGCGCGGCTCGCCGCGGGCGGGGTGCGGGCGGCGGTGGTCGAGAGCGAGGCGAGCGTGGGCGGGGGCGCCTTCCCCACCGCGCGCATCCCGTCGGCGGCGCTGGCGCTCGCGGGGAACGCCGAGGACGGCGAGCGCCGGCTCCGCGCCGGCGCGCCGGCCGTGATCGGGCGTATCGCCGACGGCCGGCTGCTGCTCGACCTGCGCAGCGTCCCCGCGGCGGACGACGACAGGCTCGCCGACGCCGTGCTGCGCGCCCTCGGTGGCGACGAGGGCGGGCGCGGGATGGGAGCGCCGGCATGAGCGCGGCCGGCGACGGCGCGTCGCCCCCCCGCCCCGCGGTGTTCCTGGACCGCGACGGGACGCTGATCGACGACGTGCACTACATCTCGCGCGCCGAGGACGTGCGGCTCCTGCCGGGCGCGGCGGCCGCGGTGCGGCGGCTCAACGAGGCCGGCGTCCCCGTGATCGTGATCACGAACCAGTCGGGGATCGCGCGCGGGATCGTGACGCCGGCGGCCTACGAGGCGGTGCACGCGCGCCTCGCGGAGCTGCTCGCGGCCGAGGGCGCGCGACTGGACGCGACGTATTTTTGTCCGCACGGCCCCGACGACGGCTGCCGCTGCCGCAAGCCCGGCATCGAGCTGTACGAGCGGGCGATCGCCGAGCACCGGCTCGACGGCGCGCGCGCCTTCTTCGTGGGCGACCGGCTGCGCGACCTCCAGCCGGCGCGCGCCTTCGGCGGCGGCGGGGTGCTCGTCCCCTCGGCCGACACGCCGACCAGCGACGTGGTGATCGCGCAGTCGGAGTACGCGCTCTCGACGTCGCTGGCGGCGGCGGTGGACCGGATCCTGTCCAGCGAGCGGCTGCGCGGCGCGGTGCGCCCCACATGACCTCCCGCACCAGGATCGCCGTCCTCGCCTCGGGCGGGGGCTCCAACCTCCAGGCCCTCCTCGACCACCACGCCGCGCTCGGCGAGCGGCGGCGGGGCGAGGTCGCGCTCGTGATCGCGAGCCGCGCCACCGCGCGGGCGCTCGACCGGGCGCGCGCGGCGGGCGTCGAGGCGCGCGTGCTCGACTCACCCGACGACGGCGACGCGATGCTCGCGCTGCTGCGCGACCGTGGCGTCGAGATCGTCGTCCTCGCCGGCTATCTCAAGCTCGTGCCGCGCGTCGTGACGCGCGCCTATCGCGGGCGGATGCTCAACGTCCACCCGGCGCTGCTGCCGGCCTTCGGCGGGCCCGGGATGTACGGGCTCCGGGTGCACCAGGCCGTGCTCGACGCCGGCACCCGCGTCAGCGGGCCCACGGTGCACTTCGTGGACGAGGAGTACGACCGCGGCGCCATCGTCGCGCAGTGGCCGGTACCGGTGTTCGAGGAGGACTCGGCGGAGACGCTCGCCGCGCGGGTGCTGCGGGTGGAGCACGCCCTGCTGCCGCGCGTCGTCGAGGCGCTCGCCGGCGACGCGATCGCGCTCGACGACGACGGGCGGGTCCGCGGCGCCTTTCTGGTCGGGCCTCACGGCTCGGCGTTCACACTTCCGCGCGACGACGCGCGGAGCACACTGGGGGAGGAGATCGATGCGGCACTGGCGGTCTGATGCCGTTCTGAAGGTGGCCGCGCTCGGCGCGGCGCTCGCGCTCGCCGCTCCTCCCGCGTCAGCGCAGCAGACGCGCGCGCGCTCGGGCATGGCCCGCCAGCCGGAGCTCGCCGAAATCCTGCCGACGGTCCTCCTGTCCGCACCGCGCCCGGCGCCGGGTCGCGAGGGCGACGACGAGCTCGCGCCGGCGCTCGCGAGCGCGGGGTGGACGCGCGACCCACTCGGCAGCTTCGTCATGCGCCGTGGCTCCGGCTCGCCGCGCCGCGTCGTGGCGTGCGGGCTCGACCAGCCCGGTTACGTCGTCAGCGAGATCACCGACGACGGCTTCCTCCGCCTCAGCGCGCCGGCGGACCCCCGACGCCACCCGCTGTGGGACCAGTTCCACGAGGGGCAGCGAGTCGTCGTGGACGCGCCGCGTGAGGAGGTGCCGGGCGTCGTCGCCGTGCGCAGCACGCACCTCTGGCGCCGCCGTCCGGCGCAGGACGCGCCGGCCTCGATCGACGAGCTGTGGGTGGACGTCGGCGCGCGCTCGCGCCCGGAGGTCGCTCGGCTCGGCGTCGCCGTGCTCGCGCCGGTGCGGCGCGAGCTCGGCTCGTGGGTCTACGGGTCGGACACGGCCAGCGCCGGCGCCGGGATAGCGGCGCGGACGGGGTGCTACGCGGTCGCGGCAGCGGCGGCGGGGGGGGCGCCCGCGACCGGCGAGACCGTCTTCGTGCTGGCGGCCCAGAGTGCCTTCGGCTACGCCGGACTGAGCGCCGCGATCGCGCGACTGGGCGCGGTCGATTCGGTCGTCGTCGTCGACGTGGCGCTCGCGCGCGGTGCCGCGGACTCGGCGGCGAGCGGCGGAGCGGTGACCGTGCGACGCGCCCCACCGGCGTTCGCGCTCCCGCGCTCCGCCGCGCGCGCAACGGTGGTCGCGGTCGGCGTGCGCGCGACCTTCCCCGGCACGCTGGTGGAGACCGTCTCGTCGGCCGATCTCTCGGCCCTCCGGCGCGCCGTCGCCGCTCTCGCCGGCGTACAGGAGCGGAAGCCATACGGCGGCGACCTCATTCACGCGGTCGCGGACGGGCTCCCGCGCGACTCGGTCGCCGCCGTCGCCGAGCTCCTCGGCCGCCTCTCCGACGTCTACGCCGTCTCCGAGCACGAAGGCCGGATGCGCGACGCCGTGCTGAAGGAGCTCCCCGCCTGGGCCCGCTCGCGCACGACCACCGACAGCGCCGGCAATCTCCTCCTCGCCATCGGCCCCGACCGCGACACCGTCGTGTTCGTCGCGCACCTGGACGAGATCGGCTTCGAGGTGACGAGGATCGCCCCCGACGGCCTCGTGTCGCTCCGCCCACGCGGCGGCTTCTACCCGTCGCTCTGGGAGGGGCAGCCGGCGCTGCTCCACTACGATACCGACGCCGACGCGGCGCGGCTCGCGCGCGCGAGCGGCTGCCGCGTCTTCGCCGGGCCCGACGCCATCCCCGGCATCTTCGTCCCGCGCCAGAGCGCCACCGCGAGGCAGCCCGCCGAGCTGACCGCCTGGTTCGGCGCCGACTCCGCCGCCCTTGCCGCCTGCGGCGTCCGCCCCGGTATGGCGGTGACCGGCGTGAAGCGCGCCACGCGCCTCGCCGGCACCCGCTTCACGGCGCGGTCGATCGACGACCGCGCCGGCTGCGTCGCGCTCCTCCTCGCGTTGCACGAGATCGACCCGGCGAGGCTGAAGCACAAGGTGATCTTCGCCTGGAGCGTGCGTGAGGAGACAGCGCTCGGGGGCGCCGCCGCGCTCGCCGCGACGCTCGGCCCCAGCGTGAAGCGCGTGCACGCCGTCGACACCTTCGTGTCGTCCGACTCGCCGCTCGAGAGCCACCGCTTCGCGTACGCCCCGATCGGCGCCGGCGCCGTCGTCCGCGCCCTCGACAACTCGAGCGCCACGCCCCCCGCCGAGGTCGAGCGCGTGGTGCGCGTCGCCAGGAGCGCCGCGATCCCGCTCCAGGTCGGCACGACCAACGGAGGGAACGACGGCTCCGAGCTCACCCGTTACGGCGCCGTCGACGTCCCCATCGGCTGGCCCCTGCGCTACAGCCACTCGCCCGCCGAGGTGATCGACCTCGTGGACGTGCGCTCGCTGGCGCGTTTGGTGGCCGCGCTGGCGCGAGCGTCGGACTGACCGCGCCGCTCCAGCACCATCCCAACACTTTTCACTCCAGGCAAGATGCCCCGCGCCCTCCTCTCCGTCTCCGACAAAACCGGCCTCGTCGACTTCGCCCGCGCGCTCGCGGGGATGGGCTGGGAGCTCGTCTCCACCGGGGGGACGGCGCGCGCGCTGCGCGAGGCGGGACTCCCCGTGCGCGACGTGAGCGACGTCACGCACTTTCCGGAGATGCTCGACGGCCGGGTGAAGACGCTGCACCCGGCGGTGCACGGCGGGCTCCTCGCGCGGCGCGACCTTCCCGAGCACATGGCGGCGATCGCCGAGCACGACATCGCGCCGATCGATCTCGTGGCGGTGAACCTGTACCCGTTCCGCGAGACGGCGGCGAAGCCCGGCGTCGCCCCGGAGGACGTGATCGAGCAGATCGACATCGGCGGCCCGTCGATGCTCCGCTCGGCGGCCAAGAACTTCGCCGCCGTCACCGTGGTCGTGGACCCGGCCGACTACCCCACTATCCTCGAGGCGCTCGGGGCGCAGGGGGACGCCCCGCTCGAGCTGCGCCGGTCGCTCGCGGGAAAGGTCTTCGCGCACACCGCCGCGTACGACGCGGCGATCGCGGGCTGGTTCGCGGCGCAGCGCGGCGAGCTCTTCCCCGAGCGGATGACGCTCGCCCTCGAGCGCGCCCAGTCGCTGCGCTACGGGGAGAACCCGCAGCAGAAGGCGGCGTTCTACGTCGAGCGGCCGGGCGCCGGGCTCGCCGGCCTCGTGCAGAAAGGGGGGAAGGAGCTCTCCTTCAACAACCTCCTCGACCTCGAGGGCGCCCTCTTCGCCACCGACCAGTTCTCGGATGGCGACTTCGCCAGGCAGAGCTGCTGCGCGATCATCAAGCACACCACCCCGTGCGGGCTCGCGGTCGGCGACTCGGCGCTCGCGGCCTACCGGAAGGCGCTCGCCTGCGACCCCGTATCGGCGTTCGGCTCGGTGATCGCCTTCACCTCAGCGGTGGACGCCGAGTGCGCGGAGACGGTGTCGAGCCTGTTCGTCGAGTGTATCGTCGCCCCGGAGTTCAGCGACGAGGCGGTGGAGATCCTGGGACGGAAGAAGAACCTGCGCGTCCTCGTCGGCCGCGCCGGCCGGCAAGGGGGGCTCGACCTCAAGCGCGTGCGCGGCGGCCTCCTCGCCCAGGAGCCGGCGCCGCCGGCCACCGGCCCCGAGGGGTGGCGGGTGGTCACACAGCGCCAGCCCACCGAGCTGGAGCACGCCGACCTGCTCTTCGTCTGGCGCGCGGTGGCGAGCGTCAAGTCGAACGCGATCGTCCTCGCCCGCGAGGGGGCGACGATCGGGATCGGCGCCGGCCAGATGTCGCGCGTCGACGCCTCCTTCATGGCGGTCCACAAGGCGCGCGCCACCGGCCACGAGACCCGCGGCGCCGCCCTCGGCTCCGACGCCTTCTTCCCCTTCCGCGACGGCGTGGACCACGCCGCCGAGGCCGGGGTGACCGCGATCGTCCAGCCCGGCGGCTCCGTACGCGACGCCGAGGTCGTCGAGGCGGCGAACGAGAAGGGGATCGCGATGGTATTCACGGGGCAACGGCTTTTCAGGCACTAGTGACGAACTGAACGAGCGGCGGGGTTGGGCTGGGAAACGGAGGGTGCCGGGTAGATGGTAGTTGCAGGTTGGCAGTGGAGCGGACGCGGCACGCCGGCGACCGCCAACTGACCGCTGCTCACTGCCGACTGACCACGGCCCCCGCCCTTCCCCACTCCCGACTCCCCTCTCCTGCCCTCATCTTATTAAGTCTGCGCCCGATCGAACGGGTGCCCCCACCCCACGAGAGATGGCCACCATCGCCCGATCCGAGCGCGTCGAGCGCGCCGAGCGACCCGCCCGCCCCACGGCGACCGGAGAGCTCGACTACCGCCCGTCGTACGTCGCCGCCGGCGTCGCGTCGCTCCTCGTCTTCGCGCTCTACCTCCTGACCCTCTCGCCCTCCACGGCGATGTGGGACGCGAGCGAGTACATCGCCTCGGCGTACGTCCTCGGCATCCCGCACCCGCCGGGCAACCCGTTCTTCGTCCTGATCGGGCACGTCTTCAGCCACCTCCCGATCGCCCCCACGGTCGCCCAGCGCATCAACGTGCTGGCCGCGCTGTGCAGCGCCATCTCGGCGGGGATGTGGTTCCTGATCACCGAGCGCGTGCTCGTGGGCTGGCTGCCGCGCCGCTGGCAGCGGATCGTCGGCGGCTCGCTCGCCGCCCTCATCGGCGCGACGGCGTTCACGGTCTGGAACCAGTCCGTGGTGAACGAGAAGGTGTACACCGTCTCCCTCGCCTTCTTCGCCATCGTCGCCTGGCTCACCGTCGTCTGGACGGACGACCCCGAGGGGCGGCGCGCGGACCGCATCCTGATCCTCATCGCCTTCCTGCTCGGCCTCGGCTACTCGAACCACCCCGCCGGCCTCCTCGTCGGCCCCGCGGTGGCATTCGCCGTGCTCGCCCGCCGCTGGCAGACGGTCCTCCGCTGGCGCCTGCTGCTCGGCGCGCTCTTCGCCTTCGCGCTCGGGCTCACGCCCTTCATCTACCAGCCGATCCGCGCCGCGCAGTTCCCGCCGATCAACGAAGGGGAGCCCACCGCCTGCACCACGAAGCTCGAGGCGGCCTGCACCTTCACGCAGGTGACGAAGGACCGGTTCATGGCCAACGTGAACCGCGAGCAGTACGGCAAGCCGGAGCTGAGCGACCGCCAGGCGCCGTTCCCGGCGCAGGTCGGGATGTGGTGGCTCTACTTCAAGTGGCAGTGGCTGCGCGATGCGCACGACGCGCGGCCGGCGCTGCAGAACGTCCTCGCCGTGCTCTTCCTCGCTCTCGGCATCATGGGCGGCTACGTGCACTGGCGGCGCGACCGACGAAGCTTCTGGTTCTTCGGGCCGCTGATGTTCACGGTCACCGTCGCGCTGATCGTGTACATGAACTTCAAGTACGGGTACTCTCAGGCGCCCGAGCTTGGGGACTCCGTGCCGCGCGAGGTGCGCGACCGCGACTACTTCTATCTCTGGAGCTACTCGGCCTGGAGCGTGTGGGCCGCGCTCGGGCTGGTGTTCGTCTGGGAGACGGTCGCGGCGCTGATCGGCGCCGACGCGGTGCGCGTCGGCCGCGAGACGGTGGAGGAGCCGCGCCGCACGAGCTGGCTCGCCGCCTCCCCCGTGCTCGCCTTCGCCCTGCTGCCGCTCTTCTTCAACTGGAAGCAGGCGTCCCGCGCCGGACACACCGACACGCGCGACTTCGCGCACGACCTGCTCGAGTCGGTGGAGCCCTACGGCGTCATCGTCACGGTCGGGGACAACGACACCTTCCCGCTCTGGTACGCGCAGGAGGTCGAGGGCATCCGCAAGGACGTCATCGTCGCCAACACCTCGCTCCTCAACACCGACTGGTACCCGCGCCAGCTCGTGCGCCGCCCCGTATACGAGTACGACGCGGCCAAGGGCCCCGCGATCTACCGCGGCCAGCAGTGGAAGAAGCCGTCCGGCCCGCCGGTGAAGCTGACGATGGAGCAGCTCGACGCGCTCCCCGTCTACCAGGAGCTGCCGCAGCCCCAGCTGTTCAAGACCGCGGGCATCACGGCCACGATCGACCCCCGCAACCTGCAGAACGGCGTGCTGGAGAAGGCGGACGTCTTCGTCCTCCGGATGCTGCTCGACGCCTTCCCGGAGCGGCCGGTCTACTTCAGCCGCACCTCGGGGGGCTACGCGCAGTCGCTCGGCCTCGCGCCGTACCTGCTGACGCAGGGACTCGCCCGCCGCGTCCTGCCGGCGACGCCGGTGAACGTCGGGCGCGACACGGTGCTCGTGCGGGGCGAGGGGTTCGTGGACCTGCCGCGCACCCATGCGCTCTGGAAGGACGTCTTCGAGGCGCCCGGGTCGATCATCCGCCGCGGCGACTGGGTGGACAAGCCCTCGGTCGGCATCCCCTTCCTGTACGTGACGACGGGGCTCGTCCTCGCCGACGCGCTCAACCAGACGGGGCAGAAGCAGCCGGCCGACGACGTGCTCCGTACCGCCGAGCAGATCGCCAAGGCCACGCGGCTCGACGACCTGTTCCAGCAGTCCCGCCCGCGCGAGCCACTCTCCTTCCCGGGCGACAGCACGGCGGGAGCGGTGATACCGGTGAAGTAGGGCGCACGGCGGCGCGGCGCTGCCGGGAAGCGGGCACGCGGACGGCCTCGTCCTCCGCGTGCCCGCTTTCCCGTTCCCGCCCCGTCACCGCAGCCCGGGCACGCGACTCATCAGCCGCACGAGCCGCGTCATCACCTCCGCGTAGCGTTGCGGCGCCATGAAAGAGGGTGGCGCGAGCGGGAGCCCGCGCTGCGCGGCGATGGTCTGCGTCTCCGTGTACTTGAGGATCCCCTCGGCGCCGTGGCGCCGGCCGAGCCCCGACTCCTTCATCCCGCCGACCGGCGCGTGTGTGGACATCCAGGCGGCGGCGTAGGGCTCGTTCACGTTCACCGTCCCCGTACGCAGCCGCCGGGCGACCCGCGCCGCGTGGCGGGCGCGGCGCGACCAGACGCTCGCGTTCAGCCCGTAGCGGCTCGCGTTCGCGCGCTGGACCGCCTCGTCGTCCGACGCCACCGGGTAGAGCGCGACGACGGGGCCGAACGTCTCCTCGTCGTGGAGCGTCATGCCCGGCCGGACTCCGGCGAGCACCGTGGGCTCGAAGAAGAGCGGGCCGACGTCCGGCCGCCGGCGGCCACCGGCGAGCAGCGTCGCCCCCTTGTCGAGCGCGTCGCGCACGTGCGCCTCGGTCGCGGCGAGTTGCCGCTCCGTGGTCATCGACCCGATCTCGGCCGAGTAGTCGAGCGCGGCGCCGAGCCGGAGCGAGCGCGCGCGCTCGGCGAGCCGCGCCGCGAAGTCGTCGTACAGGCTCTCGTGCACGTAGACCCGCTCGATCGACAGGCACACCTGCCCCGCGCCCACGAACGCGCCGCGCGCCGCGCCGTCCACCGCCCTCTCGAGCTCCGCGTCGGCGAGAACGAGCATCGGGTTCTTGCCCCCGAGCTCGAGGGAGACGCCGATCAGCCGCTCGGCGGCCAGGCGGGCGACGACCCGCCCCGTGCGCGTGCTCCCGGTGAACATCACGAAGTCGACACCCTCGACGAGCTGCGGCCCGAGCTCGCGCCCTCCCCCGGTCACGACCGCGAGGACGTCGCGCGGCAGCCCGGCCTCGTGTAGCAGCTCCGCCGCCCAGAGCGCGGTGAAGGAGCTCTGCACGTCCGGGCACAGCACGGCCGAGTTCCCCGCCATCAGCGCGGCCACGAGATCGGTGATCGAGAGGAGGAGCGGGAAGTTCCAGGGCGCGATCACCCCCACGACGCCCAGCGGGTGGTGCAGCTCCCGCGTGTCGGTGAGGAGGGGGAGCGCGCCACGGTGGCGCCGCGGGCGCAGGTAGCGCCCGGCGTGGGTCGCGTAGTGGCGCGCGACGATGGCGGTGTCGAGCACCTCCTCGAGCGCGTGCGCCCGCGCCTTGCCCGATTCGAGCTGGATGAGGTCGAGCGCCTGGTCTCGCCGGTCGAGGAGCAGGTCGTGGAAGCGGAGCGCGACGCGGGCGCGCTCGCGCACGCCGCCGGCCGCCCACGCCGGCTGCGCCGCGCGCGCCCGCCGCACGCCCTCGGCGACGTCGGCCGGCGTCGCCCGGGGGATCTCGCCCAGCAGCTCGCCGGTGTAGGGCGCGCGCACGGGGATCCGCTCGTGCTCGCCCGGATCGAGCGTGACGAGCTGGACGAGACGGTCGAGCATGGCCGGTCCGATGCCGCTCGCCAATGGGCCGGCGGCGAGAAGGCCGGCGCGCGCCCCGGCAGCCGCGAACGGCCGGGCATCGAGTTGCGGCTGACTCGTCATCGGACATGACCTCCTCTGCATCACCCCCGCGCGCACCCGCCGAGGCCGGCGGTGCGGCGCCGCCCCCTGGCGCAGTAGGGCGCGACCGCGCGGGACGCTCCCGAACGCTGCAAGATACGGCGCGGTGCCGGCGCCGGTCAGGAGGCGCGTGCCGACGTGCCGAGCGCAGCCGCGGGGCGGAGCGCAGCGAAGATAGTTAGCCCTTGCGCTAACTGTGTCGCGATATTAGTTAGCCTCATGGACAAGTATTCGGAGCAGATGAACGGCATCTTTCAAGCGCTTGCCGATCCCACACGCCGAGCCGTGTTGGGGCGGCTGGGCAGAGGCCCGGCGAGCGTGAGCGAATTGGCCAGGCCCTTCGACATGGCCTTGCCGTCCTTCATGAAGCACATCCAGCTGCTCGAGGGCAGCGGGTTGATCCGGACGCGCAAGGATGGGCGCGTGCGGACCTGCGCCATCGAGAAGAAGCCGTTCGCCATGCTCGAAACGTGGCTGTCCACACAGCGCGCGATCTGGGAAGGCCGCACCGACAGGCTCGAGCGGTTCGTCGCCACCGTCCAGGACAAGGGAAAATCGAAATGATCAGATCTCCGAATCCGGATCTCGACCTGACGATCTCGCGGGTCATCAAGGCGCCCCGGCAGGTCGTCTGGAACGCCTGGACGGACCGCGCGAGCTTCGCGCAGTGGTGGGTGCCAGCGCCCGCGAGATGCAAGGTCGTGGCGATGGACCTCCATCCCGGCGGCTCGTTCGTGACCCGGATCAGCGAGAACGGCGGCGGGTTCATGCCGCATCTGAGCGCCTGCTTTCTCGCCGTCGACGATCTCGAGCGGATCGTCTTCACGAATGCTCTGGTCGGTGGATGGAGACCTGCCGAACAGCCCTTCATGACCGCGATCATCACGCTGCAGGACCATCCGATGGGCACCGACTACGTCGCCCACGTGATGCACAAGAGCAACGCCGATCGAGAGCTGCACGCGAAGATGGGCTTCTACGACGGGTGGGGCACCGTCGTGGAGCAACTCGCCACGCTCGTCGAGCGGCGGACGGGCGCGTCATGCCGCCTGCTCGTACGCGCGCTTCAGGCCCTGGATGTCGATCTTCTTCATCTGGAGCATCGCCTGCATGACGCGTTGCGATCGCGCGGGATCCCCGTCCCGCAGCATCTCGCCCAGCGCGGTGGGGACGATCTGCCAGGACAGGCCGAATCGGTCCTTCAGCCAGCCGCACTGCCCCTCCGCGCCTCCGGCGGAGAGCTTCGCCCAGAGCTCGTCCACTTCCCGCTGCGTCTCGCAGCTCACGAAGAACGAGACGGCCTC
>JBJMNL010000313.1:0-57576 GCA_045804285.1 Gemmatimonadaceae bacterium
CCGGTGGCGGTCGCGATGGCCGTGGCGGTCGCGGCGGCCGTGATGGCGGCCGCGGTGGTCGCGGACCCGGTGGACCCGGCCGCGGCGGCCCGGGTGGTCGTGGTGGCGGACCCGGTCGTGGCGGCCCTGGTGGTCGCGGCGGCGGTGGCGGCGGGCGTGGCCCGCGCGACGGTCAGGGCGGCGGGCGCGGCGGCGAGGGCGGCGGTGACCGCCGCGGCGGCCGCGGCGGCGACCAGCGCGGAGGCGAGCGCGAGGGGAGCGATCTGGTCGAGAACGTGATCGCGATCAACCGCGTCGCCAAGGTCGTCAAGGGCGGCCGGCGCTTCTCCTTCAACGCGCTCGTCGCCGTCGGCGACGGGCAGGGGAAGGTGGGCTTCGCGACGGGCAAGGCGAACGAGGTGTCGGAGGCCGTGCGCAAGGCGGTCGACGCCGCGCGGCGGCGGATGCTCTCCGTCCCCCTCACGGGCGGTACGATCCCGCACGAGGTCGTCGGCGAGCACGGGGCCGGCCGCGTCCTCATGAAGCCCGCGGCGCCGGGCGCCGGCGTGATCGCCGGCGGCGCGGTCCGCGCCATCATGGAGTGCGCCGGCATCAGCGACATCCTCACCAAGAGCCTGGGGTCGACGAACCCGCACAACATGGTGCTGGCGGCGATCGACGGGCTGCAGAACCTGACCACGGTCGAGCAGATCGCGCGCGAGCGCGGCGTCGAGCCGGGGAGCCTGGGGTACAAGTCCCGGGCGAAGTCGAAGGAGGCCGTCTAATGCCGCGGACGTTCGTGTGGCACCCGGGGCGTGGTCCGGCCACGACCCCCAAGGAGGAGCTGACCACGGGGATGGTCGAGGTCCGCCAGGTGCGGAGCGAGATCGGCCACTCGTGGCGGATGCGCCAGACGCTCCGGGCGATCGGGCTGCGGCACCACCAGGCCGTGGTGGTCAAGCAGGACTCGCCGTCGCTGCGTGGCCAGATCAAGCGCGTGCGGCACCTCGTCGAGGTGACGCCGGTTCAGGAGGAGACCAGTGGCAAGTAACGACAGGCAGCCGGCCGGCCTCGCCGAGGGCGGCAAGATCGGGCTGCACAACCTGTCGCCGTCCCCGGGCTCGACCAAGGTCCGCAAGCGCATCGGGCGCGGGCCTGGCTCGGGCACGGGCAAGACGTCGGGTAAGGGACACAAGGGCATCAAGGCGCGCGCCGGCCACCACGGCCCGGGCGGCGGCAAGCCGCACTTCGAGGGCGGTCAGATGCCGCTCACGCGCCGCATTCCCAAGCGAGGCTTCACGAACCCGTTCCGTGAGGAGAATCAGGTCGTGCGCCTCAGCGACCTCGAGCGCCTCCCGGCCGGCTCGGAGATCACGCCGCTCTCGCTCGCCGAGGCGGGGCTGATCCGCGCCAACAAGGGGACGGCGAAGCTGCTCGCCAACGGCGAGATCACGCACGCGGTCACCGTCCGGGGCGTCAAGATGAGCGCCGGCGCCCGCCAGAAGATCGAGGCGGCCGGAGGCCGCGTCGAGGAGTAGGGGGGCACACAATGGCACAGGCAAACCCGGCAGCGGCCGTCGCGAACATCCGCAACACGCCTGAGCTCTGGGACAAGATCACGTTCACGTTCCTCTGCCTCCTGATCTACCGCATCGGTGCGCACGTCACGGTGCCGGGCGTCGACGTCGTCGCACTGACCGACTTCTTCGCCAATCAGGGGCGCGGTGGGCTGCTCGGCCTCTACGATCTCTTCGTGGGCGGCGGGCTGTCGAGGGCGACGGTGTTCGCCCTCGGCATCATGCCGTACATCTCCGCGTCCATCTTCGTCCAGATCGCCGGGGCGGTCATCCCGACGATCGACAAGATGCAGAAGGACGAGGAGGGGCGGAAAAAGCTGACCCAGTGGACGCGCTACATCACCGTCGGGCTGGCGATCGTCCAGGCGTGGGGCTTCGCGCTCTTCACCTCGTCGCTCCAGAACGCGGTGCTGCACCCCGGGCTCGGCTTCAAGGTCGAGATGGTGCTCTTCCTGACGACGGGCGCGATCTTCGTGATGTGGCTCGGCGAGCAGATCACGGAGCGCGGCCTCGGCAACGGGGCCAGCCTCATCATCTTCTTCTCGATCGTCGAGCGCTTCTGGCCGGGGATCGTGGACACCTTCCGCTTCGTCAGCACGGGGGCGATCGGCCCCCTCACGCTGCTCGTGCTGGGCGTGATGATGATCGCGGTCGTCGCCGGCGTGGTGGCGATCACGATGGCGGCGCGGCGGGTCATGATCCAGATCCCGCAGCGCACGATGGCGCGGGGGCGGATGCGCGAGGCGGCGAAGAACTTCATCCCGCTCCGCATCAACTCGGCGGGCGTGATGCCGATCATCTTCGCCCAGTCGGTCATCGTCGTCCCCGGCGCGATCGCGCAGTTCTCGGGGAACGAGCGGCTGCGGGAGTTCGCCGACTACTTCTCCCCGGGACGGGGCTGGTACTACGTCCTCTCGGCGCTCCTCATCCTCTTCTTCACCTACTTCTACACGTCGATCATCTTCAACCCGATCGACCTGGCGGAGAACCTGAAGAAGCAGGGCGGCTTCATCCCGGGGATCAAGCCGGGCGCGAAGACGGCGGAGTACATCGACCAGGTGGTCTCGCGGATCACGCTCCCGGGCGCCATCTTCCTGACGTTCATCGCGCTCCTCCCGGTCTTCATCGCCGACCGCTTCAACGTCCCCTTCCGCTTCGGCGGCACGTCGCTGCTCATCGTCGTCGGCGTCGCGCTCGACACGATGGCGCAGATGCAGCAGCACCTGCTGCTGCGGAAGTACGACGGCTTCATGAAGAAGGGACGCGTCCGCTTCCGCGGGCGGCAGGCGACGGGCGGAATCTAAACGGCCAGGGACAGGGGACGGGGACGGGGGACGGCGCATCGACTCGCGCTCCCCGGTCCCCGTCCCCGGTCCCCTGTCCCTGACACCATGATCATCGTTCTGTTCGGCAAGCCCGGTGGTGGAAAGGGGACGCAAGCGCCGCTGCTCGCAGCGGCGCTCGACGTTCCGACGCTCGCGACGGGGGACGAGCTGCGCGCGGCGGTGCGCGACCGCACGCCGATGGGGCTCGCGGCGAAGGCGGCCATGGAGCGCGGCGAGCTGGTCCCCGACGACGTCATCCTCGGCATCCTCAAGGACGCGCTCTCGAAGCCGCGCTTCGCCAAGGGCGCGGTGCTCGACGGCGTCGTGCGCACGGTGCCGCAGGCGCAGGGGCTCGAGCGCATGCTCGCCGAGCTCGGGCGCAAGCTCGACGCGGTGCTCTACTTCGACGTCCCCGACGAGGTGCTGGTCCAGCGCCTCAGCGGGCGCACGGTGTGCGAGAAGTCGCAGGCCCCCTTCACCGGGCTCGAGCCGGGCGCGCCGTGCCCGGAAGGAGACGGCGGGAGGCTCGTGCGCCGCAAGGACGACGAGCCGGAGGCGATCCGGAACCGCCTCGCGGTGTACGCGCGCGACACCGCCCCGGTGCTCGAGTGGTACCGGAAGGACGGCACCCGGGTCGCCACCGTGGACGCGGTGGGGTCGGTCTCCGAGGTCACCGGGCGCGCGTTGCGCGCGCTCGGCCTCCCCCAGGCGTGAGCGGCCGGGGGATCCAGCAGGCGTGAACGGGAGGGCGGGGTCGTGATCCAGCTCAAGTCGCCGCGGGAGATCGAGATCATGGCCGAGGGCGGGCGCATCCTCGGCCGGACGGTCGCGCTGCTGCGCCGCGAGGTTCGGCCGGGTATCACCACCGCCGACCTCGACGCGATCGCCGAGGAGTTCATCCGGAGCCACCCGGGGGCGACGCCGGCGTTCAAGGGGCTCTACGGATTCCCGGGGAGCGTCTGCATCTCGGTGAATCACGAGATCGTCCACGGCATTCCCTCGCGCCGGCGCGTCCTCGAGGCGGGCGACATCGTCTCGCTCGACGTCGGCGTCAAGTTCGACGGGATGTACACGGACGCCGCGGCCACGGTGGGGGTCGGCGAGATCTCCGAGGAGAGCCGCCGCCTGCTCGACGTCACCGAGCGCGCCCTCGAGGCGGGGATCGCCGCCGCCACGGTGGACAACCACGTGGGCGACATCGGCGCCGCGGTGCAGGCCGTCGTCGAGGCCGAGGGGTTCAGCGTCGTCCGCGAGCTCGTGGGGCACGGCGTCGGCTTCGAGCCGCACGAGGACCTGCAGGTGCCGAACTACGGCAAGCCGAAGCGCGGCAAGCGCCTCGTCGCCGGCCTCACGATCGCCATCGAGCCGATGGTCAACGTCGGCTCCCCCGCCACCCGCACGATGCCCGACCGCTGGACGGTGGTCACCGTCGACGGCAAACGCTCGGCGCACTTCGAGCACACCGTGGCGGTGACGGAAGACGGGCCGAGGGTGCTGACGCGGGCCGAGTGATCGGCGGGAGGGCCTGAAGGGCGGAATGAACTGCGAAGGGCGGAATGAGGCATGAGGAATGAGGCCGGGACCCCACCGGTGGCTATGCTGGCCACGCGTGGGGTCCCGGCCTCATTCCTCATGCCTCATTCCGCCCTTCAGGCTTTCTGCCTCATTCCGCCTTCCGGCCTCACCCGATCGCCTTCTCCACAGCCTCCGTCGCGATCCTGGCCTGCTCGGCGGTCAGGGCGACGAGCGCCAGCGCCTCCTCGACGTACGGGGCGCCCGGGGCGCGGTCGTCGAGGGCGGCGACGTTGATGCGGACGTTGTACGCGGCGCCGCGGCACGCGGCCTCGGCGAGGAGGGCGGCGACGCCGGCGTCGGAGACGGCGTTCGTGTTCCCCTTCGTAGCGACGAGCGCGGCGAGCTGGGCGACGCGGGCGCAGGCGCGGCAGGTGAAGAGCGGCACCTCGGCGGCGCCGAGGAGCGCCTGGTCGATCGCGGCGGCACGGGCCGCGGCCGCGTCCTCCGGCTCCTTGGGGAGGCGGTAGGCGGCGGCGACCTTCTCGTACGCCTCGGCGTCGCGGGCGGCGAGGGCGGAGAGCTCGGTGACGAGCCCGGCGGCGGCGAGGGCGGCCTCGCGCATCTCGGCGTCCACGGCGGCGTACTTCTTCTTGCCGGCGGTGAGGCCGGCGACCATCTGGGCGAGGGCCGCGCCGAGGGCGCCGGCGTGCGCGGCGACCGTGCCGCCGCCGGGCGTGGGCGCGGGGGAGGCGACGGCGCCCACGAAGCCGCTCACGCTCTGCCCGCCGGCGACGACGTCGCGCACCTTCCGCTCGAGGAGCTGGTCGAGGGAGAAGCGCTGCAGCCGGACGTGTCGCACCCCGGCGTCGAGCAGGACGCGCTCGGGGACGAGCCCGACGATCTCGCTCCAGGTGGGCGCGACGCCGTGGGCGGCGGCCTCCGAGGCGACCATCTCGTAGGCGCGGAAGAGCGGCGTCTTCTCGGTGTCCACGAGGTTCATGGAGACCTGCGCCTGCCCGTCGACCTCGAGGCCGAGCGCCTTCACGTAGCGGAGTCCCCCCGAGGAGCCGCGCACCGCCTTCGCGACCTCCTTGGCGACCGGGAGGTTCGTGGCCGGCCCGAGGTAGACGTTGTAGGCGACGAGGAAGGGGCGGGCGCCGATCGCCACCGCGCCGAACGTGGGGTGGATGCGCTCCGGCCCGAAGTCCGGCGTGCGGGCCGGGTTGACGCCGAGCTCCTTGGCGAGCCCCTCGAACTCGCCGCGGCGGACGTCGGCGAGGTTCTCGCGCTCCGGGCGCGTCGCGGCGCGCTCGTAGAGGTAGACCGGGATCTCCAGCTCGCTCCCCACGCGCTCGCCGAGGCGGCGGGCGAGGGCGATGCAGTCGTCCATCGTCGCCCCGTCGAGTGGGACGAAGGGGACGACGTCGGCGGCACCGATGCGCGGGTGCTCCCCCGAGTGCTGCGTGAGGTCGATGCGCTGGCGCGCCTCACGGATGCCGGCGAACGCCGCGTCCACGACCCGCTCCGCGGGCGCGACGAAGGTGATCACCGTACGGTTGTGCGACGGGTCGGAGGAGACGTCGAGCACGGCGGCCCCCTCGACGCCGGCGATCGCGTCGCGGATCGCGGCGATGACGTCGGGGCGGCGGCCTTCGGAGAAGTTCGGGACGCACTCGATGAGTTTCATCGGGGCTGGCTCTTGAGGGTTCGGATCAGCGGGGAGCGGTACGCACACGGGGCGGTGCGCGGGTTCGGGGCGCGTGGGTTCGGTGCGAGCGAGCCCGCCGGACGTGCTACGTTCCCGGTGGGGGGGCCCCCCCGCGCGCGTTCATCGGGTCCCGCGGTCGGTCAGGCGCGCAGCGTCTCGAGCAGCCACGGGTGCATGGCCGGGCTCCCCGCCACGATGGGTCCGGGTCCGACGCGGGCCTCGGCGCCGCCCAGCTCCGTCACCACCCCGCCCGCCTCGCGGATGACGAGGATACCGGCGGCGACGTCCCACGGGGCGAGGCGCAGTTCCCAGAAGGCGTCGAAGCGGCCGCAGGCGACGTCGCACAGGTCGAGCGCGGCGGCTCCGGCGCGGCGGACGCCCGCGGTGCGGCGCGTGACGGCGGCGAACTGGCGCTGGTAGAGCTCGAGCTGGTCGAGATTCTTGAACGGGAAGCCGGTGCCGACGAGGGCGCGCGACGGGTCGGCGTTCGTCGAGACGCGGATCGGCTGGCCGTCGCGGAAGGCGCCCCCGCCTGACGTGGCGGTGAACGTCTCGCCGGTCGCGGCGTTGACGACGACGCCCGCCGCGAGGACGCCGTCGACGAGGGCGCCGATCGAGACGGCGTACCACGGGTAGCCGTGGAGGAAGTTCGTCGTGCCGTCGAGCGGGTCGACGACGAAGACGACGTCGGCGCCGCCCGTGAGCTCGGCGTCGGGGGAGAGCTCCTCGCCGACCACGCGCGCCGCGACGTCCCAGGGGCCGAGGGCGTCACCTTCGAGCAGGGAGCGGATCAGCGCCTCGGCGCTCGTGTCCACCTCGCTCACGTAGTCGGCCGGCGACTTCGACTCCCAGATGAGCGTGCCCAGGTCGCGCGCCCGTCCCTGGATCAGGCGCGCCGCCTGGAAGGCCGCGCCCCTCATGTCCTCGAGGAGCCACTCCAGGAACGCCGCGTCCGCGGCGCGGCCGCCGCCGGCCGCTTGTCCCCCCCGTTCGCCCTTCGTACCTTCGCTAGATGTCACGTGTCTTCAGCGGGATTCAGCCGTCCGGGGAGCTGCACATCGGCAACTACCTCGGCGCGGTCAAGAACTGGGTGCAGCTCCAGAACGCCTACGAGGCGCTGTTCTGCGTGGTGGACTACCACGCGATCACCGTCCCGTACACGCCGGAGGAGCTGCGGCGGCGGCGCCACGACATGGTCGTATCGCTGCTCGCGGCGGGGATCGATCCGGCGAAGGCGGTGCTGTTCGTCCAGTCGACGGTCCCGGAACATACCGAGCTGGCCTGGATCTTCAACACCATCACGCCGCTCGGCGAGCTGGAGCGCCAGACGCAGTTCAAGGAGAAGGCGAGCCGGCAGGAGAGCGTGAGCGCCGGGCTGCTCAACTATCCCGTGCTCCAGGCGGCCGACATCCTGCTCTACCGCGCGGAGCACGTCCCCGTCGGGGAGGACCAGCTCCAGCACCTCGAGCTGTCGCGCGTCGTCGCGCGCCGGTGGAACGCCGCGTTCGCGAGCGAGGACGACCCGTACTTCCCGGAGCCCAAGGCGCTGCTCACGCCGACGCGCCGGATCCTGGGGCTGGACGGGCAGGCGAAGATGTCGAAGTCGCTCGGGAACACGGTCGGGCTGCTCGAGGAGCCGGACGCGATCTGGGCGAAGCTCCGCCCCGCCGTCACCGACCCGGCGCGCATCCGCCGGACCGACCCGGGGACGCCGGAGGTGTGCAACATCTACCACCTCCACAAGGCGTTCAGCCCGCCGCCGGTGGTCGAGGAGGTGGCGGTGAAGTGCAGCACCGCCGGCTGGGGGTGCATCGACTGCAAGAAGGTGCTGTTCGAGCACATGAACGCCGAGCTGACGCCGATCCGCCGCCGCGCGGCCGAGATCCGCGAGTCGCCCGAGATCGTCACGCGCGCACTGGCCCAGGGGACGGAGCAGGCGGGCGCGATCGCGCGTGCGACGATGGCGGAGGTGAAGGAGCGGATGGGACTCGCGCAGGCGCCGGCGGCGACTCCGGCGGCGGGAGCGGGGACGTCGGCGGCGTAGCGCCGGGCTCGCTGCGCGGGAGGGCGCACGGGGCTTGCACTGCTCCCCGGCGTCCTCCAGCCACCCCTTTCGCGAGCTCCCCATGGCCGACAGCACAGGGCCGCGCGGCATCATCACGATGATCTGCCTGACGTGCGGCAACGAGAAGTCCTTCACCGACCGCGTGCCCGCCGCGCTGACCTGCGAGCGGTGCGGCAGCACGGTCTGGCGCCAGTTCGCGACGCCGACCGAGCCCGACGAGGCGACGATCGAGCAGCTCGAGGAGCAGGCGCGCAGCATCCAGTACGGCGACCCGTCGCCGGATACGACGCTGGACGACGTGCGGGATCTGGACGAAAGGTAGAACGGCTTCGCCACGATTCGGTCGCCGCTCGGCTCGTCCGCCCCGGTCCGCGCTCATGGGCTGGAGCGGCTCGCATCGTGGGACCCGTAAGGGGGCGAAGGTGGGCTCGGCCCGCCCGCCGGTTCCTGCGGTCGAAGCCAGCCATGGATCGACCGCAAGAACCGGGTGGTCGCGATGCCGACCACCGCCGAGAGTGCGGCACGCGAGGTCACCACGACTTCTCGTTCCTCACTTCAGGAGTACCGCATGGCGAACACCACAGTCCCGATCCCCGCCGCCGCAACCGCCCCTACTGCCGACGCGCTCCGCGACACGGGCCGGCGCGGACGCCTCGCCGGCAAGGTTGCACTCATCACCGGCGGGAACAGCGGGATCGGGCTCGCGACCGCGCAGGCGTTCCTCGCCGAAGGCGCACGGGTGGCGATCTGCGGGCGCGATCAGGCGACCCTCGCCGCCGCCGCCGAGGCGCTGGGCGCCGAGGCGCTCGCGGTGCGGGCCGATGTGGCGGATCCGGCCGACCTCGGCCGACTAATGGCCGCCGTCGAGGCGCGCTTCGGCCAACTCGACGTCCTCTTCGTCAACGCGGGCGTCGGCGCCTTCGCCGCGCTCGAGCAGGCGACCGAGGCCCACTTCGACTCCATCTTCGACGCCAACGTCAAGGGCGCCTATTTCACGGTGCAGAAGGCGCTGCCGCTGCTCGTCCCGGGGGCGTCGGTGATCTTCACCGGCTCCGTGAACGGGCAAATCGGCATGCCCGGGGCGAGCGTCTACTCGGCCAGCAAGGCGGCCGTGCGCTCGCTCGCCCGCACGCTCTCGGCCGAGCTTAAGGACCGCGGCGTGCGCGTCAACGTCATCAGCCCCGGCCCGATCACCACGCCCATCTTCGGCAGGCTCGGCCTCGCGCCCGAAGCGCTCGACGCCGTGCGGGCCGGCATCCGCGCACAAGTCCCCCTCGGTCGCTTCGGCGAGCCGCGCGAGATCGCGGCGGCCGCCGTCTTCCTCGCCTCCGACGAGACCTCGTTCGTCGTCGGCGCGGAGCTCGTCGTCGACGGCGGCCTGAGCCAGCTCTGAGGCGCGCACGGTCGGGGACGCGGGCGCGCCGCGCGCGGGCGACGCCCGGCGCACCCGCGCTTGCCGCCGATGTGGCGAAGTAGTGGTAAGGCGTGGGGGGTAGAAGCATGGGGGCAGGGCCCGGAGCGTAGAGCCTACGCCCCGGACCCTACCCCCTAGACCCGACACCCCCTCCCCGTCCCTCCGTTGGCGCGCCGTCCGATTACCTTTGCCGCATGGCCGCCCTATCCCGCCTCCTCGTCGTCGACCTCGCCTCCACGTCGCGCAACTGGGCGATCCCCGACTGGGGCGTCCGGGCGGTTCGCGAGGCGGTGCCTCCGGGATGGCGCGTGGAGGTGGTGGGGGCGCCGGCGATCTCGGACGGCGACGGCGGGGCGCCACCGAGCCGGGAGGCGCTCGGAGTGGTGCCGGAGGCGGAGGCCTACTTCGGCTTCGGGCTCGCGCGCCCGCTCTTTCTCGCCGCGCCGCGGCTCCGATGGGTGCACTCGGCGGCCGCCGGCGTCGCCGGCCTGCTCTTCCCGGAGCTGGTGCGGAGCGACGTCGTGCTCACCAACTCGGCGGGGATCATGGCGGTGCCGATCGCCGAGCACGTGATCGGCGGGATCATCCACCTGCTGCGGTCGTTCGACGTCGCCATCGCGCTCCAGCGTGAGGGGAGGTGGGAGAAGGCGCCCTTCGTGGGCGACCGGGCACGGATGCGCGAGCTCGCGGAGTGCCGGGCGCTCGTCGTCGGGACCGGGGGGATCGGGCGGGCGGTGGGAGAGCGTCTCGCCGCGCTCGGCGCGCGCTCCGTGGTCGGGGTGCGGCGGCGGGTGGAGCTCGGCGCCCCGGCCGGCTTCGAGCGCGTGGTGCCGGCGGCGGGGCTGGACGCGGAGCTCCCCGCGGCCGACGTCGTCGTGCTCGCCACCCCCCTCACCGGTGAGACGTCGCGGCTGATGACGGCGGAGCGGCTCGATCGTCTCCCCCCGGACGCGATCGTCGTCAACGTCGCCCGCGGGGCCCTGCTCGACGAGGGGGCGCTGGCGGAGCGCGTGGCGAGCGGGCGGCTGCGCGGCGCGGTGCTCGACGTCTTCGAGGAGGAGCCTCTGGCGTCGAGCAGCCCCCTGTGGCAGCTTCCGCAGATCCTCCTGACGCCGCACGTGTCCGCCGTGTCGCCGGCGCGCTTCTGGGAGCGGGAGCTCTCGCTCTTCCTCGAGAACTGGCGCCGGTACGACGCCGGGGCGCCCCTCCGCAACGTGGTGGACAAGGTCGCGGGATACTGAGAAGCGGGGCCTCGGCTCTCGGGCCCATGGTACAGCCCGCCTCGGAACGCCCCGCCGCACGGTTCTGAGCCCAGGCCCTACGCCCTCATGGAAAAGATCATCAAGGCCGCCGTGGAGCGCGGCGCGTCCGACCTGCACATCAAGGCGGGGGACGTGTTTCGCGCGCGAATCGACGGCCGCCTCGTCGCGCTCACGAAGCAGGCGCTGACGCCCGAGCAGACGAAGGCGATCGCGCTGCGGCTCATCCAGAACGAGGAGGACCGCGCGCGGATCGACAAGATCCTGGACTACGACTGCTCGTGGGGGGCGCCGGGGATCGGCCGGTTCCGCGTCAACATCCTGCGGCAGCGGTCGAGCTACATGATCGTGATGCGCGTCATCCCGTTCGAGGTGCCGACGTTCGAGAAGCTGCGGCTGCCGCCGGCGCTGGCGCGCGTGGCGCAGGCGGAGCGCGGGATGGTGCTCGTGACCGGCGTGACGGGCTCGGGCAAGTCGAGCACGATGGCGGCGCTGGTGCAGTACATCAACTCGACGGTCAACAAGCACATCGTCACGCTTGAGAACCCGATCGAGTTCCTGCACCGCGACGTGCGCAGCTCGATCACGCAGCGCGAGATCGGCGTCGACACCGAGAGCTTCCGCATGGGGCTCCGCGCCGCGCTCCGTCAGGACCCCGACGTGATCATGATCGGCGAGCTGCGCGACGCCGAGACCATCGACACGGCGATGAAGGCCGCCGAGACGGGGCACCTGCTCGTCTCGACGCTGCACACGGGCGACGCGGTGACGACGGTGATGCGCATGATGGCGATGTTCCCGCCCGAGGAGCAGGGCGTGGTGCGGGTGCGCCTGGCCGAGACGCTGCAGGCGGTGATCTCGCAGCGGCTGCTGCCGCGCGCCGACGGCAAGGGGCGCGTCGTGGCCGCCGAGGTGATGATCGTGACGCCGACGATCCGCGACCTGATCCTCGACGGCTCGCGGCTCGGCGAGATCCACGACTTCATCGCCGAGGGGCGCGAGCAGTACGGGATGCAGACGTTCGACCAGCACCTGGCGGACCTCGTGCACGAGGGGGAGGTGACGTACGAGGTGGCGCTGGCGGCGGCGTCGCGCCCGTCGGACTTCGACCTGCAGATGCGGATGCTCGGCGGGGGCGGAGAGAGTGGGGGCTTCGGCTCCCGCCCGACGACGGGGACGATGCCCGCCGTGCGGCCGGGCGCCCCCGCGCCCGCCGCGCCGGCGCCGGCGGCGGCCGAGGGGAACGGCGTCCAGCCGGGCATGGGGTTCGACTTCCTCAACTCGAACTAGCGGCGGGCGGGAGCGCGGCGTGTCCGCTCAGCCATCCGCAGCCCGCCCGTTAGGCGGGGTCCTCGGCCCGGTGACCTCCCCATTCGGCGCCGGCGGGACGCTCGACCGCGCGGCGCTCGCGCGCAACGTCGCGGCCCACCTGGCGGCGGGGCTCGACGGCGTCGTCGTGGCGGGGTCCACGGGCGAGGCGGCGCTGCTCGACGACGCGGAGCGGCGCGCCGCGGTCGAGGTGGCGCGTGAGGTCGTGCCGGCGGAGCGCAGGCTCCTCGCGGGCGTGGGGGCGGAGTCCACGCGCGAGACGGTGCGCCGCGCGCGCGAGGCCGCCGAGGGCGGCGCCGACGCGGTGCTCGTCGTGGCGCCGCACTACTACGCCGGGTCGCTCGCGCCAGAGGCGCGGGCCGAGCAGCTTCGCGCGCACTTCCTCGCGGTGGCGGATGCCAGCCCGGCGCCGGTGGTGCTCTACAACATCCCGAAGTTCATGCACTTCGCCCTCGACCCGGCGCTCGTCGCCGAGCTCGCGACGCACGGAAACGTGGTCGGGATCAAGGACAGCTCGGGGGACCAGGCGTTGCTGGGCGGCTACCTGGCGGCGTGCCCGTCCCACTTCGCGGTGCTGACGGGGAGCGGCGCGGGGCTCGCGGCGGCGCTCGCCGCCGGCGCGCGCGGCGGGATCCTCGCGGTCGCGCTCTTCGCCCCCGCGCTGGCGCGCGCGGTCCACGACGCCCACGCCGCGGGCGACGTGGGGCGGGCCGCCGCGGCGCAGGCGCGGCTCGCGCAGCTGGCGCGCGAGATCGTCGGCGAGATGGGCGTGGCCGGCGTGAAGGCGGCGCTCGACGCCGTGGGGCTCGAGGGGGGCGCACCGCGTCTTCCCCTGCTCCCGCTGCGACCGGCGGAGCGGGCGCGCGTCGCCGCGCTCCTCTCGGCGCAGGGGGTGGACGCCGAGCCGCGGGCCGCCGGCGCCCCGGCCGCCTGAGGTAATGGCGCCGGCCGAGGCTCCGGCGCCAGCCGCCCGGACGGAGCTCGCGCGGACGCACCTCGCGCGTCTCGCCGCCGAGCCGCGGCCGGCGGGGAGCGACGCGGAGGCACGGGCCCGGGCGCACTGCGCGGCGACGCTCCGTGCCCTCGGCTTCGGCGTGGCCGAGCGGCCGTTCGCGTACTCGGCCTTCCCAGGGCGCTACGGCACCGCCGCGGGGGGCGTCACGTCGATCGGCGCGCTGGCCACCGCCGCGCTCTGCGGGTGGCGCGGCGCGCCGGGCACGGCGCTCGCCGTCCTCGTCGCGGCGGGCGCGGTGCTGGCGGCGGCCGGGCTGTGGATGGCGCGGCGCGGCGTGCTCGACGCGCCGGTAGCGCGCGCACGGGGGGTGAATCTCGAGGCCACGCGTGGCGGCGACGCGCCGCGGCTCTGGCTCGTCGCGCACCTCGACTCCAAGTCGCAGCCGGTGCCCATCGCGGGGCGGGCGGCAGGGGTGGTGGGGAGCGCGGCGGCGTGGGTCGCCGCGCTCGCCCTCGCGGTCGCGCAGCTCGCCGGGGTGGTGGGCGGCGGGTGGTGGCCGTGGGTCGGAGCGATCGGCGTCGTGGCGGGAATCCCGGTCGCGGCCAGCGTCGTCGGTGCGCGCTCGGCGGGGGCGGTGGACAACGCCAGCGGCGCGGCGGCGGTGCTCGTCGCCGCCGCCTTCCTGCCCGCCGACGCATCCGTCGGTGTCCTTCTCACGAGCGCCGAGGAGCTCGGGCTCGCCGGGGCACGCGCGTGGGCGGCGACGCGCGACCGGGGAGGCGTCGCGCTCAACTGCGACGGTGTGGACGACGCCGGGCGCGTGACCTGCATGTACACCGGGCGCCCGCCGCGGCGCGTGCTCGGCGCCGCGGCGGGCGCGGCGGCGGCGCTCCGCGCGCCCGCGCCGCGCCCGCGACGGCTGCTCCCCGGGATTCTCACCGACGGCGTCGCCCTCGCCGACCGCGGGTGGGAGGTGGCGACGCTCAGCAAGGGCACGCTGCGCACGCTGGCCCGCATCCACACGAGCCGCGACTCGCTCGACGCGTTGAGGGGGGAGGGCGTGACGGAGGTGGGGGCGTTGATCGCGGCGATGGCGCGTCACCTTCTCGGGAGCACCGAGCCGGGACGCGCCGGCGATTGACCGTTCCCGGATCCTGGCTCTCCCTCGCCGGCGCCCCGCCGAGGACCGCCGACTGCCCGCTGCCGACTGCCCGCTGCCGACCGCCCACTCGTCACGTCCCATTCCCGATCCCCGCACGACATGGACACCCTACTTCTCGCCGCGGTCCTGCTCCTGTCGCTCTTCCTGATCCCCTTCGGCCTGCCGGGCACGTGGTTGATGCTGGCGGCGGCGGTCGGCTTCAACGCGCTCACGGGGAGTGACCGGATCGGGGTCGTCAGTCTCGTCGTCGTCGGCGTCCTGGCGTTCGTGGGCGAGCTCCTCGAGTTCTCGCTCGCCGGCCGTTACACGCGCAAGTACGGCGGCTCGCGGCGCGCGTCGTGGGGCGCCATCCTCGGCGGGATCGTGGGCGCGTTCGTGGGCGTCCCGGTGCCGCTCGTCGGGTCGATGATCGGGGCCTTCGTCGGCTCGTTCGTGGGTGCGCTCGTCGCCGAGTACACGCGGAGCGCGAGCGCGGGCACGGCGACGCGCGTCGCCACCGGCGCGCTGCTCGGCCGCGTGGTGGCGGCGGCGATGAAGGTCGGCGTCGGCTTCGTGATGGCCGTCTGGCTCGTCTTCGCCGCGCTCGGCTGAGCGCCGCCCGGGCCGCCGGCGGGAGCGTCGGCGGGAGCGTGCCGGACGGGTTGGCGGGGCGGCCGCGCGATTGACTTGGCTCCCCACCGCCGTAGATTGAACCAACGCCCCGCGCAGAGAGCCCGGGGCGTTTTTGCTTGGTATCCGTTCGGGAGCTTCATGTTCGATTCGACGACGCGGACCGTGGTCGTGGTGGGCGCTCAGTGGGGCGACGAGGGGAAGGGGAAGCTCGTCGACGTTCTCGCCGAGCGCGCCGACTGGGTCGTGCGCTACCAGGGTGGGGCGAACGCCGGGCACACGGTGCACATCGGCGAGGTCTCCACGGTGCTGCACCAGATCCCGAGCGGGATCCTGCACCCCGGCGTGCGCTGCGCGATCGGCAACGGGGTGGTGCTCGACCCCGACACCCTGTTCGACGAGATCGACCAGCTCGTGCGCGACGGCGTGGACGTCGAGGGGCGGCTCTACGTCAGCGACCGGGCGCACCTCGTCCTCCCCTACCACAAGCTGGTCGACGGCGAGAGCTCGGCGAGCAAGGAGATCGGGACGACCGGGCGCGGGATCGGGCCGGCGTACGAGGACAAGGTGGCGCGTCGTGGCGTGCGGGTCCTCGACCTGCGCCATCCCGACCGCCTGCGCACGCTCGTCGAGCGCGGCGTCGGTCACGCCAACGCGCAGCTCGCGGCGTTCGGGTCGGCGAAGCGCGTGGACGTCGGCGACACGATGGCGCTACTCGAGCGCCTCGCGCCGCGGCTGCTGCCGCTCGCCGAGGACGTGGGGCTGGCGGTGCACCGGGCGATCAAGAGCGGCGCCGCCGTGCTGCTCGAGGGGGCGCAGGGCTCGCTGCTCGACGTGGACCACGGGACGTATCCGTTCGTGACGTCGAGCAGCACGACGTCGGGCGGGGCGGCGGTCGGGACCGGCATCGCGCCGACGGCGATCCAGGCGGCGCTCGGCGTAGTGAAGGCGTACACGACGCGCGTCGGCAACGGCCCGCTCCCGACGGAGCTCGAGGGCGCGCTCGGCGAGGAGATGCGGCGGCTCGGGAACGAGTTCGGCGCGACGACCGGGCGCCCGCGCCGCTGCGGCTGGTTCGACGGCGTCGTCGTCCGCTACGCTGTGCGCGTCAACGGGCTCAGCGGGCTCGCGGTGACGAAGCTCGACGTCCTCGACACGCTGGAGCGGATCGCGATCTGCACGGGGTACGAGGTGGGCGGGGAGCTGCTCACCGAGTTCCCGGGAGACATCGCGGCGCTCGACGGGCTGACGCCGCGCTACGAGTGGTTCGACGGATGGCGCCGCTCCACCGCCGACGCGCGCACGCTCGACGCGCTGCCGCCGCAGGCGCGCCGCTATCTCGACCGGATCGAGTCGCTCGTCGAGGCGCCGATCGAGTACGTGAGCGTGGGGACGCGGCGGGACCAGATCATCGGTCTCTGACCCTTCTGACGCGGGGGACTCGGGAGCGGGGAACGGACCCGCCGCTCCGGGGCGTTCGGGGGGGCGGCTTTCGCCGCGCGGGGTCCGCTCCCGCGCTCCCGGATCCCCCGTGTCCGACGTTGCGGCCCGCGTCCTGCGCCCCGAAATCGCCATGACCTACGTCGATCTCGCCATCGTGGGCGCCGGCCCGTGCGGGCTCGCGGCGGCGATCGCCGCCGGCCGGGCGGGGCTGCGGGCGGTCGTGCTGGAGCGGGGGTGCCTCGTGAGCGGGATCGCGAGCTACCCGACGTACATGACCTTCTTCTCGACCGCCGAGCGGCTGTCGATCGGCGGCGTGCCCTTCGTGGTGGCGACGGAGAAGCCGACGCGGCGGGACGCGCTGGCGTATTACCGGACCGTGACGCAGCACTTCGGGCTCGACGTGCGGCAGTACGAGACGGTGGAGGATGTCGTGGCGCTGGCCGAGGTCGGCGGCGCGGCGGGGAGCAGGGCGCGGGGGGCGTCGGGCGGCGCCGGAGCCGAGGCGGCTCGCGCGGTCGCGCCGATGGGCGGCGCGCGGGGGGCCCCCCCCCCAACTTCCACATTACCGCCCGACGCCACCGTCGTCACCACCGTTTCGCCGCACGACGGACCCGACCTCCGCGCCGCGGCGGTGGCCGACCGCCCGAGGGCGGCGGGGGCGCGGCCCGTCCGCTTCCTTGTTCGCTCGCGCACCCGCGACGGGCGCCTGCACGAGACGGCGGCGCACGCCGTCGTCGTCGCCACCGGCTACTTCGGCCATCCGAACCGGCTGGGGGTGCCGGGCGAGCATCTATCCCACGTCACGCACCTCTTCCGCGAGGGACACGAGGCGTTCGAGCAGCCGGTGGTCGTGGTCGGCGGGGGGAACTCGGCGGTGGACGCCGCGCTCGACCTCTACCGCTCCGGCGCGCGCGTCACGCTCGTCCACTTCCTGCCGACGCTCGACCGCAACATCAAGCCGTGGGTGCTCCCCGACATCGCGAACCGGATCGCGGAGGGGAGCATCGCGGCGCGCTTCGATTCGCGCGTCGAGGCGATCGAGCCGCGCGCGGTGGTGCTGACCACGCCGCGTGGGGAGGAGCGCGTCCCCGCCGAGCACGTCTACCTGATGCTCGGCTACCAGCCGAACGCCGATCTCCTCCACGGGCTCGGTGTGGAGATCGATCCCGTGACCGGGATCCCGGCGCACGACCCGGCGACGATGGAGACGTCGCTGCCCGGCGTCTTCATCGCCGGAGTGCTCGCGTCGGGGTACGACGCCAACAAGACGTTCATCGAGAACGGGCGGCATCACGGGGAGCTGATCGCGGCGAAGCTGGCGGGGTAGAAAGGACGGATACGGCGCTCGGGGGGCGGGGACGGCCGCTCGGGACGCCACTCGTTCGGCCGCTCCTCGCGCGGGTCGAGATGCGTGACGCCGCAGTGCGTGATGAGTTGGGAGTCGTCAGTGGCGCGCCGGGCCGCGGGCGTCGCGCGGGGCGAGGCTCGCTTCTCCCGGACGCCACGATGCGGCGGGGTCGCGATGCGCCCCGGGCGCGCCACTGACGACTGACAACTCCGAACTGATCACTACGAACGCCATCGCGCGAACGCCGTCCCGCGCCAGCCCGTGGCGCGCGGATCGCGATCTCGCACGGATCGCCACCGCGTACAACACGCAATCTCGCGCCGGCTCGCGCCCCCTCACCCGCGCGCCGTTCCCGCCCCTCCCCCGCCCACTTCGCTTGCCGCGCCATCTCGATAGCTTACAGGAACTTCCCGTCACCTTCACCGCACTGTCATGCCCGCCAGCACCTTCCCCGACGTCATGGACAAGCTCGTGTCGCTCAGCAAGCGGCGCGGCTTCATCTTCCAGTCCTCCGAGATCTACGGGGGCACCGGGTCGGTGTGGGACTACGGGCCGCTCGGCGTCGAGCTGAAGAAGAACCTGAAGGACCGCTGGTGGCACGCCATGGTCCGGGCGCGCGACGACATCGAGGGGCTCGACGCGGCGATCCTCATGCACCCGCGCGTGTGGGAGGCGTCGGGGCACGTCTCCGGCTTCGTGGACCCGCTCGTCGACTGCAAGACGTGCAAGGGGCGCTTCCGCGCCGACAAGCTCGAGGACTCCCGCTGCCTGCAGAAGCCGAGCAAGCGGCCGGGCGAGGCGGAGCAGTGCCAGCTCACCGAGCCGCGGCAGTTCAACCTCATGTTCAAGACGTTCATGGGGCCGGTCGAGGACACGGCCGCCGTGGTCTACCTGCGCCCGGAGACGGCGCAGGGCATCTACGTGAACTTCCTGAACGTGCAGCAGAGCACGCGGCAGCGCGTGCCGTTCGGGATCGCGCAGATCGGGAAGGCGTTCCGCAACGAGATCACGCCCGGCAACTTCATCTTCCGGACGCGCGAGTTCGAGCAGATGGAGATGCAGTTCTTCGTCGACCCGGCCGGGGACCACATGCAGTGGTTCGAGTACTGGAAGGCCGAGCGCATGGCGTGGCACCTGCGGCTCGGCCTGGCGCCCGAGCGGCTCGAGTTCCACCAGCACGAGCCGCACGAGCTGGCGCACTACGCGCGCGCCGCCTTCGACATCCAGTTCGACTTCGGCGGCACGCTCGGCTCCCAGGAGGTCGAGGGCGTGCACCACCGCGGCGACTTCGACCTCACCCAACACCAGAAGTACTCGGGGAAGAAGCTCGAGTACTTCGACCAGCCCAACAACCGCCGCTTCGTCCCGTACGTCATCGAGACCTCGGTCGGCGCCGACCGCGTGACGCTCGCCGCGCTCGTCAACGCGTACCGGGAGGAAGAGGTGCCGGGCGAGGAGGAAGGACGGGTCGTCCTCGGCCTGCACCCGACCATCGCGCCGATCAAGGCGGGCGTCTTCCCGCTGACGAAGAAGGAGGGGATGCCGGAGTACGCGGAGAAGCTCGCCCACGAGCTGCGCGCCAACTACCCGGTGTTCTACGACGACTCCGGCGCGATCGGCCGCCGCTACCGCCGCCAGGACGAGGTCGGCACGCCCTTCGGCGTCACCATCGACGGCCAGACGATGCAGGACGGGACCGTCACCGTGCGCGACCGCGACACGTTGCAGCAGGAGCGCGTGGCGGCGGACCGGGTGAAGAGCTACCTCGACGAGAAGCTCGCCGGGTAGCCTCCGGCGCACCCGAGCTCCTCCCGGCCACCGCGGCGGGAGGAGCCTCATCCTCGTGCGGGGCGAGCGGCGACGCCCGCGCCGCTCGCCCGCGCCCATCCGCGCTCGTCCGCGTGCACGCTTTCCCGACCGGTGCGACATGGCAGAACTGACGCTCGACTCACTGCGCCGCGACGGGCAGTCGTTCATGGAGGCCGTCTCCCGCGAGTACCACCAGGCGCACGCCGGGTTCAAGGCGACCGCCGAGCTGCAGCCGATCTACGAGCGCTACCGCGCCGTGCTCGGGCGCGACGCGCTGGAGCTGGCGCTCGAGCTCTTCCGCTCCGCCCCCGCCGGAAGCGAGGAGCGGCGGTCGGCGCGGACGCTGCTCGAGTGGCAGGTGGAGTCGCAGGCGTCGCGCGTCGTGGCGGCGCTGGACGAGCGCGAGATCGCCTGGGAGGGTTCGGCGGCGATACGGCTCGGTGACGGCCGCGAGGTGCCGTACGCGCGGGCGTCGATCGAGATCGCCAACGCCGCCGACCGTCGCGAGCGGCTGGCGCTCGACGCGGCGCGCGCGTCGCTCGTCGAGGGGGAGCTGGCGCCGCTCCGCCGCGAGCGGCTGGCGCGGGAGCGGGACTTCGTCGAGGGGCTCGAGGTCGCGCCCGGCTACGTCGCCACCTTCGAGGCGCTGAGCGGGATCGAGCTGGACGGGCTCGCCGCCGCGTGCCGCGCCTTCCTCGACGAGACGCGCGCGGCGTGGGACGACGTGCTCCCCGGCTTCCTCAAGCGCTCGTTAGGCATCACGCCAGCCGAGGCGACGCGGGCCGACGCGCTGGCGCTGCTGCGCGGCCGCGAGTACGACCGCGCCTTCCCGGCCGCCGAGCTCGAGCCCGCCGTGCGCCGGCAGGTGGCCGAGATGGGGATCGACCCCGACGCCGGCGGCCGCGTCGTCCACGACCTCGCCGAGCGGCCCGGGAAGCGCTCGCGCGCCTTCTGCGCCCCGGTGCGCGTGCCGGAGGAGGTGTACCTCGTCCTCCGCCCGCACGGCGGGCAGGCGGACTACACGACGCTCCTCCACGAGCTCGGCCACGCGCTCCACTTCGCGTACATGCGCCCCGACCTCCCGTTCGAGTTCCGCTGGGTCGGCGACAACTCGATCACCGAGGCGTACGCGATGCTCTTCGACCACCGGATGCAGGACCGCGGCTGGCTGCTGCGCTACACCGGACTGTCGCGGTCCGACGTCGGCGCCTTCCTGCGCCACGCGGCGCTCGAGGAGCTCCACTTCCTGCGCCGCTACTGCGCCAAGCTGCTGTACGAGACGCAGCTCTACTCGGGGGAGGTGCCGTGGGACGCGCTCCCCGATCTGTACGCGGACACGCTCACGGGGGCGACGACCTTCCGCTATCGGCGCGCCGACGCCTTCGTGGACGTGGACCCGCGCTTCTACGCGGCGCGCTACCTCCGCGCGTGGCAGCTCCAGGCGCTGCTCGCCGAGGCGCTCGTCGCGCGCTTCGACGAGGACTGGTGGCGCAACCCGCGCGCCGGCCCGTGGGTCGTCGAGCAGCTCTTCGCCGAGGGGCAGCGCGAGCTGGCCACGGAGCTCGCGCTGCGTGTCGGCGGCGGCGCCGGGCTCTCGTTCGCGCCGCTCGTCCGGGCCATCGAGGGGGCGCTGGCGTGACCGGTGGTGGCCGGCGCCCGGCGGCTAGCCGCGCCCGCGGCGCGCCGGTTACAATGCGCGAACGGCTCCCGAACGCCACCCGGACACTCCACGAGATGACCCTGCGCGCGACCGTACTGGCCATGACCCTCGCCCTCGCCGCCACCTCGACCGCCGCCGCCCAGGGCTCGGCGCCCCCGCCGCCCGCCGACTGGGAGGCGGTGCGCGCCGAGACGCTCGAGCACCTCAAGCGGATGATCCGGCTCGACACGCAGAACCCGCCGGGCCGGGAGATGCAGGTGGCGCGCTACCTCGACAGCACGCTCCGGGCGGCCGGCGTCGAGACCGCCCTCTTCGAGCCGGCCCCCGGGCGGGCCGCGTTCGTCGCGCGGCTCAAGGGGACGGGGGCGAAGCGGCCGGTGATCCTCATGGGACACATGGACGTCGTCGGCGTCGAGCGCGCGCACTGGTCGGTCGACCCGTTCGCCGCCGAGGTGAAGGACGGCTACCTCTACGGCCGCGGCGCGATCGACGACAAGGGGATGCTCGCCGCGAACCTCGAGACGATGCTCCTGCTCAAGCGGAACGTCGTCGACAAGGGCGGCACGCTGTCGCGGGACGTCGTGATGGTCGCCAACTCCGACGAGGAGGCGGGGGGCGACTTCGGCATGGGGTGGCTGATCGAGCACCACCCCGAGCTGGTGCGCGCCGAGTTCGCGCTGAACGAGGGCGGGCGGACGCGCGTCGTGCGCGGCGCGCCGCTCTACGTGGCGGTGCAGAACACGGAGAAGGTGTCGCACGTCGTCAAGGTCACCGCGCACGGGCCGGGCGGGCACGCCTCGGTGCCGCTCGGCGGGAACGCGGTGCTGCGCCTCGGCCGCGCCCTGGCGGCGATCGGCGCCCACCGCGAGCCCACCGTGGTGACGCCGACGACGCGCCGGTTCTTCGCGGAGCTGAGCCGGGTCTGGCCCGATCGCGCCGAGCGGCAGGCGATGGCCGACGTCGCCTCCCGGGACTCGTCGCGCGTACGGCGCGGCGCGAAGGTGCTGGCGCGGACGCCGGTGTTCGACGCCGTGCTCCGCAACGGGATCTCGGCCACGATGGTGCAGGGAGGGATCCGCGAGAACGTGATCCCGACGGAGGCCAGCGCGACGCTCAACGTCCGCACCCTGCCGGGCCAGTCGATCGATTCGGTGATCCGCCGGCTGTCGCGCGCGGTCGGCGACACGCTGGTCGAGCTCACGGTGGCGGAGCGGGGCGAGGACGCGCCGGCGTCGGACTTCGCGTCGCCGATGTTCGCGGCGATCGCCGAGAGCGTGCGCGAGCTGAACCCGGCGATGGCCGTCGTCCCCTACCTGAGCACGGGCGCCACCGACAGCGCCCGCCTCCGCCGCCTCGGCATGCAGGCCTTCGGCGTCCTCCCCTTCCCGATGAACCAGGACGACGAGGACCGCATGCACGGCAACGACGAGCGCATCCCGCTCGAATCGCTGCACTGGGGGACGCGGATGATCTACGGGGCGGTGTGGCGGGTGGCGAAATGAGGCGAGGGTAGCCATGCCGGAACGCCCCCGTCCCTCGGTCCTGATCACGGGTGCCTCCCGCGGCATCGGCCGCGCGATCGCGCTGCGCCTGGCGCGCGAGTACGACGTCGTGGCGGCGGCGCGGTCGGAGCGCGCGCTGGAGGAGCTGGCGGCGGAGATCGGGGAGGGGGGCGGGCGATGCGCGACGGTGACGCTCGACGTGGCGAACCCTCGGGCGGTGGCGGAGGCGCTCGCCGGCGTCGAGGTGGACGCCCTCGTCAACGACGCCGGCGTCATGACGCAGAAGCGCTTCCTCGACCTCGCCCCCGAGGAGTGGCACGCGATGGTGGACGTGAACCTGAACGCGCTCTATCACGTGACGCGCGCCGTGCTCCCCGGGATGGTGGCGCGGGGACGCGGGCACGTGGTGACGATCGGCTCCACGGCGGGGCGGGGCGCGTTCGTCGGCGGCACCGCCTACGCGGCCACGAAGCACGCCGTGATGGGGTTCAGCGAGTCGCTCCTCTTCGAGGTCCGCGACAGCGGCGTGAAGGTCTCCGTCGTCATGCCCGGGTCGGTGGCGACGGGGATCCACCCGGACGGCCAGGACACGAGCTGGATGATGCGCCCCGAGGACGTCGCGGAGAGCGTCGCCCACGTGCTGGCCACGCCGCCGGGTGTCCTCGTCTACCAGCTCGAAGTGAGGCCGCTGGCGTTGAAGCGGTGACGCCGGGCCGTCGTCTTTCCCCCTGGCACGCCGGAATGTACATTCGGTTACGTGCCCATCCTTCCGCCCGCACCCAGCGAGCATCGTTCGCCGGACGACGAGCCGGCGAGCCTCACGTCGGCCCCCGGCAGCGTCGCCGCGCGTCACGCTGACCGCGAGATGGCGGGCGCGTCGCCCGCCGCGCCGGCACCGGGCGGTGGGGGCGATCGAGACGCACAGGCGGCGGCGACACGCGACGCGCAGCTCCGCGAGCTCATGGCGGTGCACGAGATCGTGCACGCCTTCCTCACCGCGGACCGTCCCGAGGAGGTCTTCCGCTTCGCGCTGGAGCGCGTCAGCCCCCTCGCCGGCGCCGCCTTCGCCTCGGTCTACCTGGTGGACGGCGCCTCGGAGCTCATGGCGCTCGCCGCCGCGCACAACTGGCCGGAGCGCTACCGCCCCTGGCTCGGCGAGATGCGCGTGCGCGTCGGCTTCGGGCCGAGTGGGGAGGCCGTCGCCGAGCGGCGGGCGGTCGAGGTCCCGGACGTCTTCGCCGACCCGTCGCTCGCCGACTGGCAGGACGTCGCCACGGAGCTCGGCTTCCGCGCCATCGTCGCGCTGCCGCTGCAGACGGGGCGGCGGGTGCTCGGCGCGGTCACCTTCTACTTCGCCGGCGCGGGGGGTTTCACCGCGGAGCAGCGCAACCTGCTGCGGATCGTCGCCGACCAGATGGCGGCGACGGCGGAGAAGGCGTCGCTGATCGAGGACCTGCGGCGCACGAACGCGGCGCTCGTCGAGAGCAAGGCGGAGCTCGAGCAGCAGTACGTGGCGGTGCTCGAGGCCCGTCGCGTCAAGGACGAGTTCCTGGCCAACGTCTCGCACGAGCTCCGCACGCCGCTCACGGCGGTGATGGGCTACATCTCGCTCCTCCAGGAGGGGATCTCCGGCCCGCTCACCGTCGAGCAGCGCGAGGACCTGAACCAGGTGCGCGGGGCGAGCGATCGCCTGCTCGCCCTCGTCGACAACCTGCTCGAGCTGACGACGCTGAAGCGAGGCAACCTCGCCGTCGAAGAAGAGGAGTTCGACCCGCGCGAGCCCCTCCGCGCCGCGGCCGCCTCCACCCGGGGGCGGCCGTCGAGCGTCGCGCTGCGGATCGAGGAGCCCGACACCTTCCTGCCGCCGATGCGGAGCGACCGGAAGAAGATCACCAAGATCCTCATCAGCCTCCTCAGCAACGCGTACAAGTTCACGCCGCAGGGAGAGGTCCGCCTCACGGTCGAGGTGCGGCGGGGCCGCGTGGCGTACGGCGTTCAGGACACCGGGATCGGCATCCCCGCCGAGGCGCAGCAGGCGATCTTCGACGAGTTCCGGCAGGCCGACGGCTCGATGACGCGCCGCTACGGCGGCACGGGGCTCGGCCTCGCGCTCGCGCGCCGCCTCGCCCAACTCCTCGGCGGCGACATCGAGGTCGCGTCGGAGGTGGGGCAGGGGACGCGCTTCACCGTGGAGCTGCCGCTCGAATACGTCCCCGCCACGCTCCCGGAAGCGGTGGGGGAGACGGCCTCCCCGACCGATTAGATTCCATCCGCGGCGGGAGCGCGGAGTCGGGAGGGGAAGCCCGGCGCCCGGCCGCTCCCGGGTGCGGCCGCTCTCGATTCCGGCCGCCCACCCGCCGCCGGCCGCCACCACTCGGTCCATCGACTGACAATGAACCAGCAGCAGTCCCGAACCCTCCAGCAGACGCGCACGACGCTGGCGCCAGCGGAGGTGCTCGCCGCGGCCAAGCGCTTCTTCGTCCGCCGCCTCAGCATCTACGCCGCCTTCCTCGAGAAGGAAGGGCCGACGTTCGCGTCGTTCCGCGGGCAGGGCGGGGAGGAGCTGATCATCGGCGTGGCACCTGTCGAGGGCGGCACCGCGGTCACCGGCTCCACGTACCTGTTCGACCAGCAGATCGCGCGCTTCTTCGCGACGCTCCCCCCGCTCGAGCCCGCGGCCGCGCCCGACGCGCCCGCGCCGCCGGCCGGAGCGGCCGCATGACGGACATCACCGGACCCACGACCCCGGCGCCGGCCGAGGCGCCGCCGGTCGTGCCGGCGCGCAACGGCGCCGCCCCGTTCGTCACCACCCTCCGCGCGCGCCCGGACACGATCCGCATCGGCGAGCCGGGCGCGGGCGGCGACCTCACCGTCCGCGTCCAGATGCCGGAGGTGTGGGACGCCGTCCGCGTCGTGCTCCCCCCCACCGAGCCGGTGCTCGCGCTCAAGGTGCGCGCGCTGGCCGCCCTCTACCCCGAGGGCGAGTACCACGACGACTTCGTCCTCAAGCTCGGCGGCTTCGAGGTGCTGGACGAGAGCGCGCCGGTGGCGGAGACGGGGGCGGTGGACGGGTCGACGTTCCTGCTGACCCACAGGCGTCGGCGGCCGGTGCGGTGAAGCGAGACGGAAGGAGGAGCCTTCAAAGGCGGAATGAGAAGTGAAGGCGGAAGGGCGGAATGAAAGGCGAAGGGCGGAATGAAAGGCGAAGGGCGGAACGAGGCATGAGGAATGAGGCCGGGAGCCCACCGGTGGCTCGAGCAGCCACGCGGAGGGTCCCGGCCTCATTCCTCATGCCTCGTTCCGCCTCTCCAAATTCTTCCTGATTCCGCCTCTCCCGATTCCTCCTCATCCCACCTCTGCTGATTCTGCCTCTTTCCGCCCCTCCCGTTTCTCCCCCTCATCCCGCCTTCCATTCGATGTCCACCGCCTTCCTCTCCCACTCCGACTGCGGCCGCCACGACACGGGGTGGGGCCACCCGGAGCACGTCGGGCGGCTGCGCGCGATCCCGCGGGCGCTGCGCGGCGATCTGGAGCTGTTCGAGCGGCTCGTCCACGCGGAGGGGCGGCACGCGAGCGCGGACGAGCTGGCGCTGGTCCACGAGCCGGCGTACGTCGACCTCGTACGGCGCGCCGCCGCCGCGGGAGGCGGGCGGCTCGACGCGGACACCGTGGTGAGCGAGGGCTCGTGGGACGCCGCGACCGCCGGCGCCGGCTGCGTGCTCGACGCGGTGGACATGGCGCTCGACGGGCGCGCCGTCCGCAGCTTCTCCGCCGTGCGCCCGCCGGGCCACCACGCGCTGCGCGGCGGCGGGATGGGCTTCTGCCTCTTCGGCAACGTCGCCCTCGGCGCGCACTACGCGCGCCGGAGGCACGGGCTCGAGCGGGTGCTGATCGTCGACTGGGACGTGCACCATGGGAACGGGACGCAGGCGCTCGTCGAGGGGGACCCGCAGATCCGCTTCGTGTCCATGCACCAGTGGCCCTGGTATCCCGGCACCGGCGCCGCCGACGACCGCGGGCCGCACGGCTCGGTGTGGAACGTCCCACTCCCCGCCGCCCTGCCGCCGGAGCGCTACGTGGAGGCCCTCGAGCGGGCGGTGGACGACGCGACTGCTGGCGGCTGGCGCCCCGACCTCCTGCTCATTTCCGCCGGCTTCGACTCGCTCCGCGGCGACCCCCTGGGCGGCTTCACCCTGGAGCTGGAGCACGTGGACCAGCTGACGCGCTCCATGGTGGGGCGCGCCGAGTCGTGGTGCGGGGGGCGCGTCGTGAGCGCCCTCGAAGGGGGGTACGCGCCGGAGATGCTGGGGGAGGCGTGCGTGGTCCACCTGAAGGGGCTGCTCTGACGCGGTGCGGAGCGGTGCCACCCGCCCGTGAGTGGCCGGGCGCGGGGGGCCCCCCCACCGGGAAGCTACCTCGATCTCGCCGTGGGCCCTCACCGAAACGTCGCACCCGGCATCCTCGCCCCCCTCTTGGGCCCGTTTCCTGCCCTTCCGTCCCTTCGTCCTGTCTGCTGAACCTGGCTATCTTTGGGTGCCACCCTTCAGCGTCGACCTCCCCGTGGTGAGCACGCCGCGCCCGACCGGGCCGCCTGGCGGGCCGCCGCGGATCCGGTCATCGAAGCCTTGACTCCCACCCCCCTCATGAGGGCGTCGCAGGTCGTCCCGCCGGCCCCGGCGGTGCTGCGGCTCGTGCAGCTCGCGGTGCTCGGCCGATGGCGCGCGACAGGCGAGGAGCTGTACCGCGAGGTCGTGCGGCTCACCGAGGTCGGAGCCGGCCAGGAGATGCTCGTCTCCGGCTGCGGCGAGGGGGTGACCGCCGAGTGGCTGGCGACGCGCAGCGGCGCCGCCGTCACGGGCGTCGATCCCGACCCGGAGCGGATCGAGCGCGCCGAGGCACGGGCCCGCGCCCTTCCCGAGCCGCTCCCCCTCTCGTACGAGCAGGCGGCGCTCGACGACCTGCCGCATGAGACCGCCGTCTTCGACTGCGCCGTCGGCGAGCTCGTGCTCGCCGCCGCGGCGAGCCCCGAGCGGGCGGTCGAGGAGCTCGTCCGCGTCACCAAGCCGATGGGCGCGGTCGTCCTGCTCCAGCTCACCTGGTGCGCCGAGCTCGGTGGCCACGGACGGGAGCTGCTCGTCGAGCGGCTCGGGCTCCGGCCGCGGCTCCTCGTCGAGTGGAAGCAGATGTTGCGCGACGCGGGCGTGGTCGACATCCAGGTGCAGGACTGGACCTCGGGCGGCCCCGGGTCGCCGGCGCGGGGGAGCGGCGCGACGAAGGGGGCGGGCGGCGAGCCGCCGCTGACGTGGCAGCAGAAGATGCAGATCGTCGGGCGGGCGTGGCGCCAGTGGGGGTGGCGCGAGGCGCGTGGCGCGGTAGAGCGCGAGACGACGCTGCTCCGCGAGCTCTCGCGCGAGCGCGCGATCGGCTTCCAGCTCATCAAGGGGGTCAAGTGGCCGCACGCCAGGGAACCGTAGGCGACGGCGCGGGGAGCCAGGTCGCGCGCGGCTCCTCGGCCGCGCCTCCGGCCGCGCCCCTCCCGGCGACGCCGGCGACGCCCGCGCCGGCCAACGGCTTTCCCTGCTCCTACTTCCTCGACGAGCAGGGGACGCTCCGCCGGAACCTCTCGCCCCGCGAGCTCGCCGAGGTGCTCGCCGCCGGGACCGGCGTGCTCTGGGTGGACGTGGACACCGCGGACCGCCACCAGTGCGCGGTGCTCGACAAGGTGTTCCGCTTCCACCCGCTGTCGGTGGAGGATGCGCTCAACCCGCGCAGTCGCGTCAAGGTCGAGGAGTTCCCCAACTACCTCTTCCTGATCGTGCGCGGCGTTCGCTTCCGCGAGGAGACGGACGAGGACCCGTACGACACCGACACGTTCAACCTCGACTTCTTCCTCGGGAAGAACTTCGTCGTCACCGTGCACGGCGCGGACTCGGCGGCCGTCGACGAGATGAAGCACCGCGTGGACCGGGCCCCCGACCTCCTCGCCCGGGGGCCCGGCCGCATGATGCACTCGATCGCCGACATGGCCGTCGACGCCTACTTCCCGATCGTGGACCAGCTCGACGACTTCATCGACGGGCTCGAGGAGCGCGTCTTCGTCGGCTTCGACCAGTCGGCGCTGCGCGACATCTTCAGCGTCAAGCGCCTCGTCCTCTCGCTGCGGCGCCACCTCGCGCCGCAGCGAGAGGTCTTCAACGTCCTCACCAACCGGCCGAGCCCATTCCTCACCCCCGACACGCAGGTCTACTTCCGCGACGTGTACGACCACGTGCTGCGCATCAACGACTCGCTCGACACCTACCGCGAGCTCCTCAGCAGCACGCTCGACAGCTACCTGAGCCAGGTGTCGAACCGCCTCGCACAGGTCACCAAGGGGCTGTCGGTCGTCGCGACGCTGAGCATCCCCTTCGTCGTCATCAGCGGGATGTGGGGGATGAACGTCGAGGACATCCCGGGGTCGCACCACCCGCACGCGTTCGTGATCATGGTCGTCGCGCAGCTCGTGCTCGGGGTGTTGCTCGTCGCGCTGCTGAAGCTGCGCGGCTGGCTCTGAGCGGGCCGTGACCAACGCCCTCCGGCTGTACGGGGTGGTCGCCGCCGAGGGAGCTCATCGCCCCCTGGTGCCCAACACGGCGCTGGTCACCTTCCGCGACCTCGCCGCGGTGGTCTCGGAGAGCCCGTACGCGCGTCCGGCGCTCGCCGACGGTGACGTGGCGACCTACCGGAGCGTCGTGGAGAGTGTGTTCGCGCAGCGGGCGGTGCTGCCGGCCCCGCCGGGAGTGGTGTTCCGCGCGCGCGAGCCGCTCGAGCGGTGGCTCGAGCTCCACTTCGTGACGCTCACCGACGCGCTGTCGTTCGTCGACGGGCGGGCGGCGGCGCGCGTGCACGTGGCGCGGCGTCCCGAGCGGATCTCGGCCACCCTGCCGGCGGTGCCGGCCGCGGAGCGGACCGAGGAGGTGGCGATCGACGTGGACAGCGTCGCGGCCGAGAGCTTCCGGGTGCTGCGGCGCCACGCCGCGGCCTCGGTCGCGCTCAAGCCGACCACGGTGGACGCGGCCGGCGCCGGCGCGACCGCGAGCTTCCTCGTCGAGCGAGATCGGTGGCGGAACTTCGAGGAGGCGGTGGCCGAGGAGGCGCGCCGCGACCCCGAGCTCAGCTTCCGCCTCACCGGACCGTGGCCGCCGTACGACTTCGTGCGAATGCAGTTCGGGGCCTAGAGCGCATCGTGGCCAGGAACTGAAGACCTGCAGGGGCCCGGCGGCGGGGGCGGTCGTCCTCGCGCCGCTCGTGGCCGCCGGCCCCTGGCTCCCGCCCCACACCGTCTCACCCGCAGCCCGCCCCGCCCCGTGTTCTGCCCCGATTGCGGCACCTGGAACCGCGCGCAGGCGCTGCACTGCGCGCGCTGCCGCCTGGTGCTCCCCGAGCTCGCGGCATCGCCGGCCGAGCCGCCCGACGCGGAGATCAGCGCGCTGCGGCGCGCCGCCGGCGGGCGCTACACCGTCGTCAAGCGCCTCGGCAGCGGGGGGATGGCGAACGTCTACCTCGCCCGGCACACGGCGCTCGACCGTCCGGTGGTGCTCAAGGTGCTCCACGCGCACCTGGCGCGCGAGGCGGAGATGGTCGAGCGATTCCGGCGCGAGGCGGGGGCCGCGTGCCAGCTCGTGCACCCGTTCATCTGCTCGATCATCGACTACGGGCGGCTCGGCGAGTCCGTCTACCTGGTCATGCCCTATCTCGCCGGCGGGTCGCTCGCCGACGTGCTGGCCCGCGACCGTACCGTGCCGCCGGCGCGGAGCGCGGGCATCTGCGCGCAGGTGGCGAGCGCGCTCGACTACGCGCACCGGCGCGGGATCGTCCACCGCGACGTGAAGCCCGACAACGTGCTGTTCGACGAGGACGGCCACGCGCTGATCACCGACTTCGGGATCGCGACCGCGCGCTTTCACGGGCGCCTAACCGGCACCGGGCGGGCGATGGGGACGCCGCACTACATGTCGCCCGAGCAGGCCATGGGGAAGCTCGTCGACGGGCGGAGCGACGTCTACGCTGTCGGCGTGATGCTCTACGAGATGCTCCTCGGCTTCCCGCCGTTCGACGGCGCCGACTCGTACTCCGTGGGCTACAAGCACGTGCACGAGGCGCCGGTCGCGCCCGACGTCGTCGACTCCCGGACGCCGGCGCCGCTCGCGGCGATCGTCATGCGCTGCCTCGCCAAGAGCCCCGCCGACCGCTACCAGCGCGCCAACGACCTCGCCGACGCGCTGATCGCCTTCCTGAGCGCGCCGGCCGCCGTGCCGGGCGGCACTCCCCCGGACGCCCGCGCGGCCTGGCTGGCGCGACTCTCGGGGACGGCGGCGGCGATCGGGAAGTAAATTGGCGGGGACCGGGGGTTGGTCCCCGATGTCCGGCTCCTGCTCCGGCCGCGATCCGCCACTCCCACCCCGATCATGAAGATCCTCCACGAGATCCTGACCCTCCGCACCAAGCACCCCTTCGTCATCGCGCGCGGCGGCTCCAGCGAGTGGCGCACGGTGTGGGTGCGCGTGATCGACGAGCGCGACGGCGCCGAGGGGTGGGGGGAGGCGGCGCCGAGCCGCTTCTACGGCGAGACGCCGGAGACGGTGGTCGCGGCGCTCGGCCGCATCGCCGCGGCGCTCGAGGGGGTGGACCCGTGGGCGCTGGAGACCGCCGAGGCGGAGATGAACCGCGCCATTCGCTTCAACGCGTCGGCGAAGAGCGCGGTGAGCGCGGCGCTGCACGACCTCGCGGCGAAGCGGCTCGGCGTGCCGCTCTACAAGATGTGGGGGCTCGATCCCGCGGCCGCACCGGCATCGAGCTACACGATCGCGATCGCCGGCGCCGACGAGCTGCGGCGGCGCGTCGCCGAGGCGCACGAGTACCCCGTGCTCAAGGTGAAGCTCGGCACCGACCGCGACGCCGAGATCATCCGCACCGTGCGCACGGCCGCGCCCGACAAGCGGCTGCGCGTGGACGCGAACGCGGCGTGGACGGCGAAGCACGCGCTGCGCATGATCGAGCTGCTGCTCGACTACGACGTCGAGTTCGTGGAGCAGCCGCTGCCGCCGCACGACCTCGAGGGGCTGCGCTTCGTGCGCGAGCGCTCGCCGCTCCCCATCGTGGCCGACGAGTCGTGCCTCGTGTCGACGGACGTCGCCAGGCTGGCCGGCATCGTGGACGGGGTCAACCTGAAGCTCGCCAAGTGCGGCGGCCTCCGCGAGGCGATGAAGATCATCGCCACGGCGCGCGCCCACGGCATGCTCGTCATGGCCGGCTGCATGATCGAGTCGAGCCTCGGCATCACCGCCGCGGCGCACCTGGCGCCGCTGCTCGACTACGCGGACCTCGACGGCGCGGCGCTGCTGGCCGAGGAGCCGTTCGCGGGGGCGACGATCGCCGGAGGAAAGATCGCGATCCCGGACGGGCCGGGCCTCGGAGTCACGCGGCGGGGATAGGGCATCGGGGAGGGCGGGCGGTTGGGAGTTGCCGGTTGGTGGTTTTCAGTTGGTAGTTGTCAGTTGGTAGTTCTCGGTTCGCAGTGTCCCGCCAGGCACTCACGACTACCAACCAGCGACTGACGACTGCCAACCACCCGCGCCCGTTTCTCTCCGGCTCCCTACTCCCGCGCTCGCTCCAGCAGTAGCGTTCAGCATGGCCGCCGTCCCCCGCCTCATCGAGGTCGCGCTCCCGCTGCCGCTGTTCCGCAACTTCACCTACGCGGTGGAGGGGGAGCCGCGGAACCCGTTGGTGCCCGGCACGCGCGTCGTCGTGCCGCTGCGTAGCGGGCGCGAGGTCGGGATCTACGTCGGGCCGAGCGACGGCGCTGGGGTGAAGGGGAAGGTGAAGGCGATCCTCGACGTCCCCGACGCCGAGCCGGCGCTGAGCGAGGCGTCGCTCGCGCTCGCGCGGTGGGTGGCCGAGTACTACGTGGTCCCGCTGGGCGTCGCGGCGCGCAGCGCGCTCCCTGCGGCGCTCACCGGCGCCACGGTCCCGACGCCGGCGCGCAAGACGCGGCGCGTCGTCACGATCCGCCGGCACCTGCCGTCGCTCCTGCACCGCGACCGCATCTTCGGCCGCGCGCCGCAGCAGCGGGCGCTGTTCGAGCTGATCGAGGCCGTGGGCGGTCGGAGCCCGGTCGAGCACCTCCTGGAGCAGCTCAGCTTCTCCTCTTCGGTTCTCAAGGGGCTCGTGGCGCGCGGGCTCGTCGAGGTCGAGGAGGAGGTCGTGGAGCGCGACCCGTTCGCCGAGCGGGCGGTGGCGCGCAACGTCGTCCACGCGCCGACGCCGGCGCAGCGCGCGGCGGTCGAGGCGATGGCCGCCGGCGCGCCCGGCGAGGTGTTCCTGCTGCACGGCATCACGGGGAGCGGGAAGACGCTCGTCTACATCGAGCTGCTGCGCGAGGTCGTCGGCCGGCGGGGGAAGTCGGCGATCGTCCTCGTGCCCGAGATCGCCCTCACGCCGCAGACCGTGGATCGCTTCCGCGCCGTCTTCGGCGACCAGATCGCCGTGCTCCACTCGGCGCTCTCGGACGGCGAGCGCTACGACGCCTGGCTCGCGCTCCGGCGCGGCGAGCGCCGGATCGCGGTCGGCGCGCGCTCGGCGATCTTCGCCCCGCTCGAGAACCTCGGCGCGGTGATCGTGGACGAGGAGCACGAGGCGAGCTACAAGCAGGGGGAGACGCCGCGCTATCACGCGCGGGAGACGGCGATCGTCCGCGCACGACACGAGGGCGCGGTGGTGGTGCTCGGCAGCGCGACGCCGAGCCTCGAGAGCTGGATCAACGCGCGAACGGGGAAGTACCGGCTGCTGACGCTCCCCGACCGCGTGGGCGGCGGGCGGCTGCCGTCGATCGAGGTGGTGGACATGCGGCGCGTGAAGCCGGACGCGGGCGCGGCGCGGAGCGAGTCGCTGCGCGGGATCGCGGCGCCGATCTCCCCCGACGCCGTGCGCGCCGCGCTCGCGCAGCGGACCGCCGAGAGCACGCTGTCGTCCGCGGTGCCGTCATCGGCGGGGCGGGGGGGCCCCCCCATGAACCACGCTGGCGCCGGATCGCCCGATCGGCAACAGCGCGGCGACGCGGCCCGGATCGAAACGCCGGCCGGCGGCGGGAGCGCGGCCTTCCGCTCCGTGGTGAGCGAGGCGCTGGAGGCGGCGCTGGTGGACCGGCTGGCCCGCGGCGAGCAGAGCATCCTCCTGCTCAATCGCCGCGGCTACGCGTCGTTCGTGCAGTGCAGCGACTGCGGCGACGTCGCCACCTGTCCGAACTGCAGCATCTCGCTCACGTACCATCGCGCCCCCGAGCGGCTGGTCTGCCACTACTGCCTGCATCAGGACCCGCCGCGCACCGCGTGCCCGCGCTGCCGCGGGTCGCTCCTCAAGCAGCGCGGTCTGGGGACGCAGCAGGTCGAGCGGCTGCTCGCCGAGCGCTATCCGGCGGCGCGCATCGCGCGGATGGACGTGGACACGACGAGCGCGAAGTGGGCGCACGCCGAGATCCTCGACCGCGTCGGCCGCGGGGAGGTGGACGTCCTCCTCGGCACCCAGATGATCGCCAAGGGGCTCGACTTCCCGGAGGTGACGCTGGTCGGCGTGATCGACGCCGACGTCGGGATCAACCTCCCCGACTTCCGGGCCTCGGAGCGCTGCTATCAGCTCCTCGCACAGGTCGCCGGCCGGGCCGGCCGCGGGCCCAAGGGGGGGCGCGTCCTCATCCAGACGCGGGTTCCCGCGCACCACGCGGTGCGCTGCGCGGTGACCCACGACTACGAGGCGTTCGTGCACGAGGAGTACGACGGCCGGCAGCACCCCGCTTACCCGCCGGTGGTACGGGTCGCGAACGTGGTCTTCAGCGGCGCCGCCGAGCGCGACGTCGAGGCGCTCGCGCAGCGCGGCGCCGCCTGGATCCGCCGGCTCGTCGGCGGCCACGCAAGCGGCGTGACGATGGTCGGGCCGGCTCCGTGCCCGGTCGAGAGGATCAAGAACCGGTGGCGCTGGCACGTGCTGCTCAAGGCCGAGCATCCCGGCGAGCTGACCCGGGTCGCGCGCTATTTCCTGGAGCGGTTCGAGGTGCCCAAGGCGGGACAGCTCAGGGTCACGCTGGACCGGGACCCGGTCGCGCTGCTCTGAGCGGGGCGCGGGCCGGTGTGGGCGCTTCAGCCGGTCACGATTTCCGTACCGTCACCGGGCCGTTCGTGGTCACCACCCGCACCGTCGGTCCCCCGTCGCCGAGCGTGGCCTCGATCTGCCGGTTGATGCGTCCCTGGACCGTGATCGGGAAGTCGACGCGCATGGGGCCGTTCACGGTGCCGGTCTCGAGGCGCGCCGAGTAGCCCTCGGGGATCGTGAGCGTCACCGGGCCGTTCCCCGTCTCCGCGTCGAGCCCGCGGCCATTCCACCGCGAGCCCGAGAGCTCGACCGTCACCGGGCCGTTGCGCGTGCGGCCGTGGACGTCGCCGCCGACGTCGCGGAGGGTGACCGGGCCGTTGTGGGTCGAGAGGTCGAGGCGGCCGGAGACGCCGCGCGCGGAGACGGGGCCGTTCTCCGAGCTGGCGGTGACGTCGGCGCGGCGGGGGACGAAGAGCTCGTAGCTCACGGACCAGGACCGGCCGCGCCGGCTCGACGGCCCGCTCGCGCGGACCCGCCCGCCGTCGCTGGAGACGCGGACCTGGCTCGCGATCTCGCGCGCTTCGGTCTCGCCGTTCGCCTGTGCCTGGACGAAGGCGCGCAGGAGCACGCTGTCTCCCTCCCAGCCGATGATGCTCACGCCGCCGTTCGGGCCCGAGTCGAGGTCGAAGGCGCCGGTGGCGCGGAGACGCGTGTCGCGCACCTCACAGTGGCGGACGCGGTCGTCGTCGCCGTTATCGCGGCAGTTGTCGACCCAGCGGGCCGTGTCGCGGCCGGCGCCGGCGCGGTCGGCTGAGCGCTGCGCGTGGAGCGCGGCCGGGGCGACGGCCGGCAGGACGAACCCGAGGAGGGCGAGCGCGACGGTGGCGCGCGGGACGAGCGGCGAGGTCATGTGTTCTCCGAAGAGGCGTGGGTCGGGCGCGGGTCAGGGGGCGGGGCGGGCGGGCGCTCGGCCGCGGGCGACACCGTCACGCGCCGCCGCCCCGCCTGGCCCGGTCACCACTTGGACGCGGCGAGCCCGGCGGAAGGTTTGAACGGCCGCCAGCGCCGGCGAAGGGCGAGGGGGGCGCGGCGGGCCGTTCGCGGGGCCGTGACCCCCGGCGACCGCGCTCCGTCACTCCACGCCGCCCGGCCCGCACTTCCGCCGACCGGGAGGGCGGTCGCGGCCGTCGCGCTTCCTGCCGGCCCGCGCCGGAGCCATCTTTCCACGCATATGAGCGCCTTCTCGCATCCCGACTTCTCCGCGCCGCGCTTCGCCGCCGCACCCGACGCGCGCTTCGCCCCCGCCCCGGCGGACGGCGTGCTCCCCGAGGAGTTCTTCTCGACCACGAACCTGCCGACCTACGTGCGGGTGGATGGGCGGTGGCGGATGCCGCGCGAGCCGCGGATGGACTCGGCGCTCGTCCTCGACGCGGGCGGCGAGCTCTGGGTGCGCGAGGGGCGGCGGGTGCGGAAGGGGGACCGCGTCGCCGTCGGCCACGCCGAGGACGGGAGCCAGGGGATCTACGTCCACGCGTCGGCGTTTCTCGGGGACGCCGGCGAGGGCGAGTTCAAGTTCATGACGAGCGAGGTGTCGCGCGAGAAGCCGATCGACTACGCGTTGATGGCGCGGCTGCTGGTCGACGAGCGCGATCGCGGAGGCTACCCGGTGTGGGTGACCGGGCCGGCGCTCGTCCACTCGCGGGCGCGGGCCGACATGACCTGGTTCGTGCAGAACGGCTTCGTGGGGGCGCTGCTCGCCGGCAACGCCGTGGCCGTGCACGACATCGAGGCCTCGATCTTCGGGACGACGCTCGGGATGACGGGGAGCGGCGAGGCGACGACGGGCGGCCACGGGCTGCACATGCGCGCGATCAACAGGGTGCGGGCGGCCGGCTCGATCGCCGAGGCCGTCCGGCAGGGGACGATCCGCGACGGGATCATGCACGCCTGCGTCGTGCGGGGGGTGCCCTTCGTGCTGACCGGCTCGATCCGCGACGACGGGCCGCTCCCCGACGTGATCACCGACGCCGTGGCGGCGCAGGACGCGATGCGCGAGCACACCAAGCGCGGGACGATGGCGATCCTGATCGCCACGGCGCTTCACGCGATCGCCACGGGGAACATGCTCCCGGCGTTCGTGACCGAGGCCGACGGCTCGCTGCGCGAGCTGGCGACGATCTGCGTGGACTCGTCGGAGTTCGTGGTCAGCAAGCTCAAGGACCGGGGGACGCACCAGGCGTTCGGGGTGGTGACGAACGCGCAGGACTTCATGCACATCCTGCGGTTCTACGTGGAGCGCGAGCTCGCCGAGCGGGCGGCGGCGGACGAGAGGCGGCCGGCGACCCCGGCCAATCGCTCGCCGGCGGCCGCGGCGGGCCATTGAGCGCCGCCGGCGAGCGCGCGATGCAGGCGACCGGGGCCAGGCCGAGCGAGGCGGCCGCCGGGAGTGGCGAGACGCAGGAGCGCTTCCTTCGCGAGCTGGCGCTCCGTCTGCCACTCGACCGGCTGGTGGAGGTGCACCTCTTCCCGGCGATGCGGCAGGGCGGGGTGGAGACCGGGCTGGCGGTGATCGCGGCGCGGTGGGAGGAGGCGCGGCGGGAGCCGGAGCCGGCGCCGACAGAGGAGACCGACACCGACCCCGAGGCGGCGCCGCATCCGGACGCGGATCCCGATCCGGAGTCGGCCGCCTCGGCGGAGCTCGCTGCCGCGGGGGAGCCGGGGGCGGCGGGGGAGCCGGAGGCGGGGGATGCGGGCGTCGAGGGGGCCCCCCCCCGACTTCAAGATGCGCCGCCGGAGGACGACCCGCATAACCCGCCCGACGCGGAGCGTACCGTTCACTCGTCGCTCCCGGAGCGCCACACCGTCTTCAGCGCCCGCTACCGCCTCACCCTCAAGGGACCCGACCGTGGGAAGTGGGAGGTGGACGTCGTCGAGGAAGCCGACGCGCCGCTGGTCACGGTGGACGCGGTCGTGCGCGGGGTGCAGCGCCGGGCGGGGGAGGGCGCCGACCCCGAGCGCTTCACCGCCGACCAGCTCCGCGCCCTCCTGCCGGTGGACGCGCCCCCCCCGGCGCCTCGCTGAGCACGGAGCGCTCGCCGTGGCGTCGCCCACCGCCGCCGACCCCGTCGAGGGGTTCAGGGAGTACCTCCGGGAGCACAATCTCCCGGTGACGGCGCAGCGCCTCGCGATCGCCCAGGTCGTGCTCCGCTCCGACCGCCACCTCTCGGCGGACGAGGTGGAGCGCGAGCTGGCGCGCCGCGGCTCGGCGGTGGGGACGGCGACCGTGTACCGCACGCTCGAGGTGCTCGTGCGGAGCGGACTCGTCGTCGAGCGCGACTTCGGCGAGGGATTCAAGCGCTTCGAGCCGGCGCGCGACGCGCCGCACCACGAGCACCTCCTGTGCAGCGTCTGTGGCAAGGTGAAGGAATTCCGCGACGAGCGCCTCGAGCGGATGACGACGCTGATCGCCGAGGCGCACGGCTACGCCCGCCAGCGCCACCGGCTGGTGATCTACGGGGTGTGCGGGGACTGCCAGAGAGGAAGCGGCCTGTAACCGCTCCCTATTCCCGCCCCGCTCGGCGCTCCACGCTCGCTCTCCGGCTCTGGTGGCCCGCACCCTGAGCGCGGAGCGTGGAGGGAGCAGGACGTTCGGGCCCCTCGTCTGAATCGAAGTTGAGGAACTCGAAGAACCGGCTCTGCTGGTCGATCAGACCCCAGAGATAGGCTCAGGGCTGCCTTCCAGCGGTTGGACCAGCTTCCGTTCGCGGTTGCTGTGGGTGGTTTCGGCCGCGTAGATCATCCGCCTGCACCTCGGCCGGCGGCAAGCCCGAAATGCGCGCAGACCACGCCACCCGTTAGAGACAGCGAACATCCACCCTATGCTCCCGGGATATGACGATTCAGCGGATGGACAACGTTCTCATCGTTGTCGACGACCTCGAGGCTGCCAAAGCGTTCTTCGCCGAGCTCGGTATGGAGCTGGAAGGCGAGGCGCCGGTCGAGGGGCGTTGGGTGGACCGCGTCGTCGGGCTCAACGACGTCCGTGCCGACATCGCCATGATGCGGACCCCGGACGGCCACAGCCGGATTGAGCTGACGAAGTTCCACACGCCGCCGGCGGTCAGAGCCGAGCCGGAAAGCGCGCCGGCGAACACGCTGGGCATACGCCGCATCATGTTCGCTGTCGACGACATCGACGACGTCGTTGCCCGCCTGCGCAGCCACGGTGCCGAACTCGTCGGCGAGATCGCGCAGTACGAGGACATCTACCGGCTCTGCTTCCTGCGTGGCCCTGAGGGCATCATCATCGGACTGGCCGAGCAGCTCAGCTGAACCTCCAGCCTGAGCCGGAGGCGTGACGGCCGGCTGCGGCGCTCGGGCAGATCGCGCCAGCCGATCCCGGTGGCGTGCCGGTAGAGCATCCCGTTGAGGATGAGCCGATGGTCCTTGTACCACGTGCCCTGCGTCCGCTGCGGCGGGAGCAGCGGCGCGTTGCGCGCCCACTCGCCGTCCGTGAGTTCGTGACGACGCACCATCCTTCACCTCGGCCGGCGACCAGCGGCCGAGCGCCGCAACCGCTGCGACACCCCCTGTCACACACAGCCTAGTGGAGGGCGTATCGTCGCATCACCGCCCGGTGCACGTCCCGCGCGTTCTCCAGCACCTCGTCCGCGAGCCCCAGGGCGGCGGGGGCGATGATGAAGGGCCACGTCTGGTCGCCGCCGGCCGAGCCGTGGGCGCCGACCTGGTCGTCGAACGAGACGATGTCGTAGCCGTCGTAGGCGCCGAAGAGGACGACGTCGCCGGCGTTGGGCTGCGTCACGAGCTCCTCGACCGCCCGCAGCGTCGCCGGGTCGATCCCGTAGGCCTCGAGCGGGTTCTCGCCGGCGATCACCTGCAGCTCCCCGCCCACGATCACGGCGCGTCCGCGCCGCCCCTCGGCGTGCACGGCGGGGCCGCTCCGCGTCAGCAGCAGCCCCACGCCGGGGTGCGCGAGGAGCGACGCGTAGAGGTGCGCGCGGCGGCGGTCGCCGGCGATGTCGCGCAGGTCGAGCTGCCGGACGTCGTCGGCGAAGTAGAGGAGTGCGAGGCAGGAGCTGTACGTGACGACCACGTCGTGGCGTGGGTCGACGCGGTACTTCTCGGGGAAGATCAGCTCCCGCAGCCCGTAGCGGCTCCGCACCCAGTCGCGGGCTCGGCGAAGGGCGCGCCGCACCGCGCGGCGCCGCGGCGGCGCGATGCGCGCCACCGTCTCCACCACCTGCGCGCCGACGTCCGCGTACTCGCTGTCTGTCGCGAAGCTCGCGACCACGCGCAGCGGCTTCCCGCCGACGCGCACCGCGTCCCCTTCGAGGATGCGCTCCACCGTGCTGCCGAGCGACTCCTTGAAGCGGACGCGGTAGCTGACGGAGGGCGTCATGCCGTGGTCGGAGAGAATCACGAGGTCGTACTCGCGCCCCGCCGCCGCGCTCTGCGCCATGCGCCAGATCTCGCCGATCCGCGCGTCGGTGCGCCGCAGGTCGGCGAGCGCCTGACGGCTCGACGGGCCGAAGTGGTGCGCCAGCTCGTCGTACTGCATGAACGTGCTGTAGATTACCGGCACGCCCAGGTAGATGTCGAGCAGCATCGCCATCGTCTGCAGCTCGCGGACGACGACGTTGCTGAGGATGCGGATGAAGGGGAAGATCCCCTCGGCGTGGGTGAAGCGGCCGGCGAGCTCGCCGCGCGTGCGCTCCCACTCCTCGCGCAGCCACTCGACCGCGGCCTGGAGCGCCATGCGCGCCACGCGCACCGGGTGAAGGAGGATGAGGAGCGCCATGCGGGTGCCGCCGAGCCGGCGGTAGACGCTCGTGCGCTCGCGGGTCGCGACGGTGAAGGCGACGGTGCTCGCGTCGCCGTCGAGGAGGTTCACGTAGCTCGAGCCGCCGGCGAGCGCGCCGGGCGCGCTGATCCGGTCGCGGATGTACTGCACGCCGTGCGGCGCGTTGCAGGTGATCACGCGGCGCGCCCCCTTGTCGTAGAATCGGAAGGCGGGGATGGCCGCGTTCTCGCCGTGAAAGATCCCGGCCTGGCAGTACGGGGTCGCGGAGGGAAGGCCGCAGAACCAGCGGCGGAGGGCGAAGGACGCGCCGTGCGCCCGCGGCGGCTCCGCCCCGTCCGCCCCTCGGGGCTCGGCGGGATCGACGAGATCGGCCGGCGCCGCCGGGCGGTCGCCGGCGGAGGATGGGGCGGCGAGGAGGCGCGCGATCGTCGGGCAGTAGCCCAGCTCGAGCGCGCGGCGCAGGTCGGCGTGGGAGAGCGCGTCGATCTGCAGCGCGATCAGCCCGCGGCGCCCGCCACGCGGGCGGCGCTCGCGGCGGAACGCGCGGTACTTGAGACCGTAGTACCATTCGCGCAACGCACCGCCCCGGCCGCGCGCCGGCTCCGCCGCGCGCGGCTCGGCGGCCGCGGCCGGGTGGCCGGCGCCGGACGCCTGCGGCGGAGCATCGGGGGTCGGCGGGTCGTTCGCTCGCTGGTCGGGCGCTCGCAAGTCGGGGTCGCGCAGTCGCGGCCTCGCGCGTCGGGTCCGGCCGCGATCGCGGCGGGACGGTGAGAGGACAGTCTGAGGAGAGAGCCAGCTAGATGGAAGGTACGTCGTTCGGCATCGCCGTGTCGTTCACCGCGGGGCTCCTGAGCTTCCTGTCGCCCTGCGTGCTCCCGCTCGTCCCGAGCTACGTCACGTTCATCACGGGGCTCAGCCTGGAGGACGTGCGGCACGCGCGCCGCGCCGCGCTCGTCCACGCCCTGCTCTTCGTGCTCGGATTCACGCTGATCTTCCTCGCGCTCGGCGCGAGCGCGACGGTGATCGGCCGCCTGCTCTTCGCCCACCGCGTCTGGATCAGCCGCCTCGGCGGCGCGCTCGTCATCCTCTTCGGCCTCTACCTGCTCGGCGCCTTCCAGGTGGGCGCGTTCGCGAGGGAGCGCCGCGTCCACCTCGCCGACAAGCCGGTCGGCTATCTGGGCACGGTGCTCGTCGGCGTCGCCTTCGGCGCCGGCTGGACGCCCTGCATCGGCCCGATCCTCGGCGGCATCCTCGCCCTCACGGCGAGCACCGCCGACCTCCGCCACGGACTTCTCCTGCTCGGCGCCTACTCGCTCGGCCTCGCCATCCCCTTCCTCCTCTCCGCGGTCGCGGTCGAGCGATTCCTCGACGCCTTCCGCCGCCTGCGCCCGCAGCTGGCATGGATCTCCCGCGCCTCGGGGGCGCTGCTCGTCGGCGTCGGGCTGCTGATGGTGACGAGCTACTTCACGCGCATCGCGGCGATGCTGCAGGCGTGGACGCCCGATGTGATCCGGACGCGGATCTGAGGACGGCGGGATGAGGAGAGCGTGAAGGGCGGAATGAGGCATGAGGGATGAGACATAGGCCGGGCCGCCCTAGGTACCAGGTACCGGGGCCTACGGACGCATCGCGGCGGAGTCATTCCCAGGTACCCGGTACCGGGGGTGGCCCGGCCTCATTCCTCATCCCTCATTCCGCCCTTCGGTCTTCGCCCTTCGCCCTTCACGCCAGCGCCTCGAGATACTCGAACAGCTTCGGGTGGATCTCCCGCGCCTTCTCCTCCGTCACGTGGCGGCAGCGGGTGCCGAGGTACTCGGCGTTGAAGAGGATCATCGTCACCGGGCTGTTCGGGATCGCCTGGTCCGGGGCGGGGACGACCGCCTTGTAACAGACACCGCCGTCCTGGACGAACGTGCCGCCGTCCAGGTTGACGGCGATCACGTTGCCGGAGCTCGCCTGCATGGCTTCGTCGCGATACTCCTCGAAGAACTTGTATCCCTTCATCGTCGGCCTCCAGGCGTCGGGTCAACGACCTGCATCCGACCGTTCACCATCGCATCGTCCGGGCCGGGCGAGCGGGGGAGCGCCGCGTCGCGGAGGGTGGGGCGGCGGCTCTCGCTAGGCGAGCCAGCCGTCGGTGCGCCGCAGCAGCTCCCGCACCGGCACCGGCTTGGCGAGCACGTCGGCGCAGCCGGCGGCGAGGCAGCGGGCGCGCGTCGCGTCGTCGTCGTGTCCGGTCATCGCGACGGTGACCCGCGGCGCCGTCCCGCGCTCGCGCACGGCGGCGAGCACGCCGAGTCCGTCGCCGTCGGGGAGCGTGAGGTCGAGCAGCATGAGGGCCGGCGGCTCCTCCGCGCAGGCCGCGATGGCGGCGGCGACGGTCGGCGCGACGCGGACGCGGCGACCCGTCTCCTCGAAGAGCACGCGGAGCGCCGCGGTGACGAGGTCGCTGTCCTCGACCAGGAGGACGAGCGGCGGGGCGTCGTTGGCGGGGGGAACGGGGAGCACGGCGGCGCGACGGCCGCTACTGCGACGCGGGGTGCGTCGGCGCCAGCAAGGCGGGCGGCTGGAACGGGATCGTGAAGAAGAAGCGGCTGCCCGCGCCAAGCTCGCTCTCGAGCCAGATGCGCCCGTGGTGCAGCTCGACCAGCTTCCGGGCGATCGTGAGTCCGAGTCCAGTGCCGTGGTGCTGTCGCGATGCCGACGCGTCAACCTGCGCGAACTCGCGGAAGACGAGGTCGTGGTGCTCGGGCGCGATCCCGATCCCGCTGTCTCCGACCTCGATCTGGAGCGCCGGGTAGCCCTCTCCCGCGACCGCGCGCGCCGTGACCCACACGCGCCCGCCCGGCGGGGTGAAGTCGATGGCGTTGCCGAGCAGGTTGCCGAGGACGTGCGAGATCTTCTCGCGGTCGGCGTGGACCGGGGGGATGTCGTGGGCGACCTCCACCGCGAGGGTGAGCCCTTTCTTCTCCACGAGCGAGGCGTTCAGCGCCCGCACCCGCTCGATGACGTCTCCGATGCGGAACTCGCTCTCGCTCATCGAGAGCTGGTCGGCGGCGCCGCGCGCGTAGGTCAGGATCTCCCCCACCATCTCGAGGAGCTGGCGCCCGCCGTTGATGATGCTCGTGACGCTGTCGCGCTGGCGCGGCGTCAGGTCTCCGAGGATGCCGTCGCGGAGGATCTCGGCGTGGGTGATGATCGCCGTCAGCGGGGTGCGGAGGTCATGCGAGATGTTGGCCAGGAACTGCGTCTTGAGCGCGTCCCGGCCCTTGAGCTCCGCGATCGCGCGCGCCGCCTCCTGCTGCTGCATCTCGAGGGCGTTGAGTCGCGACTCGATGCCTTCCGGAGCGTCCAGACGGGTCATGCGGGAATCTTACCGCCCTCGGCGTCGCTTGCCAACGTTCCGCCGTCGTCCTCGTTCGACGCCGATGCCGGGTCGGCGGGCTCCTCGTCGTCCTCTTCGATCGCGTCGACGAGCTGCTGGCGGCGGAGAAGCGACCAGTAGCGGCCGCCGGCGGCGATGAGGTCCTCGTGCCGCCCCTGCTCGACGATGCGCCCCTCGTCGAGGACGATGATCCAGCTGGCGTCGCGAATGGCGCTGATGCGGTGCGAGGCGATGACCGCCGTGCGCCCGCGGAGCGCGCCGCGCAGCGAGCGCAGGATCGCCGCCTCGGTGTGCGTGTCCACCGCCGAGAGTGCGTCGTCGAGCAGCACGAGGCTCGGCCGCCGCGCGAGGGCGCGGGCCAGCGCGGCGCGCTGCTTCTGCCCGCCCGACAGGTTGATCCCGCGCTCGCCGAGCATCGTGTCGTACGCGCCGGAGAACTCGGCGATGGTCGCGTCGAGCTGGGCGACCTGGGCGGCCCGTTCGATGGCGTCCGGCGTCGCGCGCGCCGCGCCCGGCGACCCGTCGGCGCCGTCGCCCCCGTCGATCCCGTACCCGATGTTTGCCCCGATCGTGTCGCTGAACAGAAGGCTCTCCTGCGGGACGTAGCCGATCTCGCGGCGCAGGACGTCGAGCGGGAGGTCGCGGATCGGGACCCCGTCGAGGAGGATCTCCCCCTCCTGCGGGTCGTAGAGGCGCGGCACGAGGTCGATGAGCGCGCTCTTCCCGCTCCCCGTCGCGCCGACGACGCCGAGGGTGCCGCCGGCCGGGATGCGGAAGGAGACGTCGCGCAGGACCCAGCGCGGGGTGGCGTGCTGCGCGTCGCCGCCCTCGCCCGCCGCGGGGTCGTGGGGCGCCGCCGGGTAGTGGAAGCCGACGCCCCGGAACTCGAGGGCGCGCCCTTCGGCGGCCGGCGGCAGCGCGCCTGGCGCGTGCGTCGCGCGCGGCTCGCGCGGCTCGCGTGGCGCCGCGTCCCGCAGCGGCGGGCTGGTGACGGCGGGGGCGGCGTCGAAGATCTGGTTCAGGCGCGCCATCGAGGCGCCGCCGCGCTGGAAGAGGTTGATCACCCAGCCGAGCGCGATCAGCGGCCAGGTGAGGTTCGCCAGGTAGAAGCCGAAGGCGACGAAGGCGCCGACGCTGATCTCGCCGCGCAGCGCCAGCGTCCCGCCGGCGCCGAGCACCATCACGGCGCCGAGGCCGGCGAGCAGCCCGAAGAGCGGGTTCATGGTCCCGTAGAGGCGCACGAGGCGCATGTTCCTCGCGACGTACTCGTCGCCGAGCGCGTCGAAGCGCTCGATCTCGGAGCGCTCCTGGCGGTAGGCGCGCACGATGCGCGCGCCGGCGAGGTTCTCCTGGGCGTGCGTGGTGAGCGTCCCGAAGTGCTCCTGGACCGCCTCGAAGCGCGCGTGGATCGCCTTGCCGAGCCACGCCGTGGCGATCGGCAGGAGCGCCGTCGGGAGGAGGGCGAGGAGGGTCAGCCGGGGGCTGATGCGCAGCATGAAGACGAGCGCGAAGAGGCCGCCGGCGACCGTGTTCACGAGGTACATGATCGCCGGGCCGGCGGCCATGCGGACCGCGCTGAGGTCGTTCGTCAGCCGCGCCATGAGCTCGCCCGTACGCGTGCGGCCGTAGTAGGCGGCGTCGAGCAGCTCGAGGTGGCGGAACAGGGCGTTCCGCAGGTCGTACTCCACCCAGCGGCTCAGGCCATTCATGATCTCGCGCATCCCGTAGCGGAGCGCGCCGCCGAGGACGGAGAGTCCCACCATGAGGGCACCCAGCGTCCAGATGCGGGTAACAGGAACGCCTGCCCGGAGTCCGTCGATGGCCTGCTCGAGGAGCCAGGGGACGACGTTCGAGAAGGCACTGCCCGCGACGACGAGCAGGAGCCCGAGGGCGAGCCGCCCGCGGTAGGGGCGGAAGTAAGGAAACAGACGGCGCAGCGCGTTCACGACCCCCTCAACCCTGGCACATGTGTTGCCACCTCACGGCCTGCGCAGTCAGAAAACCCGGCAGGCTCGACTGCAGGAAACGCCCAACCGACCTGGAGGCTGGAGAAGCATGTCGACATACGTGCGGAACCTCGGAGCACCGCTGGCGCTGACGTGCGCGCTGCTCGCGGGTGCATGCAAGTCCGACAACAAGAATAACGATTCGCTGGCGCAGGACACGAGCGCGCTGAACCGCGACCTGCAGATGGCGGGACGCGACACGACCGCGCAGCCGACGCTGAACGACGTCCCGGCGCCCGCGGCGCCGGCCCCGGCGGCCACGCGCCCGGCGACCAGCGCGCCGCGTCCGACGGCGTCGCGTCCGACGACCTCGCGTCCGTCGACCAGCACGCGCCCGAGCAACACGACGGCGAGCGGGAACACGGTGACGAAGAACAGCGGCGGCAACGCCGGCGCGGCGGGCGGGGGCGCGGTCGGCTCGGTGGCGGCCGGCACGACGATCAACCTCGCGTCGGGCCAGCGCGTCTGCACGAACACCCACAAGGTCGGGGACACGTTCTCCGCGACGGTGTCGGAGCCGGTGACCGGCTCGAACGGCGTCTCGATCCCGGCCGGCGCCACGGCGACGGTCGCGATCACGCAGCTCAAGCGGAGCGAGAACGCGAACGACAACGTCGTCATGGGGCTCGACGTCAAATCGATCACCTACGGCGGCAAGACCTACCCGATCGACGCGACGACGAGCTACGCGAAGGTGGACAAGGTCCGCAACCAGCCGAAGGGCAAGGACGCGCAGAAGGTCGCCACGGGCGCGGCGGTGGGCGCGATCCTCGGCCAGGTGATCGGTAAGAACACCAAGGGCACCGTGATCGGCGGCGCCGTGGGCGCGGCGGCCGGCGCGGGCGCCGCCGCGGCGACGGCCAACTACGAGGGGTGCATCCCGCAGGACGGCTCGATCCAGATCAAGCTGAACGGGCCGGTGCAGGTCCGGGCGTAAGGACCAGCCCCGCTCCACGCTCGACGCCCCACGCGCACTCTCCGGCTACGGTAGCCGGAGAGTGCGCGTGGGGCGTCGAGCATTGAGGGGCTGTATTCAGTAGCCCGCCGCCCCGCCGCTCGCGCGCGGGTCCACCATTCCCGCCCAGCCGCCCGGGACCCGCATCACCGCGGCGCAGGTGCCGCTCGCGGCGCCGCGCGACATGGCGTGCCCCATCGCGCCGAGCGAGTCGAGCACGGCGGGGGAGAGGCCGGCGGGCTCGTAGCGCAGCGAGTCGGGGAGCGCCTGGTGGTGGATGCGCGGCGCGCTCAGCGCGTCGGCGAGCGACATGTGGTGGTCGATCACGTTCAGGATCACCTGCGACGTGCTCGTGATGATGCGCGGCCCGCCGCGCCCGCCGACGACGAGCAGCAGCTTCCCCGCCGGGTCGAGCACGATCGTCGGCGACATCGCGCTCAGCATCCGCTTGCCGGGCGCGATCGCGTTCTGCTCCCCCTGCACGAGCCCGAACATGTTCGGCTGCCCGGGGCGCGTCGCGAAGTCGTCCATCTCGTCGTTCATGAAGAAGCCCGCGCCGCGCACCCAGACGCCTGAGCCGTAGAGCTCGTTGATCGTCGTCGTCGTGGCGACGGCGTTGCCGGCGGCGTCCACGACCGAGTAGTGGGTGGTCTGGTTCCCCTCGCGGATCGCGGTCGCGTTGGGGAGCTGCGCGGTCGGCGTCGCGTGCCCCGGAGCGATCGAGGCGCGCAGCCGCGCCGCGTACGCCTTGCTCGTCAGCTGCGCGAGCGGCACGTCCACGAACGCGGGGTCGCCGAGCTTCGCGTTGCGGTCGACGAAGGCGCGCTGGTAGGCGGAGCCGAGCAGGTGCGCGTAGGCCGCGCTCCCGAAGGGGGGCACGGCGCCGCCGCTCTCGAGGATGTTGAGCGTCTCCGTCACCGTGATGCCGCCCGACGACGACGGCGGCATGGAGAACAGGGTGTGGCCGCGGTAGGTGGAGCGGAGCGGCTCGCGCCACTCGGGGCGGTAGCGCGCGAGGTCGTCGCGCGTGATGACCCCGCCGCCGCGGCGCATCTCGGCGACGAGCGAGTCGGCGATCTCGCCGCGGTAGAACGCGTCCGGGCCGCGCTCGGCGATCGCGCGCAGGGTGCGGGCGAGGTCCGGCTGCGCGAGCCGGGCGCCGCGCGCGATCGGTGCGCCGTTCGGGAAGAAGGGGGAGCCGGCGGCATACGTCCGCAGCCGCGTCGTCTGCGCGGCCAGCGAGGCGGCGAGCGCGCTGTCGACCTCGAAGCCCTGCTCGGCGAGTCGGATCGCCGGCTGCATCACGTCGCGCAGCGACATCGTGCCGTACTTCCGCAGCGCCTCCGCCATGCCGGCGACGGCGCCCGGCACGCCCGAGGCGAGGTGGCCGTCGATGCTCGTGGGCGCCGTCTTGCCGTCGGGGCCGAGGAACATGTCGCGCGAGGCGGCGAGCGGGGCGACCTCGCGGTAGTCGAGCGCCGCGACGCGGCCGTCGGCCATGCGGATGACCATGTAGCCGCCGCCGCCGAGGTTCCCGGCTTCGGGGTGCGTGACGGCGAGCGCGAAGCCGGTGGCGACGGCGGCGTCGACCGCGTTCCCGCCGCGCCGCATCACCTCGGCGCCGGCCGCGCTCGCCAGCTCGCTGTTGCTCGCGACCATCGCGTGCTCGGCGACGGTGGCCCGCCGGCTCCCGGCCGGGAAGCGCCATCCCTCGGGGAAGGCGCCGGTCGCGGGCGACGCGGCGGCGGCCGGCCGGGCGGGCGCGCGACAGCCGCCGGCGGCGGCGGCCGCGAGGGCGGCGCCGAGGAGCGCGAGGTGTGAGCGCCGGCGTGGCGCGCGCGTGGCGTGACGGGTCATGGCGAGCGGGGTGCGGGGCGGCGGGTGGCGAACGGAAAGCAGAGGGAAGGGAGACGTCGGTTGGCGGCGTCGGTCATCACGTCGCGCTACGCGCGGCCGCGTCGCTTGCCGAGGCCGAAGCGGGCGCCGAGCCGGGTCGTGAGCTGCTGCACGTTCGTGCGGGCGTCGTTGCGCAGTCCCGTGCGCTGGTGGATCGCGTTCGACCAGTCCTGCACGAGGAAGAACTCGTTGCGGGCGCCGGTGGAGTAGCCGAAGCCGGTGCCGACGCCGAAGGAGAAGTCGGTGTCGCTCCGCGGGCGGAGCGGCGTGCCGGTGGCGTCGTCGCGGAAGTGGGAGTAGAGCGTCGCACCGACGTTCGCGTCGATCACCGCGTGGAAGCCGGTCGTGCCGCCCCCCACGTGCAGCGACGCGGCGAGCGACGAGACGTCGGCGTGGGCGTCGAACGAAGCCTGGCCGGCGGGTCCGGTGCCGCCGTCGAGCAGCTCGTAGCGCAGCGGCATGCGCGCCCAGCTGCCGGAGACGCCGACGCTCGTCCCGCGCGCCACCGCGTACTCGAGCGCCGCCCGGTACTGCGCGGCGTCGCCGAAGCGCCACGCCGAGGCGGTGGCACCGTCGACGACGTCCCCGCGCTGCGTGTAGCCGACGTCGAGCGAGGCCCAGTACGCCGGGTCGGGGGAGCGCTTCGGGAGGGAGAGCACCTGCGCGTGGAGCGCGCGGCCGCCGCCGATGGCGGCGATCGCGGCCAGCGCGGTCAGGATCGGGGCGGCGAGAGGACGTCGGCTCGGCGGCACGGAGGCTCCGGCGGGAAGGCGACGGGTGGAGAGGTGGGCGCGGCACGCGTGGCGCAGCACGCGGCCCGCGAGACGCTCGGCGCGCCACGCGGCGCTCCGCGCGTCGGCGCTCGTGACGCGCGTCACACCGGTGGCGCGGGCGTCGCCGAGCACGTTTCGGATCACGCCGCTTCGCTTGCGGCTCGCGCGCGACGCTGGGTAAGTTAGCGGCTGTGCCGGGAGCGCGACAGCAATCGCGCCCGCGCCACACGCGGTCCGCCGCGCGCGATCGTTCGTGCCGATCGATCCCCAGCGGCGGCCGCTCGCAAGCCGCGCCCCCGCTGCGCCGCCGCCGACTCTCACTCGCCGGCCGCCGCGCCGCCGGGCGCCGACCTTCTCCGCGCCGCGACCCCCGACGAGTTGACCGCCTCCGCGTCCCGCTCCACCGCCGCCACCACGTCCGCCCCCGCCGACCCACGCGTCACCGAGCGGCGCAACCCGCGCACGGCGGCGATCGACCTCGCGTCGGCGCTCGAGATCGTGGACCTCATGTCCGCCGAGGACCGGACGGTGCCGGACGCGGTGGCGAAGGAGCGCGAGCGGATCGCGCGGGCGGTGGAGATCGCGGAGGCGACCTTCCGCGCCGGCGGGCGGCTCTTCTACGTGGGCGCCGGCACGTCGGGGCGGCTCGGCGTGCTCGACGCGAGCGAGTGCCCGCCCACCTTCGGCACCGACCCCGAGATGGTGCAGGGGATCATCGCCGGGGGCGCGGCGGCGCTCACGCGGGCGCAGGAGGGCGCCGAGGACCGGCTCGGCGCCGGCGCGGAGGCGATGGACGAGCGCGGCGTGAACGGGCGCGACTTCGTCGTCGGCATCGCGGCGTCGGGGACGACGCCGTACGTGCGCGCCGCGCTCGCGCGCGCCCGCGAGCTGGGCGCGCGCACGGCGATCGTCGCCTGCTCGCCGCCGCCGCCGGAGGTCGTGGCCGCGGTGGACGTCGCCATCGTGCCGATCGTCGGCCCCGAGGTCGTCACCGGCTCCACGCGCCTCAAGGCCGGCACGGCGACGAAGCTGGTGCTCAACACCATCACCACCGGCGCCATGATCCGCCTCGGGAAGACGTACGGCAACCTGATGGTGGACCTGCGGGCGACGAACGACAAGCTCCGCGACCGCAGCGAGCGGATCGTCGCCGAGGTGTGTGGCGTGACGCGCGCCGACGCGCGCGCGCTGCTCGACGCCGCCGGCGGGAGCGTGAAGACGGCGATCGTCATGCGCAAGCTCGGCGCCTCGCGCGAGGAAGCCGATCGCGCGCTCGACGCGGCGGGCGGCGTGATCCGGCGCGTCGTCGCCGACGAGCCCCCCCCGGTGGCCGAGGCGTGAGCGTCGCCCCGCCGTCGGAGCCGCAGGTGCTCGTCGGCCTCATGTCGGGGACGTCGCTCGATGGGATCTCCGCCGCGGTCGTGCGGTTCGGGACGGGGTCCGGCTCGGCGGGAGCGGCGGAGCGAGGGGCTCGCAGCGCGGCGGCAGAGCGTGAGCGTGGAGCGCCGCCGAGCTGCGAGCTCCTCGCGTACGTGAGCGTCCCGTACACGGAGGCACAGCGTCGCCGCCTGCACGCCGCGCTGTCGGGCGCGTCGCCCGCCGAGTACTGCCGGCTGAACTTCGACCTCGGCGGGTGGCTCGCCGACGCGGCGCTGGCGGCGATCGCGGCGAGCGGGGTGGCGCGCGGCGAGGTGCGCGCGGTCGCGTCGCACGGGCAGACGGTGTGGCACGAGCCGGGTCATTCGACGTGGCAGTGCGGCGAGAGCGCGGTGATCGCCGAGCGCACGGGGCTCGACGTGATCAGCGACTTCCGCGTGCGCGACGTCGCCGCCGGCGGGCAGGGCGCCCCCCTCGTGCCGATCGCCGACGCCCTCCTGTTCGCGCCGCGCGCCGGCGCGGGTGGTGGGGGCGGTTGGCGCGCGCTCCAGAACCTCGGCGGGATCGGCAACGTGACGCTCGTCCCGCCGGCGGCGACGTCGCCGGCGGCGCCGGCCAGCGGCGACGGGCTGGGCGCGGTGTACGCGTTCGACACCGGGCCCGGGGTGGCGGTGATCGACGGCGTCGTGCGCGCGCTCGTCCCCGGGCTCCCCTACGACGTGGACGGGCGGCTGGCGCGCGCCGGCACGCCGATCGCGAGCGTCGTGGAGGAGCTGCTCGCCGCGCCGTACTTCTCGAGCCCGCCGCCCAAGAGCACCGGTCGCGAGCTCTTCAGCGCCGGCTACGTCTCGCGCCTCGTCGAGCTGTGCCGCGCGGCGCGACCGGGGGCGACGGCGGAGGACGTCGTCGCGACCGCCGTGCTCCTCACGGCGCGAAGCGTGGGGGACGCGTACCGGCGCTTCGTGCGCGAGCCGGTGGCGGAGGTGCTCCTCTCCGGGGGCGGCGCCCGGAACCCCGTGCTCGTCGACGCCATCGCGCGCGAGCTCGCGCCGCGCGCGGTGCGTCGGTTCGACGACGTATACTTCGATGGTGAGGCGAAGGAGGCGGTGGCGTTCGCCTTCCTCGGCTGGTTGCACCTGACCGCGCGGACGGGGAACGTTCCCTCCGCCACCGGGGCGCGCGGCCCGCGCGTCCTCGGCAAGCTGACGCCGGCGTGAGCGGGGGGGGAGCGCGGGGCGCCGGCGGGCGCCCGCCGACGGGTGGGGGCCGGTCGCGGGGGGGCCCCCCCGCCGGGAAGGTAGCACGACCCGGGAGACGGCCCGTACCGGACCGCCGCGCCCCGTATCCCGCGAGCCGAGCCCCCCGTCCCGCGCCCCGTATCCCGCATCCGGAGTTCCCATGAGCGACGTCGCCCAACTCCTCCTACCCGCCATCCGCTGGGACCCCGAGCAGGGGTTCGAGGGGGAGCGTCCCCGCATCGAGGAGGCGCTCGCGCTCGGCGTGGGCGGCTTCATCCTGTTCGGCGGCGACCAGGACGCGGTTCGCGCGCTCGTGAAGTGGCTGCGGCAGCGCTCGCGCTCGCCGCTGCTCATCGGCGCCGACATGGAGCGCGGGGCGGGGCAGCAGTTCGCCGGCGCGACCGGGCTGCCGCCGCTCGCCGCGATCGCGTCGCTCGGGGACGTCGAGCTCGTGCGACGCGCGGCGCGCCACACGGCGCGCGAGGCGCGCACCATGGGGGTGAACTGGGACTACGCGCCGGTGTGCGACCTCGACGTCGAGCCCGACAACCCGATCGTCGGCACGCGCTCGCTCGGGAGCGATCCGGCGACCGTCGCGCGACTCGCCGCGGCGTGGGTCGACGCCTGCCAGGCGGAGGGGGTGCTCGCCTGCGCGAAGCACTTTCCCGGGCACGGCCGCACGACGGCCGACTCGCACGCCGAGCTGCCGACGGTGACGGCGAGCGCCGACACGCTCAACAACAGCGACCTCGTCCCGTTCCGGGCGACGATCGACGCCGGCGTCGCGGCGATCATGACGGCGCACGTCGCGTATCCGGCGCTCGACCCGAGCGGGGCGCCGGCGACGCTGTCGCGCGAGATCCTCGAGTGGCTCCTGCGCCAGCGGCTGCGCTTCGACAACCTCATCGTCACCGACGCGCTGATCATGGAGGGGGTGCTCCAGGGCGCCGGGGGGGAGCCGGCGGCGGCGGTGCGGGCAATCCAGGCCGGCTGCGACCTGCTCCTCTACCCGAAGGAGCTGCGCGCCGTCGAGGCGGCGCTGCGCCAGGCGGTGCAGACGCGCCAGATCGACCCCGAGCGCGTGCAGCGGTCGCTCCGCCGCCGGCTCAAGTGGGCGCAGTGGGCGTCGCCGCCTAACGAGTACCGCCGCCCGTCGGCGACCGACGTGGCGTGGGGCGCGCAGCTCGCCGACCGCGTCGTGCGCGTCGTGCGCGGCACGCCGGCGCCGCTCGGCGCGACGGCGGAGGTCGTGGTGGTGGACGACGACGTCGGCGGCCCGTACCCGCCCCCCTCGCGCGAGCCGTTCTTCGACGCGCTGCGCGCCGAGGGGCGCGACGCGCGCCGCGTCGACGCGCCGACCGCGGCGTCGAAGGACACCGTCGTCGTCGCGCTCTTCGGCGACGTCCGCGCCTGGAAGGGGCGGCCGGGCTACTCCGAGCCCGCGCGGGCCGCCGTCGCCGCCGCCTGCGAGGCCGCCCGCCGCCAGGGGCGCGACGCCGTCGTCCTCCAGTTCTCCCACCCCCGCCTCGCCGCCCAGCTCACCGGCGCGCCGGCGATCGTCTCCGCATGGGGAGGGGACCCGGTGATGCAGGGGGCGGGCGCGAGGTGGCTCGCGCGGGCCTCGGCGGAGGCGGTGAGGGCGTGAGGGGTAGTGACCCCCTCCCTGCAGAAACCCCTCCCTGCTATTCGCTCGCCTTCAGCGTCTTCCGCACGACCGGCAACAGCGCCCACGCCGGCACCGCCAGCGCGAAGGTCAGCAGGAAGAAGCTCGCGTAGCCCATGGCCTGCACCGCGTCGCCCGCGAAGTAGGCGCCGATCGAACGGCTGGCGCCGAAGAGGGCAGTCAGGAGGGCGAACTGGGTCGCGGCGTAGCGGCGCTCGCAGACGGACATGAGATAGGTCAGGAAGGCCGCGGTGCCGAGGCCGTAGGTGAAGTGCTCGATCACCGACGCCGCCCACATCGCCGGGCGCGGCGCGCCGGCGAGCGCGACCGCCCAGTAGGTGAGGCTGCCCGCGGCCTGGGCGACGCCGAGCGCGAGCAGGGCGCGGAAGGTCCCGAGTCGCGGCACGAGCGCGCCGCCCACGATCGCGCCGACGACGGTCGAGACGATGCCGACCGTCCCCTGGATGGCGCCGATCTCCTGGGTGGAGTAGTGGCTGTCCACCCAGAAGGGCTTGATCATCGTCTGGAGGGCGTAGTCGCCGAGGCGGAAGAGGAGGGCGAAGCTGAGGATCGCCCACGCGTGCGGCCGCTGGAGGAGCGCCCACACCGGCTCCCAGATGGCCTCGACGCGCCCCTCCCCCCTCTCCCGGCGGGTGGCCGGGAGCGCGGCGCTGACGAGGGCGAGCACGCCCATCGTCGCCCCCGCCGCGGCGAAGACCGGTGGCCAGCCGACGTAGCCCGACGCCGCCACCAGCGCGCCCCCCGAGGCGATGAGGGCGAGCCGGTAGAAGGTGACGCGGGCGCCGTTCGCCGGCCCGCGCTCGCGCTCGTCCAGCAGCTCGATCGAGTACGCGTCGAGGGCGACGTCCTGCGTCGCGGAGAGGGTGGCGAGGGCGAAGAGCGCGAGCGTGACGCCCGCGGTCAACGTCGCGCCGCGGTGGGCCACGAGGGCGAAGGTCAGGGCGCCGAGCAGGAGCTGGCAGGCGACGAGCCACGCCTTGCGCGTCCCCAGCCGGTCGACGAGCGGGGCCCAGAGGAACTTGAGCGCCCACGGCCAGCTCACGAGCGACACCACGTGGCCGATCCGGGCGACGTCCACCCCCTGCGTCCGGAGGTAGGTGGGAAGGAGCTCGTTGACGAGGCCGTAGGGGAACCCCGACGCGAAGTAGAGCGCCGCGATCCAGGCGAGCTTCGAGCGCGTGGAGGGTGCGGCTGAGACGCGCGCGGCGGCGGGAGCCGGCGCGCGCCGCGGGGTCGGCTGCGGCTGGGACAACGGGGGACGGGTGGGAGGGGCGCCGGCGGGCGGGGGGCGTGCGCGGCGCCCCGGCGCCTAACGCTGGAGCTGGAGGATGGCGATGAGCAGGGCGAGCGCGACGAGCACGCCGAGCGCGATCAGCCCGGGCACGGGGATCGGGCGGCGCCCGGGGGCGTCGGCGGCCGGCGCCGCCGAGGTGGCCGCGGCGGCCGCGTCGCCCTGGCCCGACTCGGGCGCCGCGTCGGCGGCCGCGAGTGGGTCCGCCTGGGCCGCATCGGTCGGAGCGGCGGTGGCGGTCGCCGAGCGGACGCCGGGCCCCGAGCGGCGGACGTAGCGCTCCACCGGGAGTACCGGCGTCGCGTCGTCGCCAGGGACCGGGAAGACACGGTGGCCGACCTCGTCGTCCGAGGCCGCGACCTCGAGCCCCTCGCCGTGGAAGCGCGCCGCGACGACGGTGATGTTGTCGGGGCCGCCGCTCGCGTTCGCGAGGTCGATGAGCCGCTGGCAGACGCGCTCGAGGTCGTGCTCCTCCATGGCGGTCGTGGCGATCTCGTCGGCGCGCACCTGGCCGGAGAGGCCGTCGCTGCAGAGGATGAGGGTGTCGCCGCGGCGGATCCGCTGGTGGGTGAGGTCGACCTTCACCACCGCCTCGGGACCGAGCGCCTGGAGGATGATGTTGCGGCGGTCGCTGACCTCGGCCTCCTCGGCGGTGATCTCGCCGGCCTCGATCAGCTTCTGCATCAGCGACTGGTCCTTCGTGATCTGCCGGGCGATCCCGTCGCGCACGAGGTAGGCGCGGCTGTCGCCGACCTGGGCCAGGTAGAGCATGTCGCCGAGCAGCGCCGCGATCGTGGCGGTGGTCCCCATGCCCCGGTACTCGGGGTGCTGCGTGGCGAACTGGTGGATGTGGGCGTTCGCCTCGGCCGTCGCCGCGCGGAGGGCGGCGGCGAAGGTCTCGGCGTCGACCGCGCCCGAGTCGCGCCAGCGCTGGCGGATCTCGCGGACGACGACGTCGACGGCCATCGAGCTGGCGATCTCCCCCGCCGCGGCGCCCCCCATGCCGTCGGCGACCATGAACAGGGCGCCGTCGCCGCGCATGACGCGCTCCCCGTCGGGCTGCACCGGCTCCGGATCGGGGTCGTCCGCGGCGGGGTCGACGTCGCCGGCGCCGCGCGGGCCGAGCCGGGCGACGGCGAACGCGTCCTCGTTGTGCTCGCGCGTGCGGCCGACGTCCGTTCGGCCGACGACGTGCACGACGACGTCGCGCGCGCCGCCCGCCGGGTCGGGTGGGGTGGAGGGGGTAGCGGTCACAAGTGGCCCGAATATAGGAACGGGTAAATCGAGGGTCAATCAAAGGGGACGGAAAGCCGTCGGCGCGCTCGCCCGCGCTCGCCCCTCACAATTACCTTGCTCCTCATGCATTCACCGCACCCCCGCGCCGCGCTCGCCGCCGCGCTCCTCGCGGTGGCCGCCCCGCTCGCCTGCGGCCGCCCCGCCCGTCCCGCGACGGCCCCCGCGCCGGCGGCGGCGCTCCCCGCCGTGCCCCACGTGACCGGCCCGCTGGCGCCGCGGGTGGCGTACCCCGACAGCGGGTCGCTCGTGCAGGCGCGCGATTCGAACTTCATCTTCGGCTCGGTCGGCAACGGCGACGCGACGCTGACGATCAACGGCGCCGCCGTCCCGGTGGCGCCGAACGGCGCCTTCCTCGCCTACCTCCCGGTGCCGCCGGCGACGTCGCCGCAATACGAGCTCGTGGCGCGGCTCGGCGCCGACAGCGCGCGCCTCGTCCACCCGGTGACGCTCCTCCCGCCGCGCCCCGTGCTCGCGGCCGACGGGCCGCTGGTGGTGGACAGCGCGAGCGCGACCCCGCGCGGCGACTTCTCGCTGCGCCCCGACGAGCGCGTGCGCGTCGCCGTCCGCGCCCCGGCGAACGCGGCGGCCTGGGTGCAGACCCCGGCGGGTGCGCGCTACCGGCTCGTGAACGCGACCGCGGCGCTCGCCGGCGGCGGGGCGGCCGGGCCGCTGTCGGCTCCGGTGACGCCCGCGTCGGCGCCGGGCGACGGCGTGTCGGGGACGACGGTGCCGAGCGGGCTGCGCGACTCCGGGGCAGGGGAGGGGGGGGCGCTCTGGACCACCGAGCTTCCGGCGTCGCTCTTCGCGCCCCGTCCGACGCTCGTCGTCTCGCGCGGCGCCGATACGGTGCGCCTGCCGCTCGCCCAGGGGGCGCTCCCGGCGGCGCCGGCGGTGCCGGCGGCGCCCGCGCTCGTCGCGCCGCGCGCCTTCGCCCTCCTCGGCGGCGCTCCCGACCCGGCGCGCGACAGCGACCGCGTCGTGATCGGCCGGCCGCTGCCGGGTGGCACGTACAAGTGGTTCTTCCTTCCCGGCACCGTGGCCGAGGTGACCGGGCGCGTCGGCGGCGCTGCGC
>JBJMNL010000314.1:0-5840 GCA_045804285.1 Gemmatimonadaceae bacterium
GTTAGGCGAGGAGGCGGACCACGTGGAGGCGGTCAAGGTCGTGGAGGAGTGGGCGGGGGTGGAGATCGGGGCGGCGAACAACGACGGAACGAGGAACGAGGCATGACGGACGCGACGCAGAAAGGCGACGGGCGGAACGAGGAGCGAGGCACGAGGCCCGGTCGGCCGCGCGTGGAGTCCCGCCCCTCGGTCCACGCTCCTCGGTCCGCCCATCCGGAGGACATGCGGGCCGAGTTTCCCGCGCTGCGGCGCGTCCACAACGCCCTCCCCGTCGCCTACTTCGACGGCCCGGGGGGGACGCAGGTGCCGCGCGCGGTGGTGGAGGCGATGGCGGACTACATGTTCCACCACAACGCCAACACCCACTGGGTGTACCCGACCAGCGTCGAGACCGACGCGCTGATCGCGGGGGCGCGCGCCGCGCTCGGCGACCTGCTGAACGCGCGCCCGGACGAGATCGCTTTCGGCGCGAACATGACGACGCTCACCTTCCACCTCGCGCGCGCCATCGGGCGCGGGGTGGGGGGGCGCCCACTGGGGCCGGGCGACGAGATCGTGATCACGGAGCTCGACCACCACGCCAACGTCGCGCCCTGGAGGGCCCTCGAGCGGGAGCGCGGCGTGACGGTCCGCGTCGCCCGCGCCGACGCCGCCGCGGGACGTCTCGACTGGGACGACCTCGCGCGCTGCATCGGCCCGCGCACCAGGCTCCTCGCGATCGGCGCCGCGTCCAACGCGCTCGGCACGGTCACCGACGTCGCCGCCGCGGCGCGACTGGCCCACGCGGTCGGCGCGCTGGTGTTCGTGGACGCGGTGCACTACGCGCCGCACGAGCTGACGGACGTCCGCGCCCTCGACTGCGACTTCCTCGCCTGCTCGGCGTACAAGTTCTACGGCCCGCACGTCGGCGTCCTCTACGGCCGCCGCGAGCTCGTCGCCGCGCTCGACGTCCCCAAGCTCTTCCCGGCCCCCGACACGCCCCCCGAGCGCCTGGAGACGGGAACGCTGAATCACGAGGGGATGGTCGGCGCCGCGGCGGCGGTGGACTTCCTCGCCTCGCTCGGCGGCGCCGAGGGGACGCGGCGCGAGCGCCTCGCGCGCGCGTTCGCGAGCGCGGCGACGCGCAAGAAGGGGCTCCTCGCGCGCCTCTGGGAGGGCCTCGGCGCCGTCCCCGGAGTCACGCTCTACGGCCCGCCGCCGGGCACCCCGCGCACCCCCACCGTCGCCTTCGCCGTCGCCGGCCACCCCTCGGCCGACGTCGCCCGCCGCCTCGCCGAGCGCGCCCTCTTCGTCTCCAACGGCGACTTCTACGCGACCACCATCGTCGAGCGCCTCGGCCACGCCGCCGACGGCCTCGTCCGCGTCGGGTGCGCGGTGTACACGACGGCGGAGGAGGTGGAGCGGTTGATCGAGGGGGTGCGGGAGGTCGCTCGCTGAGATGCGGGAGCCGGGAGTGGGGAGCCGGCTGCGCGGCGAGGCGCTGCGCTGCGGGCTCGCGCTGATCGCCGCCGGGGCGCTGGGCCGCCCCGCGCACGCGCAGCAGCGCGACTCGGTGCCGGCGGACAGCGCCGGTGCCGACAGCGCGAGGCGAGCGGCGACTCCCCGCTCCCGACCCCCGACTCCCCAGCGCCTCGCCCCCCAGGTCATCACCGGCACCCGCCTCTCCGGCGCCGCCGACGAGAAGACGCCGGGTCAGGTGGACGTCGTCCAGCTACGCGCGGCGCCGCCCGGGCCGGCGGCGACGGCGGAGGCCCTTCGGCGCCTGCCGGGCGTGAGCGGCTTCGACGACCAGGGGAGCCGCGCGCAGCCGTCGCTCGACGTGCGCGGCTTCACCCTCTCCCCGGTCGTCGGCGTGCCGCAGGGGGTGAGCGTCTTCCTCGACGGCGTGCGCGTCAACGAGCCCGATGCGCAGCAGGTCCACTTCGACCTCCTGCCGGCGGAGGCGATCGACCGCGCGGAGCTCGTGCGCGGGCCGGCGGCGCTCTTCGGCAAGAACACGCTCGGCGGCGCGCTCTCGCTCACCACCCGGCGCGGCGAGGCGACGCCGGTGCTCGACGGCGGCGTCGACGTCGGCCCGTACGGCTACCGCGCCGCGCGCGCCGTCGCGTCGGGGGTGCGCCGCGGCATCGACGGATTCCTCCTCCTGCGCGGCTCCGACGAGGACGGCTACCGCCGCGACACCGAGACGCGCACGCGCCTCCTCTTCGGCACCGTCGGCCGACGCGGCGACGCGGGCGACCTCGCGCTCTCGCTGCTCGCGGCGCGCGACCGCGTCGGGCAGGCCGGGTCACTGCCCGAGAGCTGGCTCGCCGAGGACCGCCGGGCCAACTACACCACGGGCGACTTCTTCGAGCCGCACCTCACCCACGTCGCGCTGCGCGGCGAGCGCGCGCTCGGCGGCGGCGGCGCGCGGCTGCGCGCCAACGCGTTCGTCCGCCGCAACGCCACCGAGCAGTTCAACGTCAACGTGGGCGCGCCGAGCACGCGCGCCTTCGTCACGAACCTCGGCCGCGGCGGCACGGCGGAGCTCGCCCTGCCGCTGCGGCTCGGCGCGCTCCCGCTCGGCCTCAGCGTCGGCGCCGAGTACGCGCGGAGCGACGTGAAGTACGCCGTGGACGGCGAGCCGGGACCGTTCGCCGGCGGCGACTCGACGGGGGAGTGCGTGCCGCAAGGCGGCGAGTCACGCGTGCGGTGCGAGGACGCGCGCGTCGACGAGGACGACGCGGCGCTCTACGCGCAGGGCGTGCTCTCGATCACGGAGCGCCTCTCGGCCACCGCCGGGGCGCGCTGGGATTACGTGCGCCTCCCCTTCCGGGACCTGACCGACCCGGAGAACGACGGCACCAGCAGCTACCGCCGCCTCTCGCCGCGCGTCGGTCTGAATCTCGAGCTGCCGGGCGCCGTCCGCGCCTACGCCGTGGCCGCGGGCGGCTTCCGCGCCCCGGCGGCGCTCGAGTTGGCGTGCGCCGACGAGGCCGCGCCCTGCCCGCTCCCGTTCTCACTGGGCGACGACCCGCCGCTCGCGCCGGTGAAGGTGCGCAACGTCGAGGCGGGGCTCGACTGGGAGCCGTCCAGGCGCGGCGCGGTCGAGGCCTCGGTCTACCGCACCGAGGTGCGCGACGAGATCGTTTTCGTCGCCGCGACGGGGACGGCCGGCTTCTTCCAGAACGTCCCGCGCACGCGCCGGCAGGGCGTCGAGCTCTCGGCCAATGCGGCACTCCCGGCGGGCGCCCGGGCCTTCGCGTCGTACACCTACACCGACGCGACCTACCGCGGCACCGTGCGCCTCGCCTCGGCGCTGCCCGGCGCCGACTCGGCGCGGCGCGGCGACCGCTTCCCCCTCTCCCCGGCGCACCGCGCGACGGCCGGCGTCGGCATCACGCGCGCCCGACACGCGACGATCCTCGACGCGGAGCTCTCGGCGCGCGCCCTGTCGAGCCAGTTCCTGCGCGGCGACGAGGCCAACGACCACCCGCCGCTTCCGGGCTACGCCACCGCCGACCTCCGCGTCTCGCTCGAGCGCCCCCACTGGGCGCTCTCGGCCGCCGTCACCAACCTCCTCGACCGCCGCTACGAGAGCTTCGGCATCTACGCCGAGAACCCCCTCGGCGCGTTCCCGGGACACTTCGAGCCCGCCGCGGAGGCGCCCGTCGAGCGCTTCCTCTCACCCGGCTATCCGCGGACGCTCACCCTCACCGTGCGGGTGAAGCGGTAGGCCCAGCGCCGCCGTCCCGAGCCCTTCGCGGAGCTCGACCCGAGCTCCGCGAAGGATCGCCGTCCCGAGCGCGGGTCAGAACTCCAGCTTCACCCCGGCGCTGACGCCGATGTTGTGCGAGAGGTCGCCGTTCACGCCGCCGAGCGACGTCGCCTGCTTCACGTCGAACCTGCCCACGTAATCCTTGGCGAGCAGCCGGAGCGCGACGCCGCCGCCGAAGCCGACGTCGACGCCGACGCCGGCGTTGGCCGCGAAGTTCGTCGCCTTCGTCTCGAGCACCGAGGCGTTGACGTCGTAGCTGATCGCGCCCGCGCCGAGCTGGACGAACGGGGTGATCGGCAGCGCGGCGCGCGCGCCGAGCGGGGCGCTCAGCTGGATGCCGCCGTCGTAGAGCCACGCCGAGCTCTGGCCGACCGAGAGTCCGCCGAGGAAGGGGACGCCGACCTGCAGGTCGCCGCTCGCGCGCGCGACGTTGCCGATCAGCGCGACGTTCCTCGTCAGGTTGACGCCGAGCTGCGCGCCGTAGAGCGGCCCGTTCGCGCTCGAGATGCTCGTGCCGATCGGCCCCTTGAGGAAGTCGCCGAAGAACATGTAGCCCGCGTAGGGCGTGATCTGCGCGATCGGGGCGGTACGCGGGGCGCCGCCCTGGGCGAGGAGCGGCGAGGCGACCGTGGCGGAGCCGGCGCCGAGGGCGGTGGCGAGCACCGCCGCGGCGGCCGCGTTGCGAACGAAGCGATGTGGCATGGTGATGCCTCCCGAAGCCGTCTATGGATGGATGACGACGAGCGGAAAGGCACGGGCGATGCCGCGCCGGCCGCGCCCGCGCGCCGCGCGTAAGCGGCTGCGCTGGACGCGGTTGCGCGCGCGCCCCGGATCGCGGCGCGCGCCGGCTGTCCACTGCGCGGGACGGCGCGATGTCCATTCCGCGCCGGTCCCGCTCGGTTGCCGCGCCGGCCTAACGTGCCGGCGCGGAGACGATCGGCCGCGCGCGGATGGTGACGTCCACGGTGTAGCCGTCGCTGGCGAGCAGCGTCTCGAGGAGCTGCTTGGCGCTCCGGTTCGCGTGCTCGACGACGCCGAGCTCCTGGCCGGCGCGCTGGAGCTGCGCGCGCACCTGGCGCTGGATCGCGTCGCGGTCCTCGGGGCGGAAGGGGTTCCAGAGCCCTCCCTGCTCGTCGTAGGTGCGCAGGTTCGTCACCTCCACCGCCAGCACCTCCGCGGGCGGGATCGAGACCGCGATCCGCCGCGCCGCGTCGTCGATCTTCACCTCGGTCCCCTTGTCGAGGTCCACTCCGGCGAGCACGCGCCCGGTGACGACGACGAGCGAGCGCTTGGTCGACCCGAGCCAGGTGTTCTGGTACACGACCACGTCGCGCACGGTGGTCTCGCTGGTGAGCAACTGGGCGACGGAGCGCACCCGCTGCACCACCAGGTCGTGCGACACGCGCGTCTCGCCGGCGCGATCGAGGAGCGGGGTGCGGAGCAGCGACGGCCGGCAGAGGCCCACCGCCATGAGGACGAAGAAGAGGAGGATCGTCGCCGCGCCGAGCGGGAGGAGATGGCGACTCCTGCGCACCTCGGGGGCCGGCGCCGCCTCCGGTACGGGCGGCGGGGGCGCCGAGCCAGGCGCCCGCTCCGAGGGAGCGCGGTCGGGTGGGAGGTCGCTCGGCTGGTCGTTCGTTGGCTGCGTCGCCATGAGGTCGAGGTGGGAGGATCGGGATCGCGAGCGTCGCCGTCGCGAGGGGCGGTGCCGCCGTCGGCGGCGCGACCCCGGCCGCGGGGCCGGGGTACACCACGACAGGAGGGTCGTTAACTTTGTGCGCCGACGCAACGCCGGCGACCCCTCGGTCGTCTGACGTCACCCGCGCGCCGCGCCCCCCCCCGCGTCGATCCGCCCGTCCCACGCCGCGCCGCCGTACGCCGTCCCCTCTGTCGCACAGATGACACGTCCCGCGCTCCACCACGCCCCTCGCGCCCCTCGCGTGCCGCGCCTCCCGCTCGCGCTCGCTGCGGCCGCCGCCGCGCTGCTCGCCGCGGCGACCCGACGCGCCGTCATCGCCGATGAACAGGCGATCAAGCTGCGGTTTGAAAAGATCACTGCCGACCTGGTCAATCTGTCGCGCGA
>JBJMNL010000315.1:0-5882 GCA_045804285.1 Gemmatimonadaceae bacterium
GGTGGCGACGGTGAGCGTGTCTCCCTGCTGCGCGACGGCGGGCGTCGCGGTGGCGAGCGCGGTCGCGGCGAGCAGGGCGTGGGCGGAGATGAGGGGGCGCATGGTCGGGTCTCGGTTGTGCGTGTCGTGGTTGTGGACGGCGGCCGGCTCGGGACCGGCGTATCAGCTGATCGGCGCCTGGCCCTTGAGGAGCAGGTCGAAGCCGACGGTCACCCGGTCGTCGACCTTCAACGTGCCCATCATCAGCGACGGCGGCTTGAGTCCGAACTCGGTCATACGGATCTCCCGCGCCCCCGTGAGGCGCAGCACGCCGCCGGGCTCCTGCACGGCGTGCGCGCTGACGGTGATCGACTTGGTCACGCCGCCGAGGGTGAGCTCACCGACCGCGGACCCGTCGGCGCCCGCCGTGGCCCTGGCCACCTCGTAGGAGGTGATGCGGAAGACGATCGTCGGGTTCGCGTCGGCTTTGAGCGCCTTGAGCATGTGCTCGTTCATCTTCCCGTTGCGGCAGTCGAGGCTCGCGGCGGGGACGGCGAGCTCGGCGCGCTGGACGGCCTTCGTCCCCGCCACGATGGCGCTCACGCCGTTGGGGACGGACGACTCGACGCGCGTCTCGAACGACGTCGCCGTGCACGTGAAGGAGCGCACGGTGGACGTGCCGTCGACCCACAGCCTACTCTCCGGCTGCAGCGCGAGCGGCTCGCGCGCGGCCGTCCAGGCGACGGCGGCCGGGGCGAGGCACAGCAGCGCCAGGGTAGCAACGGTGCGACTGCGCATGGTCATGTCTCCGTGAGGGGGCCTCGGGGCCGCGCCATCGCGCGGTCCACGGAGACATGATCGGCGTTCGCGCCGCCTGGCGAAGTCGGGCACAACGCGGAACTCTCGTCAGGCAGATGGCGAGTACTCGTCAGGCACGTCGGCCGAGCTCGTCAGGGAATCCCCGGCGAGGCGGCCGGCGCGCGAACGGGCGGCGTCCCGTGGGAGACGCCGCCCGTTCGCCAGACCCCTGATCGGTCAGTAGGTCCGGGCGAGGAGCTGGCGGGGCGCACAGACGTGCGCGTCGAGCGTCAGCACCGCCGCGCCGATCACCGGCATCGCGCTCTCGATCCGGACCGGCAGCCGGCGGTCGTCGTCCGTGAGGTTGATGCGGATGACGCCCTCACCCTTGTAGCGCCGCGCGTCGCGCACGCGCATCTCGAGCTTCACCGTCCGGAACTCGCCGGCGGCGGTGCCGACCGTCTCGCGCCCGACCACGCGCACGACGGTCGGGTTGCGAGCGGCGTCGAAGTGCCGGTCGAACGTGAAGACGGTGTCGGCCGCGAGCGGGAGCGTGCGCAGGAAGAACATGAACGACAGCTCGTCGAGCGGCGCGCCGGTCGGGCTCTCGCCGCCCTGCCCGTCCTCGCCCTGCCAGCGCCGCTCGTCGGGGTAGAGCTCCACCCGCTCGTCGTGGCGCGAGAGCGGGTGCCGCTCGTGCTTGTGGAAGCGCAGCGCCGCCATCGACCGCGGGTCCAGCCACGACTCGGTGCGGTCCTCGGCCCTCACCGGCCCGACCCGCGCCCGGAACTCGAAGCGGAGCACCCAGGTCTGGACGCCGCGGACCTCGACGGGCCCATCGACCCACATCCGCGCCGTCCCCACGCGGCCGAACCGCGCGACGCGGGCGCTGTACGTGAGCGAGTCGCCGATTGCGAAGGGAAGAACGGGAGTCGCGGCCTGGGCGCCCGCGGCCGCGGGGGTCGAGACCAGCGCCATTGCCAGCAGAGCGGCTCCACCGCGCGCGGCGCGGCGAGCACGAGTCGGGACGGGTGGCGTACGGCGGTGGCGCATGGCGCGGGCTCCGGCTCGAGGTGTCTTCACCTGCTGTCCCATGAATTTGCCCGGCGCCGACAGGCTGGTCTGTGGGAGAGCGCCTGATCCACGCGGGGAGATCCGGCGTCACGTCGGTAGGGGGAAGTCGGACGAAGCGGTGAGGCCCGTGCCCACCGCGATTCCTCCGCGACCTGACAGACCGCCGGCGGCGCGCGTGGCATCGTTGCCTCACGCCGCGCGCGCAGGGCGAGCGGCAACGCACCGCCGGTACGCTCACCATCCCAGGAGGCCGCAATGACGGACCGGACCCGCAGACTCGTCGACACCATTTGCTGGCTCGGCGCGGGCCTCGTCGTGGCGGTGGCCGCGCCCTTCTGGCTGCTCGCCGGCGCCGCCCTCGACCGCGTCCGTGGCGCGGTGAGCGCGCGATGAGCCGCAGTCCCATTCGCGTCGTCCTGGCCGACGACCACGCCGTCGTGCGCGCCGGGCTGCGCGCCGTGCTCGGCGTCGCCAGGGACATCGAGGTGGTCGGCGAGGCGGAGGACGGGCGCGAGGCGGTCGCCCTCGCCGAGCGCCTCGCCCCCGACGTGGTCGTCATGGACCTGACGATGGAGCCGATGGGGGGCGCCGAGGCGACCGCGGAGATCGTTGCCCGAGGGTTGCCGACCCGGGTGCTGATCCTCACCGTGCACGCCGAGGAGGATTACCTGATGCCCCTGCTCGAGGCCGGGGCGGCCGGCTACCTGGTGAAGAGCGCCGCCGACCGCGAGCTGGTGGAGGCGGTGCGCGCTGCCGCCCGGGGCGACGTGTACCTGAAGGCACCAGCGGCGCGGGTGCTCGCCGGGGCGCTCAGCCAGCGGGCCCGGGCCGGGCCGGGGCGAGAGCTCGGCTCGACCTCGGCGTAGTGCGCGACGGGGCGCGACCCGCGGTCACGTCGCCTCGGGCTCGACGACGAGGAATCCGATCGCGCCCTTCTGTCCGTGGCCGAAGCCGTGGTTCACGAACGGGAACTCGCCGGGGACGTCGCAGACGAGCTCGAAGCACATTCCCCCGCCTGCCGGCACGCTGAAGGTCTGCACGCCGCGGATCGCGCCGCCGGGCGGCGCGCCGAGGTACACCGTGTCGAACTGCTCGCCCACGACGTGGAAGTGCGACGGGTGCGTGGGACCCGCGTCGACCACCCAGAAGCGCACCCGGTCGCCCACCTTCACGCGGATCGGCTCCCTCACGTACTGGTTCGGCCGGCCGTTGAAGGCGACGTAGTCGGGCATCGTCGCGAGCATCTTCTGGTAGTCGAACGCGCGCACCCCGTTCGCCGCCTCGGCGAGGTAGAACTCGCTCTGCACGAGCACGAACTCCCTGGCCGGCGGCATCGGCTCGCGCGGGGAGACGACGATCGCCCCGTACATCCCGGAGCCGAGGTGCATGAGCACGGGCGCGGTGCCGCAGTGATACATGAAGGCGCCCGCCCACTTCGGCTTGAAGGTGATGGTCACCGACTGGCCCTTCGCCACCGAGCGGAACGCCGCCTTCGGGTCGATCTGCGCGGCGTGGAAGTCCATCGAGTGCGGCACGACGGCGTCGTTCGTGAGCGTGAACTCCACCGTGTCGCCGACGCGGCAGTGCACGACCGGGCCCGGGATGTCGCCCTCGAAGGTCCAGGCGGCGACCACCGTGTCGTCGGTGATGCGGACCGGCACCTCGCGCGCGTGCCAGTGGAGCTGGAGTCGGCCGTCCGCCGGGAGCGGCGGGAGCGCGGGGTCGTAGCGCCGGAACGCGGCGCTCGGGGCGCCCGCGGTGGCGCCGGGCGTCGCCGAGCTGTTCCCGTGCGACGCGCCCTTGAGCACCGCCGAGTCCAGCTTGCTGTCCGAGTTGTGGTGCCGGAGCGAGTCCGCCTCGCCCGCCCCCGCCCCCACCGCGCCGGCGCGCCCCGCGCCGCGCTGCGTGCTTCCCTGCGCGCTGTCGCGCGCGCCCGGGCCGCCCGGGGCGCACGCGGCGAGGGCGGCGCCGAGTCCCGGGATGGCGAGCGACAGCGCCGAGGCGCGCGCGAGGAACGCGCGTCGGTCGCTCGGCGTCGCCAAAAAGACGCCCGGCCCGGTCAGCGCGGGTGTGCCCAGCACGAGGACCGCCGGGTCCGAGTCGTGATCGTCCGGGTCACCGACAGCGGCGCCGACGGACGCGGTAGACTGCACGGTGAGGTCGGACAGGCGCGGTGTGCTCTCGTCAGGCATGCGAAGCCTCCGGGATGAGTGGAACCGATCGCGTTGGACGTTCAACTGGTCGCTGACGCGAGCCGCCTGCCGTACGCGACTGGCAGGCCCCTCGTCAGAAGCGCTCCCCCTTCGCCTCCCGAGCCTGGCTCCCGACGGGACGGATGCGCGACCACATGGTGTAGAAGAAGAGCGCGATCCCCGCGATCTGCGCGAGCCCGAAGAGGACGACGGCCCAGCGCAGCCAGAGGGCGGCGACCGCCGGGCGCAACAGCTCGCCGGCGACCCGCCCCGCAGTGCCGAGCGCGACGAGCCAGTACGCCGCCTCGGCGGCGCGCGGGCTGTAGCGCGCGTCCCCCTTCTCCGGGCGCGGGAAGAGCCAGAGCGCGACGCCGAGGATCATCAGCATCACGAACCCGACGAGGATCGCGTGCGCGTGCGCGCTGACCAGGTACGGCGAGGGGTAGACGCCCGCGAGCTCGCGGCGGACCATCATCCAGCCGCCGAGCCCCAGGCCCAGGGCGAGGAACGCAATGGCGGTCTTGAGATACCGCCGGACGAGGGAGTACACGCGTGCCGTCCCCCGCCCTACCCGCCGCGCGCGAGGCGCACCGCCGCGATCACGACCGCGACGCCGACGAGCGCGTTCGCGCGGGCGAGCCACGCCGCCCGGGCGCGGAGCCGGAGCGCGCGCGGCGAGCCCGGCGCAGCGCGCCCGGCGGCGGGACCGAGCAGGAAGTCGTGCGCGACGCTCACCGAGACCATCACGACGACCGCCGCGAGCTTGGCGCCGAGCGCGCGGCCGAGTGGCGTGCGCCAGAATGCGGCGTCGCCGAGGACGCCCGACCAGCGCAGCAGCCCGCGGTAGTGGAGGTTGACGAGCCCCGTCGCGACGAGCACCGCGATGGCGCCCCAGCCGGCGGCGCGGAAGCGCGCGCCGAGGTCGTGGAAGAGCGCCTGGCGTGCCGCCGGCGGCTCCACGCGCCGCAGCAGCGGAGCGCCGATCGCGCCGAGGAAGAACATTCCCCCCAGCCAGAACATCGCCGCGAGCACGTGCAGCGTGACGCTCGCCCAGTACAGCGCCGGCACGCGGCTACCGCTCCCCCGGGGTGCCCGCGAGCGGCAGCCGGGCTGCCCCGGGAGTCGCGGCGGCCGCCCGCGCCCGGCGCGCCCCCGCGCGCAGGCGCGACGGCCCGTCGATGGTGCGCCAGAGGACGTAGGCGAAGGTGTAGGCGCCGGCCGCGGAGAGCGCGCCGCCCGCCGCCAGCACCGGCGTCCCGAGCGCCGTCGCGGCCGCGATCTGTCCGATCGCGCCGGGGACGGCGATCCGCCGGACGGCCAGCAGGTCGCCGATGGAGAAGTGCAGCCCGACGCCGAACATCAGCAGGATGACGCCGAGCTCGGCGAGCTGCGAGGCGAGCCCCGCGTCGGCGACGAATCCGGGCGTGAATGGGCCGAGGGCGACCCCCGCGAGCAGATAGCCGAGGATCGGGGGGAGACGAAGCCGCACGGCGAGCAGGCCGAAGACGAAGGCGAGCCCGAGGCCGGCGGCGATCGTAGCGATGAGTGCGGTCTCGTGCGGCATGAGGCGGTCCGGGGAGAACGGGAAGGCGCCCCCGACCGCCACGCGCCCTCGCGCGCCCGGGTGGGGGTCGGCTCGCCCGCCGCCTCGCGGGCCCGGCAGCGCGGCACGAAGCGCCGCGCTGCCGGGTCCGCGAGGCGGCGGGCAGCCCACTACCGCCGCGAGTGCCGGGCCTGCCGGGTCGCCGAGGGGTTACCCGGGCCCGGGGACTCGCGGAACGGTCCCTGACGGACCAGCATCGCGGCGCCCGCGACGGTGAGCAGTGCGCTCAGGCCGAC
>JBJMNL010000316.1:0-1542 GCA_045804285.1 Gemmatimonadaceae bacterium
CGCGCGGCGCCGATACGGTGCGCCTGCCGCTCGCCCAGGGGGCGCTCCCGGCGGCGCCGGCGGTGCCGGCGGCGCCCGCGCTCGTCGCGCCGCGCGCCTTCGCCCTCCTCGGCGGCGCTCCCGACCCGGCGCGCGACAGCGACCGCGTCGTGATCGGCCGGCCGCTGCCGGGTGGCACGTACAAGTGGTTCTTCCTTCCCGGCACCGTGGCCGAGGTGACCGGGCGCGTCGGCGGCGCTGCGCGCGTGCGGCTCGACCAGTCACTCGAGGTGTGGGTGGACTCGGCGGACGCGGTGCCGCTGCCGGCGGGCTTCGTGCCGGCGCGGCGCGTCGTCGGCGGGGCGCGCGTGGTGCCGGCCGCGGAGTGGGTGGACTTCGTCGTCCCCACCGGGGAGCGCGCGCCCTACCTCGTCACGCAGGAGGGCGCGTCGCTCGTCCTCACGCTCTACGGCACGACGTTCTCGCCGGACATCGTGCCGATCCTCGCCAACGACACGCTCGTGCGGCAGATCGTCTGGGAGCAGGAGGCGACCGACCGGGCGCGCGTCGAGCTGCGGCTCGCGCGGCCGGCCTACGGCTACCAGGTGCTGTGGGACGCGGCGCGCGGCGCGATGGTGCTGCGCGTGCGCCGTCCCCCCGTCGTGAACCGGGCGCGCCCGCTCGCCGGCCTCACGATCGTCGTCGACGCCGGCCACCCGCCGGGCGGCGCCGCGGGACCGACGGGGCTCGTCGAGCCCGTCGCGGTGCTGCCGGTGGCCGAGCGGGTGAAGGCGCTGCTCGAGGCGCGCGGCGCGAAGGTGGTGATGACGCGGACGACGGCGGCGCCGGTCGCGCTGGGCGCGCGCCCGGTGATCGCGCGGCGCGCCAACGCCAACGCCTTCGTCTCGATCCACCTCAACGCCTTCCCCGACGGCGTCGACCCGTTCAGGAACGCCGGCACGAGCACGCTCTTCTACAACCAGCACTCGGAGCCGCTCGCGCGACTCGTGCAGCGCGCCCTCGCCGCCCGGCTCGGCCTGCGCGACCTCGGCGTTCACTACCAGAACCTGGCCGTCGCCCGCCCCACCTGGTACCCGGCCGTGCTGTGCGAGGGCGCCTTCCTCATGTTCCCGGAGCAGGAGAACGCGATGCGGGACCCTGGTTATCGGCAGCGGTACGCGGACGGGATCGTGGAGGGGCTGGAGAAGTACTTCGCCGAGCTCGGGCGGTGAGGAAGGGCGGAAGCGGGGAGCGGGGACTCGTGAGCGTCGCCGCGCGCTTCGCGCATCCCCTCTCGCTCGCCGTCGGCATCTGCGGCTCGCTGCTCGCCGCGCCCGCGGCGCGCGCGCAGCTGGCGCCCGACGCCGACTGGCGCACGCTCCGCACTCCCCACTTCGCCGTGCACTTCACCCCCCCGCTCGAGGAGGCGGCGCGGCGCGCGGCGGCGAGCGCGGAGCGGGCGTACGCGGCGCTCGCCGCGGAGCTGGTGCCGCCGCGCGGCACGATCGAGCTCGTCGTGGCCGACAACGTGGACTTCTCGAACGGCTACGCCACGCCGCTGCC
>JBJMNL010000317.1:0-1563 GCA_045804285.1 Gemmatimonadaceae bacterium
AGGAGGTGCTCCAGGGGACATCCTCACATTCTTTCCCTGGCCCGGCGCGGCGGCGCAGTGGTCCGCCGCTCGCCTCTCGCCCGAGCGCTCCAGGGAGGTCGAGCGGTGAGCGCGTGACCTACCGCCGTGTGGCCGTTTACGTGGCCGGTCGCCTTCGTTGCGCGGGCGCGTCGAAGCCGACCGCATCGCGCGGCGCCCGGAGGAGTCCCTCTGCGTCGGGTCACGGGTAGTCGTACCGGTGACCGTCGATGCAGAAGCGGCGGCTACGCGCACGGCGGCACCAGCGCGATGGCGAGGAGCTGCCACGCGATGGCGATGGCCGCCAGGGCATCGTTGCCGATCGTGACGATCATCCGGAAGCGCTGGTCGGGCATCTCGCGCTGCCGGCGGTAGCGCCGCGCCGCGTGCAGCGCGACGATGCCGACGGCGGCTACGGTCACGAGCGCGAGCACGGCCAGGAAGGTCGTCCGGCTCCCCGCACTCGCCGCGCCAAGCCCGAGCTGGCAGGACACCGCCGTCGCGATGTACACGGTGAGGAAGTGTCCGGCCCAGACGAAGTACCCGAACACCGTGGCGAGCAGTGCCGAGACTCCCCCCCGGCCCACGCTCGCGGGCGCATCCGGTTCGGCGCTCGGCCTAGACGACATGGGGGAACCCAGCGACCAGGAGGAGCGTGAGCAGTGCCGCCGGCACGGTGAAGCGCCACCAGAGCAGGCAGATGCGAAGAGTCAGACATCGCCACACGTCGATCATGCCGAGGGCGAGGCGCGCGACGCACCAGAGCGCCATAGCCGCGCCGATCGCGACGTGCAGGGCGACGTAGCCGAGCAGCGTCCACACCGCCGCGCCGTAGCTGTGGGCCGTCGGATCGACGCCCAGACCAGCGAGCCAGCTCCAACCCTCGCCTAACGCGCCGCCGGCGAGGATCGCCGCGGCGACCAGGCAGACGCTCGTGGCGCCTCGGCGGTCGCGGCGGGTGAGCCGGTCGGCGGCCTCGAAGAGGAGCCAGGCACCGGCGGCGAGGGCGGCGGTCACGGCAGGCGCGAGCAACCCCGGAAGTCGCGAGCCGTCGGGCGGCCAGACGGCGGGCCGTGCCGTCCAGAGGAAGAGATAGGCGAAGATGAAGGACGCGACGACGGCCGCGTCGGCGATGAGGAGCACGGCGGTCCCCCACCAGCCGACGCTGCCGCTCCCGTTGCTGTACAGCGGCAGCGAGACGCCCCGGCCGGCGTCCGCCAGCCCGCGCGGGAACGCCCGATCCATCGACCAGAGCCAGTACAGGTACGCGGCCGCGGCGATGACGCCCGCTACCACTCCGACAGCGGTGAGCTTGAGCGTCATCGCCGCGAAGACGACCGCGGTGGCCGCCGCTGCGACGAAGGCCGTCCAGCCGGGGCCCGGCAGGCGGATGATCTGCTCCGGCTCGGCGGTGACGGGGCTCGTGACGATCGCCTCGCGCTCGCGGGTCGGCGCGTCGGGGAGAAAGCCGCGCCCGGACTGCGCGGAGTCCGCGAGCCCTTCCTGCTCCCACAGGGGAAAACGGGAGGTGATCGGGACGAGACT
>JBJMNL010000318.1:0-33614 GCA_045804285.1 Gemmatimonadaceae bacterium
CGCACAGGGCTTCGCGCCCCACGCCTGCTGGAGGGCGGTCGCTCGCTTCTTCTGCATCGGGATAGCGCCTCGGGGCGGAGCTTGAATAGTCTGCCAGCGGACCGGAAAGCTACCACAATGCCTGGCGCCGTCTAACGCCCCAGTTAAGCTGCAGGCGCCCACCTGTCCATGCGTGTACCACCCGCCCTTCTTAGAACCTACCAGGCGAGAACCCGCGATGATTAGGGCGCCTGTCGGCTTCAACGCAACGTTAGACAGCGCGGTCGCGATCTCAACCTGGGCCGGCGGGCGCGAGATGCGTGAGCAACTCCGTCGCCGCCGCGCGCGTTCGCTCGGCGAGCGCGGTGTCGGCGGCCACCGCGTGGACGGCGTCGGAGAGCCGCGCCGCCCCGGCGGCGAGTTGCGCGGCCAGGCCGGAGGGCCCGCCGCCCGGCGCTTCGGCCGACTCGTGCCCCGGCTCGGGCTCGAAGGACGCAGTCAGGTCGATCAACGCCGCCAGGGCGGTGCGCTTCGCCCACTCGCCGCCCCGCTCGAGGACGGCGCCGAGGAACGGGAGCGTCGCGAGGACCACCGGATAGTACGTCCCCGCGTGGTCGTTGCCGACCGCGAAGAGGTACGCGGTGTACGCCGCCTCGGACTCGCGCTCCGAGCCGGCCCCGGCGAGGCGCCGCAGCGCGCGCGGGACGGCGTCCGGGGCGTTCCACTCCGGCTGCGCGAGCGACGCCCAGGGCACCGCATCAAGGTCGTCAAGCATCGTGGCCTCCGCCGCCACGCGAGGCGCGAACGGGAGACGGCGGCGCGGCGACACCTTTCCCGCATGAAACCGTCCCCGGATAAGTGCTCGGCGCTGCCTAACGCCAATTGGACTGCATTCCGCGCCACACCCCTGCGGCTGGCCGCAGCATATCTCACCGGACTCGGGAACGCCAGCGCGGGCGTGTCCGGCTTGCGCGTAAGACGTTCCACGCCATCCGCCGGCCCATCCCGCCGCGCCAAACAGTGCGACCGAACGCAGTATGGGTTGCCAGCGACCTGCCGCCGCCGCTCGGCCGGGATCCGGCCGGCGCGGCCGCCCCGGCGCAGCACGCGGGTGGAGATCGTCGTCGCTCGCATGGGTCCACGGCCGCGGCGCCCGCGCACCCCTCGGACTTCCCCGCCCGCTCCCGGCAGCTGCGGAGCTCGAGGAGACCCCGCTCCGCGACCTCTGTCAGCCAGGGGGTTGGAAGGACCCGCAGACGGTGCTTCGCTGCTACCAGGGGCCGGACGAGCAGAGGATGCGCGCGGCGCTCGAGCGCCGGCGCGCGCGCGATTGAGAGCGTGAATCCACACCACCAATCCCCGCCACCAGTCCCCACCACGCGCGGCAGCGAAACAAATAACGCGCCCCGCGTAGCGACGTATCGCTACACGGGGCGCGCAGTCAGACTCGGCGCGACGGTGGGGGCGCCGGCGCCCCTAGTCGTCCTTCTGCCCGGACGGGGCGGAGCGTTGGGTAGTCGGCGTTCGTCGCCGCGTCACAGCGAAGGGAGCGCGGGGAGCGCCGACTTGTCGGCGCTCCCCGCCGGGTTTCACCGCGTGCGCGGACACACTTTGGACACAGCTCGACGGCGGCGTGCCGGCGGGGGCGCCGCTGCCGGCCGGGGGACGACGGCGGGCAGGATGCGCCGCCGAGGGGCGCCCACGGCGGTGCGGTGCGCGCCCGTCCACCGCCGCGCCTCGTCAGGTGGCGCGGGCTACCGCCAGCCGACCGCGAGCCCGGCGTGGACCAGCCGCGCGCGCCGCTTCGGGAGCGCCAGTCCCCGGAGCGTCGGCTACCGGAGCGTGACGAAGTCGTCGAGGAACGCCCGCGCCTCGGGAATGTCGAGCCGGTAGGCCCAGCTGGTCCCCTGGCAGATCCGCCCGCCCCACGACGTGACGGCGACGATCAGCGTGGGGTCGCCCTCCACGAACTTCGGCGAGCCGGAGTCGCCGAAGCAGGCTCCGCCCTCGCCCGTGGCGCTGGCGACCGTCTGCAGGCCGAGGAAATTCGGCGTGAGCGCCTGGAGGGGGGACGGTGCCGCCTCGCGCAGTCCGTCGAAGAGGAAGAGCGGCTGTCCCGGGCGCACCACCTCGTCGCCGTAACCGACGTTGATGAACGACGTGCGGTCGCGGAGGCTCCCCTCGGAGGCGAGGCCGTCGAGGTACCCTTCCGGGGGTAGCTCGAGTGGCGTGATCCCGGCCGTCGACCCTTCCGGCAGGAGCACCACGGCCAGGTCGCCGAAGAGCGTGCGCGGGTCGAATGCCGGGTTCGCGACGACCGCCGTCGCCTGGATCAAGTCTGCCGGAAGCGGGGTCACGTCAGGCGCGAACGTGACGTAGTAGACCGCGTCCGGCCCGAAATCGACGCAGTGGCCCGCCGTGAGGAACACGGTCTCGGCGATCAGACCGCCGCTGCAGAGGAAGTCGATCTGCCCGTCGGCGTCCTCGTCGATGAGTAGGGCACCGACGTTCCCGTAGGCGCTCCCGGTCGGCGTGCCGTTCGTGACGAAGCGCGGCCCGGGCGGTGCGGTGGGCGCCGGCACGTCGGCGCAGGCCAGGACGGCGGCGGTGAGCGCGAGCGTGGTCGCGGCTCGTGCGGTGGTCGCGAAGCGCATGGGGCACCCCTGCCGCGGTGCAGCGCGGCGCTGGCGGGGTGGGCGCGGGCCCGGCGCTCTGAGAGCGGGGCTCGCGGGGCGGCCCGCCGCGCCGGCGCGGCAGTGGGCCGATGGCACTTGCCCGCGGGGACGCGGGCGCGACGGCGTGATGGGCGACCAGTCGTGCGGATGAGGTCCAGATCGCCGCAGGAAGCGTCCGCCGGCGGCGGCGCGGCGCTCGGGGAACGTGTGGGGCCTGTGAGCCCGGGCGGCTACTCCGCCGGGCCGTGCGCTAAGCTAGGACGTTTGTTTACCAGGTCAAGGGCGCGAGCGCCGGCAGCTGGCGGCGCCAGCCGTGCGCAGGCCCGTGGCAGCGCTGCTGCCACGTTTTGGGAGGGCGGCCGCGCGTGGAGCGCAGGCCCGGCACTGGGCGTCCGGCCACGGCCGTGGCGTGACGGGCCGATGTCACAGCGCACTCCTCCTCACGCCGTCGCTTCCGCGGCGCGACCTCCGCCTCGTGCGACGTCGTGGTGATGGCGCGTATCGCGTCGCGTAGCGTGTCATGATCCGGCCGGCGTGAGGCGGGCACCATCTCGACAGCGCCGCCTCGGACCCGTATATCAGCGGCGCCCGCCCTGGCTCACCTGTCCGCACCGGAGGCATTCTGTGCCCCGCCCCACCGCGCTCCCCCTCGCCGCCGCCGCGGCGGCGCTCGCCGCCTGCGGATCCTACCAGCCGCCGGCCCGGGCGGCGACAGCACCGTGGCCCGGACCGACGCCGACGGCGTGGCGTCGTTCACGCTCGTCCCCGGCCGCTACCGGGTCGCCCCCTACCTCCTCGCGCTCGCGCGCTACACCGGCCGGCGGGCCAACGCGATCTGCGACCTCCGCGCCTCGGACGTCCTGCTCACCCGCGCGCAGGTGCTCGCCGCGCTCGCGGCCGCGGGGCTGGACGAGCGGCTCGCCGACCACATGCCGCACGGCGCGCTCCGCTGGCGGGGGGAGTTCGACAGGCGCGGCTTCTTCGAGATTACCGCGCTGGGCCAACGCGCGCGCCGCGCTCGACGCCTACCTCCGGCGGCACCCCACGGTCGGCGACGCGTGGCTCCTGCCCGGCGAGAAGGATCCGAACGAGCCGCTCGTCCCGACCGTCGCGGGGCGGCTCCTCGTGAAGGCCGAGCGGCGCGCCAAGCTGCCGAAGCTCGAGCGCGGGCGGCTCCACCCCTACCGCCGTCTCTTCGCCGTCGAGGGCAAGGCGCTCCCCGACGTGGACGTGGCGAAGGCGGGCGGCTGGCGCGACACGCGCTCGCTCAAGCAGGCCTACCAGCAGCCCGACCCCGCGACGGTGCTGCGCGTCGTCGAGGCCGTCGGCCGCCCTGCGGCGGCGCGGCGCCCAAGGGCACGCCGTGCGAGCGCGCGCGGTGCACCTGCCACCGGACGTGAACGCGGGCCCGGTGGCGGGCCCGCGGGACACACTCTGGACACACCCCTGGCGTATGTCGGGGGCGAGCAACGGCTTCCGGCGCTAGTCGTCCTTCTGCCCGAAGATCGCCAGGTTCGAGCTGTGCCCCGGGTTCACCTTCTTCTCCGGGTAGATCCAGTGCACCGCCTGGTTCACCGCGATCGCGGCCTCACCGAATCCGGTCGCGATCAGCTTGAGCTTCCCCGGGTACGTCGTGACGTCGCCGGCTGCGTAGACGCCCGGGCGCCCCGTCTCCATCGTGCTCGACACGACGATCTCGTCCTTCTCGAGCTGCAGCCCCCACTCGGCGAGCGGGCCGATGTCGCTCACGAAGCCGAGCATCGGGAGGACGACGTCGGCGTCCACCTCGCGCGTCGTCTTCCCCTTGATGTCCTTGAGCACGATGCGGCTGATCTTCCCGTCCGCGGCCTGGATGTCGGCGAGCTCGTGGAAGGTCAGGATCTGCACGTTGCCGCCGTTGCCCGCCGCCGCCTGCACCTCGGCGATCGTCGCCGCGTGCGCGCGGAAGCGGTCGCTCCGGTGGACGAGCGTGACCGACTCCGCCCTGTCGCGGAGCTGCGCCGCCCAGTCGAACGCCGAGTCGCCGCCGCCGATGATCATCACCCTCTGGCCGCGGTAGTCGTCGGGGCTCGTGACCACGTCGTAGATCCCGCGCCCGTACCACCCCTCGGCGCACGGCTGCGGGAGGCGCCGCGGCGAGAAGGCGCCGATGCCGGCGGCGATCACGATCGAGCGCGTCGGGAAGCGGCCGTCGTCGGTGACGAGGACGAAGTGGTGGCCGTGCTCCCCCTCGGTCACCTCCTCCAGCCCCGTGACCCGCCGGTTGAGGAAGGACGGCTGGTGGAACTGCGCCGCCTGCTCGGCGAGCTGCTTCACGAGGTCCTTCGCCAGCACCTTCGGGAAGCCGGCGACGTCGAAGATGTACTTCTCCGGATACAGCGCGGTGAGCTGCCCGCCGAGCTGCGGCAGGGCGTCGACGATCTGCGCCGTCGCGCCGCGCATGCCGGCGTAGAAGAGGGCGAAGAGGCCGGTGGGCCCGCCGCCGATGATCGTGATGTCCCGGATCTCGTGGGTCGTGGTCATCCCTGAAAGGTCACCGCGCGGGGGGCGCCATGGTAGTGGCCGGCCGGACGCGGGACTCGGGAGTGGGGGTCGGGAGCCCGGGACCGGTGACCCGGCGGGCGCCGGACCAGTCTCCCAGGTGCAGCCGGCCGTGGCAGTCCACTCCCCACTTCCGACTCCCGCCCCCCGAGATGTCCAACCCCCACCTCGACTACGCCGGCTCCTTCCGCCTCGTCCGCAAGGTCGCGGCGGGGGGCATGGCCACGGTGTACGAGGCCGAGCAGCTCGGGCCGCACGGCTTCGCGAAGCGCATCGCGCTCAAAGTCATCCACCCGGAGTACGCGCGCCACCCGGAGTGGCTGCAGCTCTTCGTGGACGAGGCCAAGCTCTCGGCGAACCTGCTGCACGGCAACGTCGTGCAGATCTACCAGCTCGGCGAGGTCGCGGGAGACTACTTCATCGCCATGGAGTTCATCCGCGGCGTCACGCTGCGGAAGCTGATCGACCGCCACCGCGAGCTCGACGAGCCGATCCCCCCCGCGCTCGGCGCCTACGTGGCGAGCCGCGTCTGCCGCGCCCTCGACTTCGCCCACAACGCCGTCGGCCCGGACGGGAAGCGGCTCGACATCGTGCACCGCGACGTCTCGCCGGGCAACGTCATGGCGTCGTGGGACGGGCACATCAAGCTCGCCGACTTCGGCATCGCGAAGGCGCGCACCTCCGCCGACCCCGCCGAGCGGCGGCCGATGATGATGGGGAAGAAGCACTACATGAGCCCCGAGCAGATCCTCGGCCTCGAGGTGGACGCGCGCAGCGACGTCTTCTCGCTCGGCGTCGTGCTCTTCGAGCTGCTCTCGCTGGAGCGCCTCTTCCGCGAGGAGGTGACGCAGGCCGCGATCGACGAGGTCGCGGTCCTCCCCGCGCCCGACCTCCGCGCCGCGCTCCCCGGCATCGCGCCGGGCCTCGAGCGCGTGCTCGGCTCCGCGCTCGCGAAGGACCCGTTCCGCCGCCCGACGGCGGCCGCCATGGGACGCGCGCTCGACGAGTGGTGCACCTCGCAGCAGCACGTCGGCACGCCGGACCGCCTCCAGGAGCACCTCGCGCGCGTCTTCCCCGAGACCTACCAGTCGCCGACGGCCGCGGCCGACGCGTCGCCGAGCGAGCCGAAGACGACGTTCTCGAACCTGCGCCACGCGGCGAGGGCGACGAGACGGAGGCGCGGGGTGCTGGGAAGGCTGTTCGGCGGGTAGCGGATGGCGAGGGCGGGATGAGGAACGAGGGCCGGGACGCCACGAGGGGCCATTCAAGCACCCGGTAGCGTCCCGGCCCTCGTTCCTCGTTCCTCATTCCGCCCCTCCCCCCTACATTTCCCCGCATGACGCTCAAGATCTACACGAAGACAGGCGACCGCGGCGACACGGGGCTGTTCGGCGGCGGGCGCGTGGGGAAGGACCACCCGCGCGTCGAGGCCTACGGCGACGTCGACGAGCTGAACGCGGTGCTCGGCATGGCGCGCGCGGTCGAGATGATGCCGCGGGTGGACGAGGTGCTCGTGCCGGTGCAGCGCGACCTGTTCGCGCTCGGCGCGCTCCTCGCCACGCCCGACCTGGAGAAGATGCGTCAGCAGCTCGACAAGGCGCGGATCGACGACGACCGCATCGCGCAGCTCGAGCGGGCGATCGACGACGGCGAGCGCGAGCTCGAGCCGCTGAAGGCGTTCATCCTCCCCGGCGGCACGCCGAAGGCCGCCGCCCTCCACGTCGCGCGCACGGTGTGCCGCCGCGCCGAGCGAAGGGTGGTGGCGCTGCGCCGCGAGGAGGGGGAGATCCCCGAGCTCGTGGTGGTCTACCTGAACCGCCTCTCCGACCTCCTCTTCGTCCTCGCCCGCGTCGCGAACCGGCGCGCGGGGGCCGGAGAGGTGACGTGGTAGCCGGCCGGTAGGGCGGTGCCGGAGCTCGCGCTCGGCCCCTGCCGAGTCACCGTCGAGCGTGGCGCGCTGGCCACCCTCGGCGAGCGCGTCCGCGCCGCGGCGCCCGCCCACCGCTACGCCGTCGTCAGCGACGAGACGGTCGGCGCGCTCTACGGCGCCGACGCGCTCGAATCGTTAGGCGGCGACGCCGCCGCCCGCCTCCTCGCCTTCCCGGCCGGCGAGGCGCACAAGACGCGCGAGACGTGGGCCGCGCTCACCGACCGCATGCTCGACGCCGGCCTCGGCCGCGACACCACCGTCGTCGCCCTCGGCGGCGGCGTCGTCGGCGACGTCGCCGGGTTCGTGGCCGCCACCTTCATGCGCGGCGTCCCCGTCGTGCAGGTGCCGACGTCGCTCGTGGCGATGATCGACGCGGCCGTGGGCGGCAAGACGGGGGTGGACACGCGCCACGGCAAGAACCTCGTCGGCGCCTTCCACCAGCCGGCGGCGGTGGTCGCCGACCCGCGAACGCTCGCCTCGCTCCCCCCCGCGCACCTCCGCGCCGGACTCGCCGAGGCGATCAAGCACGGCGTCGTCGCCGACGAGCGCTACTTCGAGCGGGTGGCGGACGCCCTCCCCGCCCTGCTCGGCGCCGGAGGCGCGGAGGGGGACGCCATGACCGCGCTCGTCGTCGGCAGCGTCGAGATCAAGGCCGCCGTGGTCGCCCGCGACGAGCGAGAGGGGGGCGTGCGCAAGACGCTCAACTTCGGCCACACGCTGGGCCACGCGATCGAGGCGCTGAGCGGCTACGCGCTGCTGCACGGCGAGGCGGTGGCGATCGGCATGGTGCTCGAGAGCGCGCTCGCCGAGCGCATCGGCGTCGCCGACCGCGGGACGCACGAGCGCGTCCGCGCCGCGCTGGCACGCGCCGGACTCCCGACCGACCGACCGCGCGACATGTCGGCGGACGACGTGATCGCGCTCACACGTGCCGACAAGAAAGCGCGGCGCGGCGTGACCGAGTACGCGCTCCCGCGTCGAATTGGAGCGATGGCGGGCGAGCGCGCGGGGTGGGCGGTGCCCGTCCCCGACGCGCTCGTGCGCGAGATCCTGACGTGAGCGCTCGCGTCGCCGACGACGCGAGCAGGTGCGGACGCCAACGGAGGCATTCACCGTGAGACGACGACCGTGAGCACACCACCCCAGCCCCCCGCCGCCCCCCGCGGTACCCAGGGGATGAAGCGGCGCCTCTCCGTCGCCCTCGCGGCGCTGCTCTGCGGCTCACCGGCGGCCGCCGTCGGCGCCGTGATCGGCGCGGCGAGCCCGGGCGGCGGCGCCGCCGGCACCGATTCCACCGCCACGCGCCGCCCCTCCAAGACGCCACCCCGCGCCTCGGGCAGCACCGTCGCCGAGCGCCTCGTCGCGAACGGCGAGAAGATCCGCGAGGAGGCCGCCGCCGAGCGCGCGGCGCGCGCCCGACGCCTCGGCCACACCGCCAGACGCGCCGGCACCGGCGAGCAGGTGGCGGTGCAGATCACCTACTACTGCCTCAAGGGTACGACCCGCACCGACAACCCGGTGCGCGAGGGGATCGTCGCCGCCGACCCGCGCGTCTTCCCCCTCCGACGCCACGTGGATATCACGGTCCCGGGCGAGCACCTCGGCCGCTTCCTGGTCGACGACACCGGGAAGGCGATCAAGGGGAACATCCTCGACATCTGGGTCCCCTCCTGCACCCAGGCCCGCCGCCTCGGCCGCCGCCACGGCACCGCGACGCTGGTGTCGAAGGAGGAGACGATGGCGATGAGGAAGAAGGATCCGAGCTGAGGGAGGGCGGAGATGGGCCGGCGGTTTTGAGGCGCCGATGCCGGTGGGCAGTTTTCAGTTGCCGATGGCGGTTGGCAGTTGAAGCTGTTCTGGCCTTACTATTGCCCCGCTCGCCCGCCAGACCAACCAAGGACGGGATATGTCGTCGTTCGGGACGTTTCTCCTCGGCTTCATCGTGTTCGTGGTCGGCCTGGCGATCGGGGCGTACTTGCTGAACGTCCCGCCGACCTGGATCGCCGTCGGCGTCATCATCATGATCGGACTCGGCATCGTGATGGCGACGAACCGCACGAAGCCCCGCGACCCGCCGGCCGTCTGACGGCTGCCGTGACGCCGCCGAGCGGGCCCTCGAGCCCGCTCGGCGTGTCGCGTCACCGCCACAGGAGCGCGCCCTCGACGCAGCAGCGCCGCGCCAGATGTTTCACGACCCATCCGCGTAACTCGTTGTCATTCAACGACGTTCCACGGACTTTCGGCTTGCCTGCCGGCGGCATGGATTGTGGATGTTGACCTCATCCGTGCCGACTGTTATCGTGGCCCTCCGCTGAAGCATCCGGCGCGGGTCACGACCCGCCAAACCCTCCGCATGGCAAGGGGCGTGTATGCAGCAAGCGACCGAGAGCAGGGCCAAGGGCTACTTCCGTTCAGCTCCTTCCACCGCTTTCGATCAGTACTTGCATGACATACAGAAGCTCCCCCTGATCACCGACCCCGCCGAGGAGCGCCGCCTCGCACGCCTGGCGCAGCGCGGGGACGAAGCGGCCGCCGAGCGGCTCGTGACGGCCAACCTGCGCTTCGTCATCTCGTACGTGAAGAAGTACCAGGGGCACGGCCTCGACCTCTGCGAGCTCGTCGCGATCGGGAACGAGGGGCTCCTCAAGGCGGTCCGCAAGTTCGACCCGGACCAGGGCGTCAAGTTCATCTCGTACGCCGTCTGGTGGGTGCGCCAGGCCGTCCTCAAGGCCCTCGCCGAGCAGACCCGCTCGGTACGCATCCCGCTCAACCAGAATTCGCAGCTCATTCGGCTCGCCCGCGCCGAGACGATCCTCGCCCAGGTCCTCAAGCGCGACCCGACCGACTCCGAGATCGGCCGCCTGATCGAGGAGACCCCGGAGGCGGTGCGCGCCGCGCGGCAGATGTCCACCACTGAGGTCTCCCTCGACGCCCCGGTGGACCGCTCCGACCGCGACGCGTCCACCCTCGGCGAGCGATTCGCCGCCGGCGGCACCGACATCGAGGACGTCACCGACTTCAAGATGATGCGGGAGTTCATCGACCGCGTCTTCCGGAAGTATCTCACCCCCCGCGAGCGCAAGATCCTCTCCCTGTACTACGGCCTCGAGGAAGGCTCCGAGGCGATGACGCTCGAGAAGATCGGCGCCCTCATGGGGGTCACCCGCGAGCGCATCCGCCAGATCCGCGAGCGCGCCTTCGAGAAGCTCCGCGAGTCCCCCGACGGCACGGCCCTCGCCGACTTCTGGAACGCCGCGTAGGCGAGAGCGGTAAGCAACGGGGAGCGGCGAACGGCGGAAGCGGCCGACCGCGAGCAGTGAACGGAACCGGGACGCTCCTCAGCACGAGGGGCGTCCCGGTCCTCTTTCCCGCCGGCGGCCTGCGCCATCGCCGCCGACGCTCCTCACCGCGGTCGTCCATTCCCCGCATCCGCCACAGCGCAGGCCCGTGGAGACTTCTCGCGACACGCGACCGTCCGACGCGCGGCCCCGGTACGATGCCGCCGCGGGCGCGCCCCCTCCCGAGCGCCCCCGACCGCCCCGGCGCCCCCCAGGAGGCGGCGCCCGTCGCTGGCTCGGCCCGCTCGGCATGCTCGCGGTCGGCGGCCTCGCGCTATTTCTGCTGCACGGCGAGCTGCGCGCGTACCACTACCACCAGGTGATGCGGAGCGTGTGGGCGATCCCGGCCCACCGGCTCCTGCTCGCGCTCGCCTTCACCGCCGTCGCCTACGCGATCCTGCCGGGGTACGACGCGGTCGCTCTGGCGTACGTGAAGCACCCGCTCCCGCTCACACGCGTCGGATTCGGCTCGTTCATCGCCTACGGCCTGAGCCAGACGCTCGGCTTCCCCCTCGTCACCGGCGGGTCGGTGCGCTACCGCTTCTGGAGCGCCTGGGGGCTCTCGACGGCCGAGATCGCGCAGGCCGCGAGCTTCGCGGGGGCGACGTTCACGCTGGGCGTCATCGCCACCGCCGGCGCCGCCTTCCTGCTCGAGCCGGCGTCCACGGTCGGACGGATTCCGATGCCGCTGGGCGCGCTGCGCGCCGTCGGCGTGGGGTGCCTGGGAATCGTCGCCGCCTACCTGGTCTGGAGCGCCACCCGCCGCCAGCCCCTGCGTCTCGGAGGATGGGAGTTCCCGGTCCCCTCACCTCGCCTCGCGCTCGCGCAGCTCGCGGTGGGCGCGGTGGACTGGGCGGCGGCGGGCGCGGTGCTCTACGTCCTCCTCCCGCGGGCCCCGGGGGGCGTGCCGGCGCTCGGCTTCCTCAGCTTCCTCGGCGTCTTCCTGCTCGCGCAGTACGCCGGGCTGCTGAGCCACGTCCCCGGCGGGCTCGGCGTCTTCGAGACGCTGGTCGTCCTCCTTCTCGGGCCCTTCCTGCCGACGCCCGGGGTGGTCGGCGCGCTGGTCGCCTACCGCGCGATCTACTACCTGCTGCCGTTCGCGCTCGCGCTCGTGATGCTCGGGACGTACGAGCTGGCGCAGCAGCGCGAGCGCATGGCGACCGCCGCCACGACCGCGGGCTCGCTCGCGGTCCGCTGGATCCCGGTCGTGCTCCCCCAGGTGCTCAGCGTCACGACGTTCATCGGCGGCGCGCTCCTCCTCTTCTCGGGCGCCACCCCGTCGGTGCGCGGCCGCGTCTCGGCGCTCGACAGCGTGCTCCCACTCGGCGTCATCGAGCTCTCGCACTTCGCGGGGAGCCTCGCCGGCGCGGGGCTCGTCGTGCTCGCCTGGGCGATCCGCCGCCGCCTCGACGCCGCCTACGGGCTCACGGTCGGGCTGCTCTCGGTCGGCATCGTCGCCTCGCTCCTGAAGGGGCTCGATTGGGAGGAGGCGCTCGCCCTCGCCATCGTGCTCGCCGCCGTCGTCCCGTCGCGGCGCGCCTTCTATCGCAAGGCGGCGCTGACGACTGAGCCCTTCGCGCCGGCCTGGATCGTCGCCGTGGCGCTCGTCGTCGCCGTCACGATGTGGCTCGGCTTCTTCTCCTTCAAGCACGTGGAGTACTCGGGGGAGCTCTGGTGGCGCTTCCGGACGCACGGCGACGCCCCCCGCTTCCTCCGCGCCACGGTCGGCACGCTCGGCGCCCTCGGCGTCTTCGCCCTCACGCGCCTGCTGCGCCCCGCCGAGCCCGAGCCCGGCGCGCCGACGCCGGCCGACCTCGACCGCGCCGCGGCGATCGCCGACGCGTCGCCCGACACGAGCGCGCACCTCGCCCTCCTCGGCGACAAGTCGCTCCTCTTCAGCGAGCGCGGCGACGGCTTCATCATGTACGGCGTGGAGGGGCGGAGCTGGGTCGCGCTCGGCGATCCGGTCGGGCCGCCGGCCGAGCACGCCGAGCTCGCGTGGCGCTTCCGCGAGGAGGCGGACCGCCACGGCGGGTGGACGGTGTTCTACGAGGTGGGGACGGAGTGCCTGCCCCTCTACATCGACCTCGGCCTCACCCTGCTCAAGCTCGGCGAGCGGGCGCGCGTCCCGCTCGCCTCATTCTCGCTCGACGGTGGCGGGCGCAAGGGGATGCGGCGCACGCTCAAGGAGGTCGAGAAGTCGGGGAGCACGTTCGAGGTGGTGCCGCCCGAGGGGGTCGCGATGCTCCTCCCCGAGCTGCGGCGCGTCTCCGACGCCTGGCTGGCCGAGAAGAGCACGCGGGAGAAGGGATTCTCGCTGGGGCGCTTCGACGAGAGCTACCTGCGCCGCTTCCCGGCGGCGATCGTGCGGGACGGCACGAGCGGCGAGGTCGTCGCCTTCGCCAATCTCTGGTCGAGCGCGTCCAGGGAGGAGCTGAGCGTCGACCTGATGCGCTTCGGCCCGGAGGCGCCGCGCGGGGTGATGGAGTACCTCTTTCTCCAGCTCATGCTCTGGGGGAAGGCGGAGGGGTACCGCTGGTTCGACCTCGGCATGGCGCCGCTGTCGGGGTTCGAGCGCCGCGCCCTCGCTCCGCGCTGGCACCGCCTTGGCGCGCTCCTGTTCAGGCACGGAGAGCACTTCTACAACTTCCAGGGGCTGCGCCAGTACAAGGAGAAGTTCGACCCCGTGTGGGAGCCGCGCTATCTCGCCTCGCCGGGCGGGCTCGCCCTGCCGCGCGTGCTCGCCAACGTCGCCTCGCTCATCTCCGGCGGCCTGCGCGGCGTGGTCGCGAGATGAGTGGCCGGCTCGCGGCGCTGCTCCTCGCCTCGGCCGCCGCGCTCGTGGGGTGCGGGGGCGACGCGCCGCCGCCGGCCGTGCGCGACCTCCCGCTCGTGGAGGCGCGCGCGCCGGCCGACAGTGGCCTCGGCTCCACCACGCTCGCCGTCGTGCTCTCCGGCGACGGCGGGTGGGCGGGGATCGACCGGCAGCTGGCGGCGACGTTCGCGGCGCACGGCATGTCGACGGTGGGGCTCAACTCGCTCCGGTACTTCTGGCGCGGCACCACCCCCGACTCGGCGGCGCGCGACCTGGCGCGGATCCTCCGTCACTACCTGCCGGCGTGGCGCAAGGAGCGCGCGCTGCTCGTCGGGTACTCGCGCGGCGCCGACGTGCTCCCCTTCATGGCGGCGCGGCTCCCGGCGGAGCTGCGCGGCCGCGTGCGCCTCATCGCCCTCGTCGCGCCGGCGAGCACGGCGAGCTTCGAGTTCCACCTCGTCGACTGGCTCGGCGGGGGAGGCGGGGAAGGCGGCGCCGGCGCGCCGCGGACGCGCGCCGAGGTCGCGAAGCTGCGCGGGACTCCCCTCCTCTGCTTCTACGGCGCGGACGAGGCGGACTCGGCGTGCGACGGTCTCGACCCCGCCCTCGCGACGGTGGTGCGGCTTCCCGGCGGTCACCACCTCGACGGCGACTACGCGGGGATCGCCGGCCGGATCCTCGCCGCGCTCCGCTGACGGGCGGGTCCGTTGCATGCCTAACGACTGCCGGACGCCCGGCCCGCCGGAGCGCCGGACGGGGCCGGCGGCACGAGGTAGGTCATGGCGCGCTCGACCGCGGGGCCGGCGAGGACGAGCTTCTTGAGCGAGTGGCCGGCGAGAGCCACCGGGAATCGCTCGAGGCGCGCGCCGCCGGCGGCGACGAGCGCCGAGTCCGCGTAGCGGTACGCGTCGTGCTGCCCGCGCACGAGCGCGACGCGCACTCCCCGCGGGAGCGCGCCGACGAGGTCGGGGACGGAGAAGCTCCCCTCCTCGCGCGGATCGCCGCGGTTCGCGAGGTCGGAGAGCGTGACGCGCAGGTGGCCGCGCAGCCCGGGCGACATCGCCAGCACGCCGCGCAGGCCCGGCTCCGGCACGTGGACCGCCGTCCAGAGCGCGATCTCGGCGCCAATGGAGTGGCCGCCGATGACGAGCGGGAGCGAGTCGCCGCCCAGCTCGCGCCGGGCGCCGCGGATGATCGGCGCGATGCCGGCGGCGTACGCGCTCTCGCGCGCCGCCGGCCCGTCGGGGAGCGAGGCGAGGAAGCGCCTGACGTCGAAGCCCGCCACCGCGTACCCGTCGCCCGCCAGTCGCTCGGCGAGGCGCTGGTGCGCCTCCCAGAAGCCGACGTCGTTGCCGAAGAAGAAGACCACGGCGCGCGCCGGCCGCGTGGTGTCGGCGGCGGGATAGAACAGGAGGGGGAGCCGGCGCAGCGCCGCATCGCGCGGCCGGTAGGAGGAGGTGGCCGGCGACCGCCAGCCCGACGCCGCCGCAGCCCCGAGCGCGGCGGCGACCAGCAGCGGCGCCACCCCTCTCCTCCACCTCCCGCCCCATGGCCTCATGCCTCGCTCGCTCCGTTCGCGTGGTGGCGCGGCTCGCTCGCTTCTTGCCCCCTGGGGTCGCCGTCCCGCGCCCCGCGACGCTGCCGGCCCCTGGGCCCCGACTCCTACCCTGGACGATCCGTGACGCTCCACGACGCCACCGCGGGCGACGCGCCGCGCCGCGGCGCCGGCATTCCCGCGTTCGTGAACGCGGCCGCCGGGACCGCGACCGCCGCGCTCGAGGCGCTGCGGTCCGCCGGCGACGTCTTCGACGTGCGCGAGGTGGACCCCCGCGCGCTCGGCGACGAGCTGCGCCGCGTCGTCGCTGGGGGTGCCGAGCGCGTGGTCGTCGCCGGCGGCGACGGCACCGTCGGTACCGCCGCGGCCGCCGTCGCCGGCAGCGACACCGCGCTCGCGGTTCTGCCCGGTGGCACGCTCAACCACTTCGCGCGCGACCACGACATCCCGACCGACGCCGCCGAGGCGGCGCGCCTGGCCGCCGTCGGCGCGGTCGTCGGCGTCGACGTCGGCTACGTGAATGGGGAGCTCTTCCTGAACACCAGCTCGGTGGGCGCGTACGTCCTCTTCGTGCGCACGCGCGAGCGGCTCGAGCGTTGGCTCGGCTACCGCGCCGCCTCCTTCGTCGCCGGGCTCCGCATCCTCACCAACCTCCGGCCGTACCGCGTGACGCTCGACGTCGAGGGCACGACGCGCGTCTACCGGACGCCGATCGTGTTCATCGGGGTCGGCGAGCGCGAGCTTCGCGTCCCCCTGGTGGGCGCGCGCGTCGGCGGCGGGCGCCGCGGGCTTCACGTGCTGGTGGTGCGCTCGCGCACCGCCGGCCGCCTCTTCGCGCTCGCCCTCGCCGCCGCGGCGCGCGGCGTCGACGATGTCGCGCGCTCGCCGCTGCTCGACTCCTTCGTCGTGGACCGCTGCCGCATCGACCTGCCGCGCCCGCGCGGCCGCGTCGCGCTGGACGGCGAGCTGGTCGAGATGCGGGCGCCGCTCGAATACGAGGTGCGGCGGGGCGCGCTGCGGGTGGTGACGGCGACCGCCGGGCCTGGGGAGTCGGGCGTGGGGAATCGGGAGTAGGGCGCGGGGAGCGCCGGACGGTAGATCCCTCGGTCGCTCGCGCTCCCTCGGGATGACATGTCCACGCCCGACTCCCGACTCCGGACTCCCCGCGCCCGCGCCTCCCTACTCCCGCCGTCCCTCACCCCTATATTCCCCCCATGCAGTCCCGTCCTCTCCCGCTCTTCCCGCTCCCGCTCGTTCTCTTCCCTGGAGTTCCGCTCCCGTTGCACATCTTCGAGCCGCGCTACCGGCGGCTGCTCGTCGACTGCCTCGAGGGGGACCGGCAGTTCGGGGTGGTGTACCGGCCCGACGGGGTCGGGGAGCGGGAGCTGCCGGCGGGACACGTGGGGTGCGTGGCGCGCGTCGAGACGAGCGAGACGCTTCCCGACGGGCGGTCGAACGTGATCGTCGTGGGGCTCGAGCGGTTCGCGCTCCAGCGCTTCGTCGAGAGCGACGCGCCGTACAACGTGGGGCTCGTGACCGACTACGAGGACGACGCCGGGGAGAGCGCGGCGGAGGCCGAGGAGCTCGCGGCGCGGGTGCGCGACCTGTTCGGGCGCGTCGGCCGGGCCGCGCGCACGCTGGCCGACGACCGCGACCCGCTCCCCGAGCTTCCCGAGGAGCCGGCGCGGCTGTCGTTCGCGATCGCGGCGGTGATCGACCTCGACGCGGCGCGGCGCCAGCGGCTGCTCGCGTCGCGCTCGCCGGCGGGCCGGCTGCGCGACCTCGAGTCGGTGCTCGGGCGCGCCCTCGGCACGCTGGAGCAGCGCGCCGAGGTGCACCTGCGCGCGAAGGGGAACGGCAGCGGCCCGCACGCCGCGCACTGACGTGCCGCGCACCCACGGGCGGCGAGCCGACACACGGATACGCGGAACCGCTTGACGAGAGACGGGAGAGAAGAGGAGCGCATGGCCACGCGGGCGGAGCTCGCCATACTGCTGTCGGACGTCGTCGGCGCGCGGCGCGTGCTGGAGCGCGCGAGCGAGCTGGTGGTGTACAGCGCCGACGGCCTGCCGACCTACAAGAAGCATCCGCTGCTCGCCGTCTTCCCCGAGACGCGCGACGAGCTGGTGGACGTCGTGCGCACGCTCGCCGCGGTGCGCGCGCCGTTCGTGCCGCGCGGCGCCGGGACGGGCCTCTCCGGCGGCGCCCTCGCCGACGACGTCGTCCTCGTGGGGCTGAACCGGCTCAATCGCGTGCTCTCGGTGGACGTCGCGAACGCGCGCGCCGTCGTCGAGCCCGGCGTCGTGAACGCGCACCTCACGCGCGCCACGGCCGCGCACGGCCTCCACTACGCGCCCGACCCGTCGAGCCAGGCGGCGTGCACGATCGGCGGTAACGTGGCCGAGAACGCGGGGGGGCCGCACTGCCTCAAGTACGGCGTGACGCTGAACCACGTGCTCGCCGTCACCGCGCTGCTGCCGGGGGGCGACGTCGTCCCCCTGGGCAACCCGGCGGGGGAGGACGACGGCTACGACCTCCTCGGCGCCTTCGTCGGCTCCGAGGGGTGCTTCGGCGTCGCCCTCGACGTCACCGTGCGCCTCTCACCGAACCCGCCCGCCGTGCGCACGCTCCTCGCCGACTTCGCGAGCCTCGCCGACGCGGCCGAGGCGACGTCGGCGATCGTCGCCTCGGGGGTCCTCCCGGCGGCGCTCGAGATGATGGACGGCCCGACGATCCGCGCCGTCGAGGCCTCGATCTACGCCGCCGGCTATCCCGTGGACGCCGCCGCGATCCTCCTCTGCGAGGTGGACGGGTTGGAGGCGGGGCTCGAGGCCGACGTCCGCACGGTCGAGCGGCTCTGCCGCGAGCACGGCGCGCGCTCCGTGCGCGTCGCCGCCGACGACGCCGAGCGCGCGCGCCTCTGGCAGGGGCGCAAGAAGGCGTTCGGCGCGATGGGGCGCATCTCCCCACACCTCGTCGTGCAGGACGCCGTGGTCCCGCGCACCCGCCTCCCCCAGGTGCTCGCCACGATCCGCGAGATCGCCGAGCGCCACCGCGTGACGGTGTGCAACGTCTTCCACGCCGGCGACGGCAACCTGCACCCGAACATCGCCTACGACGCGAGCGACCCGGACGAGACCGAGCGCGTGCACCTGGCGATGACGGAGATCATGCGCGCCTGCGTCGCCGCCGGCGGCTCGATCACGGGCGAGCACGGCGTGGGGGTCGACAAGCTCGACTACATGGCGTTGATCTTCTCCGACGCGTCGCTCGCCGCGATGTGCCGGCTGCGCGAGGCGTTCGACCCGGACCGGCGCGCGAACCCGGGCAAGGTCGTACCGACGCACAGCTGCCGCGAGTGGCAGGGCACCCCGGCGGTGCGCCAGCCGGCGGGGGCGGCGCGATGATCGACGTCGCGACGAGCTACGTCCCGCTCCTCCACCCGGCGGACGCGCGCGCCGCCGCCGAGTGCGTGCGCGAGGCGGCGGCGGAGGGGACGCGTCTCCGCGTCCGGGGCCGCGGGCGGTGGCTCGACGCCGGCCGCCCGGTTGTGGCGGAGGCGGGGATTGCGACCGACCGGCTGGTCGGGGTCGTCGAGTACACGCCGGGCGACCTCACGCTGACGGCGCTCGCCGGCACGCCGCTCGACGCGATCGAGCGCGCCACGCGCGCCGAGCGGCAGTGGCTCCCCCTCGACCCGTTCGGCGCGCCGGACGGCTCGATCGGCGCCACCATCGCCACGGCCTCCGCGGGGCCGCTCGCCCACGCGTTCGGCCTGGCGCGCGACAACGTGCTCGGCGTCGAGTTCGTCACCGGGACGGGGGACGTCGTGCGCGGCGGCGGGCGCGTCGTCAAGAACGTCGCCGGCTTCGACCTCGTCAGGCTCCTCACCGGCTCCTGGGGAACGCTGGGCGTGATCACCGAGGTCACGGTGCGACTGCGCTCCCTCCCCGAGGCGGACGTCACCGTCGCGCTCCCCCTGCCGCCCGAGGCCGCCGCGGCGCGCGCGCTCGTCGGCGGCGTGGTGGCCGCGCAGCGGACGACGCTCGCCCCGGTCGCCCTGGAGTTGGTGAGCGCGCCGCTCGCGACGCGGCTCGGTCTCGCCGCGGGCGGCGCGCACGCGCTGCTCGCGCGCCTCGCCGGCAACGCCGATCTCGTCGCCGCGCAGCGCGCGGCGCTCGCCGCCCTCGGCGACGTCGCCGAGGCGCCGGCCGGCGCATGGAGCGCGCTCCGCGCCATGGAGCCGCCCGTCGCCGCCGTCGTCCGCCTGTCGCACCTCCCGTCGTTGCTGTTCGAGGTCTGGCGTCACGCGCTCGCCGCGGTGGAGGGGATGCCCGGCGCGCTGGTGCACGCGAGCGTGGGGCGTGGCGTGGCGCGCTGCGTCGTGCCGTCGCCCGACGCCGAGCGTCTCGCCGCCGCCTTCGCGGCCGGCCACTTCGCCGTGGGCGGCGCGCCGGGCACGCAGATCTTCGAGCGCCTCCCCGCCCCGCTCTGGCCCCGCCTCTCGCCGAGCGCCATGGGACGCGACCCGGGCGCCGCGCGCCTGTCGCGCCGCGTGAAGGTCGCGTTCGACCCGCAGGGGGTGCTGAACCCCGGGATACTCGGGGAGACGGCGGGAGGGCCGGCGGTCGAGGCGGGGGGGTGAGCGGGGAGCGGGGAGGGAGCCACTACCGCGATGCCCCTCCCTGCTCCAGGCTCCACGCTCGCCCCCCCCGACCGAGTAGCTTACAGTCGTGCAGCAGACCATGACTTCACTCACCGACCGTAGCTGCGCCCTGCCGGGCTCTCCGCTCGAGCACGCCCGCGCGGGCATCGACACCTGCGTGCACTGCGGCTTCTGCCTGCAGGCGTGCCCGACGTACGTCAACCTGCAGGACGAGAACGACAGCCCGCGCGGCCGGATCCTCCTCATGCGCGAGCTCGTCGAGGGGAACCTGGCGGTGGACGACCCGGCGGTGCAGACGCACATCGACCGCTGTCTCGGCTGCCGCGCCTGCGAGACCGCCTGCCCGTCGGGCGTGCCCTACGGTCAGCTCCTCGAGGCGACGCGGGCGACGCTCACCGCCGCGCGCCCCATCCCCGCCGTGGCGCGACTCATCCTCTGGGTCTTCGCGCGCCCGCGCGTGCTCGCGGCCGCGCTCGCCGGCTCGCGCCTCGCGCGCGCGACCGGGATCCCCGCGCTCCTCGCGCGCCTCGACGGCCGGCTCGGCTTCGCGAACGCGATGCTCGCGTCGACGCGGCGCGGGGGCGAGGCGCCCGTCCCGCGCTACGAGCCGCGCGGGAGCGGCGAGCGCGGCACCGTGGCGACGCTCGCCGGCTGCGTGATGGAGGGACTCTTCGGCGAGACGAACCGCGCCACCGAGCGCGTGCTCGCGGCGAACGACTACGCGGTGGTGCCGGCGCCCGGCCAGCGCTGCTGCGGCGCGCTCCACGCGCACGCCGGCGACCTGGAGACGGCGCGCGAGCTGGCGCGCGCCAACGTCGCCGCCTTCGAGCGCTCCGGCGCCGAGCTCGTGGCGGTGAACGCGGCCGGCTGCGGCGCGATCATGAAGGAGTACGGCCACCTCCTCGCCGACGACCCGGCGTGGGCGGAGCGCGCGGCGACCTTCGCGGCGCGGGTGCGCGACGCGAGCGAGCTGCTGGCCGCCGCGGGCCCGAAGCCCGGCGCCCCGCTCGGCCGCCGCGTCACCTATGACGCGCCCTGCCACCTCCAGCACGCGCAGCGCGTCGTCGCCCCGCCACTCGCCGTGCTGCGCGCCGCCGGTGTCGAGCTCGTGCCGCTCACCGACAGTGACCAGTGCTGCGGGAGCGCCGGCATCTACAACCTGATCGAGCCCGACGTCTCGAACGCGGTGCTCGAGCCGAAGCTCGCCCACATCCGCGCCACCGGTGCGCCCGTCGTCGCCACCGGCAACCCGGGCTGCCTGATGCAGATCGGCGCCGGCCTTCGCCGCGCGGGGATCGCCGCGCGGGCGAGACATCCCGTGGAGCTGCTGGACGAGTCGTACGCCAGGCGAAGCTTGGAGGCGAACGGCTAGGCATCGCGGCCGGGCGAGGCGGGGAAGCCCGGGTTACCCTAGCCATCCTCCGGTCCTCGGATTACTTCCCTTCCATGCCGTCCGTGCTCCTGCTCGAATTCGAGGGCGTCCTCGTGGAGACGCGCGCCATGCGCCGCGAGGCGTTGGCGAGCGCGCTGGCCGACGAGGGGCTCCCGTCGACCCCGGACGCGCTCGACGCGGCCGCCGGCCTGCCGACGCGCGTGGCGGCGTCGGTCGCCGCCGCGCTCGTCGGGCACGGCGGCGACGAGACCGCGGCGGAGCTCGTGGCGCTCCGGGCCGAGCGCCACTTCGCGGCGCGGCTCGGCAAGGGCGTCTCGCTCGCGGCCGGCGCGCGCGAGCTCGTGAGCGGCGCGGCCGGCGTGGCGCGGCTCGGGCTCGTCACGCGGGCGAGTCGGCGCGAGGTGGAGTTCGTGCTCGCCCTCGCCGGCCTCGACGCGGCGTTCGAGTGCGTGGTCGCCGCCGAGGACGTCGCGTCGCCCAAGCCGTCGCCGGAGGGATACCGGCGCGCCGTCGAGCGCCTCGCGCGCCGGCGCGCCGTGGGTGCCGCGGGCCCGGGCGACGTGCTGGCGCTCGAGGACGCCGCCGCCGGGGTGCGCGCGGCGCGGGCGGCCGGCGTCTACTGCGTTGCCGTCGGCCCGCTTGCCGCGTACGAGGCGCTCGAGGCGGACGCCGCCGTTCCCTCGCTCGTCGGTCACACGCTCACCACGCTCGCCGCGCTCGTCGGGCCTGGCGCCGGCGGGGAGGCGCACGCTCGATGAGCTCGACCCTGCTCGCCAACCACGAGCGCGCGGCCGTCGGCGAGATCGCCGGCCGGCCGGTCGTCCTCCACTACGGCGACGCGGTGGCCGAGCACGCCGCGCTCCGCACGGGCGCGATGCTCGTCGACCGCAGCTACCGCGGGCGGATGCGTGTGAGTGGCGCGCCCGCCGCGGAGATGGTGACCGGGCTCGTCACGAACGATGTGAAGGCGCTCCAGGTGGGCCAGGGGCAGTACGCCGCCGCGCTCACGCCGAAGGGGAAGATCATCGCCGACGTGCGCGTGTTCGCGATGGGGGGCGCCGAGGCCGAGGGGCCGGTCCCCGAATGGCTGCTCGTCGACGCGCCGCCGCGCGCCGCCGCCGGGTGGGCCGAGCTCGTGCGCAAGTACGTCAATCCGCGCCTTGCGCCGTTCGCCGACGAGTCGGAGTCGCTGCGTGACGTCGGCGTCTTCGGCCCGCAGGCGCGCCACGCCGTCGAGCGCGCGACGGGCGTCGGCGCCGGGGCGCTCGCCGCGCTCCCGCCCTACGCGCACGTGAGCGCGGAGCTCGACGGCGCCCTCGTGACGATCGCGCGCGTCCCCGACCTCGAGCTCGAGGGGTTCGAGCTGTTCGTTCCGGCGGACGCCGCGCCCGGCCTCTGGCGCCGGCTCGCCGAGGCGGGCGCCACGCCGGGCGGGCTCACGGCGTGGGAGATCGCGCGCGTCGAGGCCGGCCGCCCGGAGTGGGGGATCGACATCGACGACGCGACGATCCCGCAGGAGGCGAACTTCGACGACCTCCACGCGATCTCGTACACGAAGGGGTGCTACGTCGGGCAGGAGACGGTGGCGCGCGTGCACTTCCGCGGCCACGTCAACCGCCACCTGCGCGGGCTCCGCTTCGCCCCCGTGGGCGGCCGCGCCGGCGCGGCCGACGGGGCGGCGCCGCCGGAGCTCCCGCCGCTCGGCGCGCGCCTCTTCGACGAGGGAGGGCGGCCCATGGGCGACGTGCGCAGCGCCGTGCTCTCCCCGCGCTTCGGCCCGATCGCGATCGGCATGGTGCGCCGCGAGGTCGCGCTCGGCGACTCGGTCGCCGTGCGGTGGGGCGCCGACGTCGATCCCGCCGCCGACGCCGCGCCCCCGGGCGGCGACGGGCGGCCCGAGGGAGACGGCGGCGCGGACGGCGCGACGCCCGCCGGCGAGACGCGGGCGACCGTCGTCGCCCTCCCCTTCGGTCGTTAGGCGTGGGGGAGAGCGCCGGAAGCCGGCCGGGGCGCGCCGCCGCGGCGCTCCCTCGTTAGGCACGCTCGACCCGCCGACCCGTCGCCCGCGCCGTGCCCACCGCGCTCGTGACCGGAGCCACCGGCCTCGTCGGCTCGCACGTCGTCGAGCGGCTGGCCCGCGACGGCTGGCGCGTCCGCGCGCTCGTCCGCGACCCGCGCGCCGCCGCGCGCCTCGACTGGCTCGCCGCCGCCGGCGTCGAGCTCCGCGCCGGCGACGTGCTCGACCGCGCGTCGTTCGCCGCCGCGGCGGCCGGCGCCGACGTGGTCTTCCACACGGCGGCGGCGATCACCCCGCGCGGGGGCTGGGAGGCCTACCGCCGCCCGAACGTGGACGGCACCGCGAACGCGATCGCCGCCGCGGCCGCGGCCGGAGCGCGACTCCTCCATCTGAGCAGCGTCGCCGTCTACGGCCCGGAGGCGCGCTATGGCGCGGCGAGGACCGACGAGTCGACGCCGCTCGCGCCGCTCCCCGACGGCGCGCACTACGCGCGGTCGAAGCGCGAGTCGGAGGCGCTGGTGCTCGCCGCGCACGGGGCGGGGCGCGTCTGGGCGACGGCGATCCGGCCGAGCGTCATCTACGGGCGCCGCGACCGCCAGTTCGTGCCGCGCGCCGCGCGCCTCCTCCGCACCGGACTCGCGCCGATCGTGGGCGCCGGCGCGTCGACGCTGGCCGTCGTCCACGCCGCCAACGTCGCCGACGCCGCCGTGCTCGCCGCGACCACCGACGCCGCCGGCGGACGGGCGTACAACGCCGCGAACGACTTCGACGTCACCGTCGCCGACTTCGTGCGCCTCGCCGCCGACGGGCTCGGCCGCCGCGTGCGCCGCGTGCCGGTCCCCGAGCCGCTCGCCCGCGCCGGCATCGTCGTCGTCAAGCACGCCGCCGCCCTCCTCCGCGGCGGCTCGGTGGGGATCATGGCCTCGTCGACCTTCGACTTCGTGACGCGTGACAACCCGTTCAGCTCGGAGCGCGCGAAGCGGGAGCTCGGGTGGCGGCCGGAGGTGCGTCCGGAGGTCGGGGTGCCGGACGCGTTCCGGTGGTGGAAGGCGCGGGGCGCGCCCGTGGCCCGGCATTAGCTTTCTCCGGCATGTCCGACATGTCCGAGCCGTCGCTCGAGCGCACCGCGCTCAAGGAATGGGCCGTCCTCGTCGACGCGATGGCGCGCGGCGAGATCGTCGCCATGGTGCGCAAGGGCGGGATACGCGAGCAGCGCGCCGGCTTCCAGGTCCGCCACGACCGCTTCCTGCTCTATCCGACGTACTTCCACGAGAAGGCCGCCGAGACCGCGCCGCGCCTCGTGGAGACGCTCGAGGCCTCGCACGCGCGCCGGCCCGCCGAGGGCACGGTGCGGCTCGAGTACGTGGCGGAGGTCGCCGCCGTGTGGGCGGTGCGCGAGCTGGCGAGTCTGCCGGCGATCGAGATGGAGCACGGGCTCGCGCCCGCGGCCGTCGAGTCCCGATTCCACTACAAGGGGCGTCCCGGCGTGCAGGTCGTCGCCGTGCGGCTCGCCCGCCTACCGGAGCCCGTGACGATCCCCGAGCAGCGCCGCTACGCCGGGTGCGTCTCGTGGGTGGAGCTCGACGGCGACGTGGACGTGCGCGGCGCGACGCCCGTGGTGCTCGAGCCGGAGTTCGGGCGGCGGCTGCGGGCGCTGCGCGACGCGCTCGGCGCGCCGGCGGAGGAGTAGCGGCGCACGGGTGCCCCGGGCGCCTCGGGCGCCGGGCGCGAGATCACGAAAGAGGGCCCGGCGCTCGCGCGAGCGCCGGGCCCTCGGAACTTCGATGAAGCGCGAGACGCGGCTTAGTGCTTCTTGGCGGTGCTGTCCGCCTTCTTCGTGCTGTCCGCCTTCGCGGTGCTGTCCATCTTCATGGTGCTGTCCATCTTCATCGCCGTGTCCGTGGCCGCGGGGGCCGGGGCCGGCGCCATCGTGGCGGCCGTGTCGGTGGTCTCGGTCTTCGTGTCCTTGGTGGTGCAGGCAGCGACGAAAAGGACGGCGGCAACGAGGGCAAGGCGCTTCATTCGGTCTCCTTGGGAGGGGGCGGATTGGGTCCAGAGCCGTGCTCCGTGCGCGCAGTCGCGCTGCCCGGAATGGCGGCAAGAATCTTACGGCACCGGGCTCCGCTGTCAAGAGCGCGCAGCCCGCCAACTCGCGGCGGGATAATGTGTTTGGCGACGCGGCCCTTCCCGCGCGGCCGCCGCGCGCTACATTGGATGGCCCCGTTCGGCTCCATCGGCTCACACGGGGAGACAGACGATGAGAGGCGGCTCACCGGCGATCGGGGAGACCCGTGCCTGACGTCGTCCGTCGCCGCTCCCCGCCGACGCTCCCCGTCGCCGTTCTCCCGCTCACGACGCGCGCCGCCTCACGCGGCGCCGGTGCCCCAATGACCGCGACGCTTCCGACTTCCGCCGACGGCCCCGTGGCCGACGGGCCCGTGCAGGTTCGCGGCGCCTGTCCGCACGACTGCCCGGACACCTGCGCCACGATCGTCACCGTCGAGCGCGGACGCGCCGTGCGGATCGCCGGTGACGCCGAGCACCCGTTCACCCGCGGCTTCCTCTGCGCGAAGGTGAACCGCTATCTCGAGCGCACCTACCATCGCGATCGGCTGCTGCGCCCGCTCCGCCGCGTCGGGCCCAAGGGTGCCGGAAAGTTCGTCGAGGTCTCGTGGGACGAGGCACTCGACGAGGTCGCCGCGCGCCTCGCCGGCGTCGCGCGCTCGGCCGACGGTCCGCAGGCGATCCTCCCCTATTCCTACGCCGGGACGATGGGGCTCGTGCAGGGCTCGTCCATGGACCGGCGCTTCTTCCACGCCCTCGGCGCCTCACGGCTGGCGCGCACCATCTGCTCCGAGGCGGGCGCCGTCGGCATGCGGATGACCGTCGGCGCCAACGTCGGCGCGGACGCCGAGGGGATCCCGGAGAGCGATCTCGTTTTGCTCTGGGGGACGAACACGCTCACCTCGAACCCGCACATGTGGCCGTTCGTGCTCGAGGCGCGCCGCCGCGGGGCGAAGGTGATCGCCATCGACCCGCTGCGCACGCGCACCGCTGAGCAGTGCGACGAGTGGATCGCGATCCGTCCCGGCACCGACGCCGCGTTGGCGCTCGGGATGATGCACGTGCTCTTCGCCGAGGGGCTCGAGGACCGCGACTACCTCGAGCGCCACACGCTCGGCGCCGACGAGCTGCGCGAGCGGGTGAAGGAATACCCGCCCGAGCGGGTGGCCGAGATCACCGGGATCCCGCGCGACCGCGTCGTCGAGCTCGGCCGCGAGTACGGCCGCGCTCGCGCCTGCTTCGTGCGCATCAATTACGGGCTGCAGCGCCACTTCGGCGGCGGGATGGCGGTGCGCACGATCGCCTGTCTCCCCGCCGTGGCCGGCCACTGGCGCCGCGCGGGGGGCGGGGTGCAGCTCTCGACGAGCGCCAACTTCCAGTTCGACCGGCGCACGCTCGAGCGCCCCGACCTCGGGCCACCGGCGCGCACCATCAACATGATCCGGCTCGGCGAGGCGCTCACGACGCCCGACGCGGGAAGTGGCGGGCCGCCGGTGCGGGCGCTCGTCGTCTACAACTCCAACCCCGCCGCCGTCGCGCCCGACCTCGGCGCCGTGCGGCGCGGGCTCGCGCGCGAGGACCTCTTCACCGTCGTGCTCGAGCACTTCCGGACCGACACCGCCGACTGGGCCGACGTCGTGCTGCCGGCGACGACGCAGCTCGAGCACTGGGACGTCCACCTCGCCTACGGGCACCACTACGCCACGCTCAACCAGCCGGCGATCGCCCCGCTCGGCGAGGCGAAGCCGAACAGCGAGATCTTCCGCCTGCTCGCCGCCCGCATGGCTCCCCTCTTCCCCGAGGCGGGGCTGGACCGCGCCGAGCTGCGGGACGACGATCTGACGCTCATCCGGCAGGCGCTCTGGGAGCCGGCCGGTGACGGGGTGGCGGGGGGCGCGAGCGCCTCACCGCCGGAGAAGCTGCGCGGCGTGACGTTCGAGCGGCTCCTCGCCGACGGCTGGGTGCGTCTCAACGTGCCGCGTCCCTACATTCCCTACGCCGCCGGCGGCTTTCCGACGCCGAGCGGGAAGTGCGAGCTCCGCTCCGCCCGGCTCGCCGCGATGGGCCTCGACCCCCTGCCGACGTACACGCCGCCGCGCGAGCTCCCGGAGACGGCGCCCGCACTCGCCGCTCGCTATCCGCTGGTGCTGATCTCGTCGCCGCGCCACCAGTTCCTGAACTCGACGTTCGTGAACGTCGACTCGCTGCGGCGCGACGCCGAGCCCGAGTGCCTGCTGCACCCACGCGACGCGGAGCGGCGCGGGCTCGCCGCCGGGGACAGGGTGGTCGTCCACAACGACCGCGGCCACTTCGCCGCCCGCCTCCGCGTCGCCGACTCGATCCGCGAGGGCGTCGCCTGGGCGCCGTCGATCTGGTGGTCGAAGCTCAGCCCCGACGGGCACAACGCGAACGACACGACGTCGCAAGGCGAGACCGATCTCGGCGGGGGGCCGGTATTCTACGACAATCTCGTCGAGGTGTCGGCGGCGGACTGAGCGTCGTCCGGCATCGGGGCTGGGCTGCGGCAGGTACCAGGTACCCGGGCCTACGGGCGCATCGTGGCGGAGTCATTCCCAGGTACCTGGTACCTGGCGCGGACCTACGAGGATGCCATCGCCCTTTCAGTCCGCCCGCGGCCGAACTTCCCCCCGTCCCGCGGTGTTCAGAGACGTATCATCCGGCGACCGCCGCCCGCGAACGCTTCTTGCGGCCATCGCCCTCCCGTCCTCACACCGGAGAGCTCTTTGCCGTCGTTTCCCGACACCCTCGGCGCCCTCAAGCGGTCGCCGTACGCGGCGCCCGAGCGCGCGACGCGCTCGGTCAAGGACGAGCTGCGCCAGAACCTCCTCGCCCGGCTCGCCCGTGGCGGCCCGATCTTCCAGGGCGTGATCGGCTACGAGGAGACCGTCATGCCGCAAGTCGTCAACGCCATCCTGTCGCGGCACAACTTCATCCTCCTCGGCCTGCGCGGCCAGGCGAAGTCGCGCATCCTACGCGCGATGACGACGCTCCTCGACGAGGCCATGCCGATCGTCGCCGGAAGCGAGGTCAACGACAACCCGTTCGCCCCCATCTCCAAGTACGCCAGGAACCTGCTCACCGAGGCGGGGGACGACGCCCCCATCGCCTGGGTGCCGCGCGAGAGCCGCTACGTCGAGAAGCTGGCGACGCCCGACGTCACGATCGCCGACATCATCGGCGACGTGGACCCGATCAAGGCGGCGCGCGGCGGTCACCTCCTCGGTGACGAGCTGACGATCCACTACGGCATGCTGCCGCGCGCCAACCGCGGCATCTTCGCGCTCAACGAGCTCCCGGACCTCGCCGGCAAGGTGCAGGTCGGGCTGTTCAACATCATGCAGGAGGGGGACGTCCAGATCAAAGGCTACCCCGTCCGCCTCCTCCTCGACGTCCTCCTCTGCTTCACCGCGAACCCCGAGGACTACACCGCGCGCGGCAAGATCATCACGCCGCTCAAGGACCGCATCGGGAGCGAGGTCATGACGCACTACCCCGAGTCGGTGGAGCTCGGGATGGAGATCACGCGCCAGGAGGCGTGGACCACGCGCGACGACGCCAGGGGCGCCGGCAAGCCGGTGCGCGTCCCCGATTTCATGGAGGAGGTCATCGAGCGGATCGCCTTCGAGGCGCGCACGGACAAGCGCATCGACCGGCGCTCCGGCGTCTCACAGCGCATGCCGATCACGGTGCTGGAGAACGTCATCTCGAACGCCGAGCGGCGAGTGCTGCAGACCGGGGAGAAGGAGGTCGTCCCGCGCATCGCCGACGTCTACGCGGCGCTCTCCGCGATCACCGGGAAGATCGAGCTCGAGTACGAGGGCGAGCTCGTGGGCGGCCACGCGATCGCGCGCGAGCTGATCCGGCGCGCCGCCGACGCGACGTTCCGCGAGCGGGCCGACGGCGTGAACACCGACGACGTGGTCATGTGGTTCGACGGCGGCGGCGCGCTCCAGGTGACGGACGACGTCGCGGCCGACGCCGTGCTCAAGGGCTTCCAGACCGTGCCCGGGCTCGTGCGCCTGGTGAGCGACGTCGGCCTCGCGCCGAAGGGGGACGTCGCCGTCACGGCCGCGGCGTGCGAGCTCGTTCTCGAGTCGCTCGTCGCGAGGAAGAAGATCTCCCGCTCGGACTCCGGCCAGTACGGGCGCGCCGTGGCCGAGCAGCGCCGGCGCCCGAATCAGGACCTGTTCGGGGGCGGGCTGAGCGCGTGAGAGAGCGGGACGCGGCGCGGGACACGACGCGCGGGCGGCGGGGCGTGGGGGGGCCCCCCCACCGGGAAGGTAGCACGATGCGGGAAACGGCCCGCACCGGAACGCCGCGTCCCGAATCCACGCGCCCCGCGCCCCGCGCGCCGCGGTCCCGCGTCGCCGTCCGGCCGGCCTCGCTCGACGACCTCGACGCGGTCGTCGCGCTGCGCATCGCGCTCCTGCGCGAGCACGCGCACAACCCGGTCTACGGACGGCTGCGGAGCGACGCGCCGGAGCGCGCGCGGCGGCTCTTCGCGGCGCAGCTCGAGTCGGCGTACGAGGTCACGCTCCTCGCCGAGCGCGCCGCGACGCCGGTGGGCATCCTGCGCTGCGTCGACGCCGCCGGCTCTCCGCTGCTCCACCCCGCGCACTACGCCTACGTCGCCTCGGTCTACGTCGTGCCGGCCGAGCGCCGCGCCGGCGTCCTCCGCGCGCTGATGGCCGAGGCGGAGGCGTGGAGCCGCGATCGCGGGCTCCGCGAGATGCGTCTGCACAACGCCGCCGACAACCCGCTCGCCGGCGCCGCCTGGCAGGCGCTCGGCTTCGACGTGGTCGAGGTGCTGCGGGTCCGATCGCTGGACTGAGGGGGGCGACGAAGGAGCGGCGGGCCCGGGACGCAGGAGGGCCCGGCTCCGCCGACCCACCCCCGCGCGACTGTCGCGCCGCGGATCTCGCCGTCCACGCCGATCCCGCTGTATAGTAGTGCCGATAGTGGTGCCGACCGATTCCCGCCCGCCTCTCCCCGCGGCCGACCTTCCACATGCCCATCGTCACCATCTCGCGCCAGTTCGGCTCCGGCGGCTCCGAAGTGGCGGCGCGCGTCGCCGGCGCGCTCGGCTGGACGCTCCTCGACAACGCGCTCGTGGACGCCGTGGCCGAGCAGCTTGGCACGACCCCGCAGGCCGTCGAGGCGCGCGAGGAGCGCGTCCCCTCCCTCGCCGAGCGTCTCGCCACCGCGATGACGCTGGGGACGCCGGAGTTCGTCCCCGCCATCGGGGTGACCCCGCCCCCCCCGTTCGAGGACCGCATCGTGGAGGTGACGCGCCGCGTCGTGCAGCGCGCGGCCGCCGAGGCGCCGGTGGTGGTCGTCGGCCGCGGCGCGCAGTCGATGCTCGCCGAGCGCAGCGACGCGCTGCACGTCCTCTGCTACGCCCCCCGCCACGCCCTCGTCGAGCGCGTCGCGTCGCGCGAGGGGATCTCCGCCGCCGAGGCGGCGCGGATCGTGGACGACACCAACCACCAGCGCGAGCAGTACGTCAGGCGCCACTGGCACCGCTCCTGGCTCGCGCACGAGCACTATCACCTCTGCCTCAACACCGCCTGGCTCGGCATCGACGCCGCCGCCGATCTCGTGGTCCGGCTGGCGCGAGGCCGGTTCGGCGCGAGCGCGGAGGCATAGCGCGGAAGCATAGCGCGGAGGCAGGGCGCGGAGGCAGGGCCCCGCCACACCCGGCTCAGAGCTCCCGGAGCTCCGGGAAGCGGAAGAACGCCCATACCGTGTAGGCGAGCATGATCGCCGCCCCGCCGCCGATCGCCCAGTCCACCCCCACCACGCGCGCGACGCTCCCCGCCACGAAGGCGCCCACGACCTGCGACAGGCCGACGACGACGAAGGAGTAGGCGGCCATCAGCCGCCCGCGGTACTCGTCGGGGACGATCGACTGCAGCGCGCCGTTGCTCAACGCGCTGTTGAGGATCATCGCGAAGCCGGCGAGGAGGAGGAGCGGCCGGGCGAGCGCCACCGAGCGCACGAGCGAGAACGCGATCAGCACCGCCGCGAACGACAGCGACGAGAGGGCGAGCAGCCGCCCTCGGCGGAAGCGCTGCCCCGCCGACGCCAGGAAGAGCGCCCCCGCGAGCCCGCCCACGCCGACGAAGGAGAGCAGCACGCCGTAGCCCGCCGCCCCGGTCTTCAGCAGGTCGCGCGCGACCACCGGCATCAGCGTCAGGTAGGGCACGCCGAGCACCGAGAAGACGGTGACGAGCCGCATCAGCGCCGACACGGTCGTCGTCGAGCGGATGTAGGCCACCCCCTCGCGCACCCGCTGCATCGGCGTCCCCGGCGCCGGTACCGGCGCCCACGCGGGAAGCCGGATCAGCAGGAGCCCGACGAGCACCGCCAGGTAGCTCGCCGCGTTGAGGGCGAAGCACCACGCGAGCCCCGCCGCCGCGATCACCCCCGCCGCGATCGACGGGCCCACGATCCGCGCCAGGTTGAACCCGCTCGAGTTGAGCGCGATCGCGTCGTGCAGGTCGTCGCGCCCCACCAGCTCCACGAGCAGCGCCTGGCGCGCCGGGATCTCGAAGGCGGTGAACACCCCGTTCGCGGCCGCCAGCGCGAGCAGCCAGCCGATGGTCACGTGCCCCGACCAGGCGAACCACCAGAGCAGCGACGCCTCGACCAGCATCAGCGACTGCATCGCGACCACGAGCCGCAGCTTGTTCGTGCGGTCGGCGATCGCGCCGGCGTGGAGCGAGAAGAGGAGCACGGGCAGCGACCCGACCGCGGTGACCAGCCCCACGAGGAAGGCGTTGTTGGTGAGCTCGAGCGCCAGCCACCCCTGCGCCATCGACTGCATCCAGGTCCCGATCAGCGACAGCGTCTGCCCGGTCCAGAAGAGGCGGAAGTTCCGGTGCCTGACGAGGACGCGAAAGGGGTTGAGCGACTGCGGGGCGCGGGTCAAGGCCTGCAGGGTTCGGGCGGGTGCCCGCCGAGGGCGGGGGGTGGGGCGCGGTGCGAGCGTCGCAAGCAAACCATCTGCCGCCCCGCTCGCCACTCCGCCCGCCGTGGGGCGGCGTCCACGCAGGTGCACGACTTGCGGCACTTTCGCCGCGTAACGAGGGTTGAATGGAGAGCTCCGGCCCGCGACCCCCGGCCCCCGACTCCTGCCGTCATGCGCTTCCACACCTATACGAAGTTCTCCCCCGAGATGGCCGACGCGGTCGACCTCCAGTCGCTGCTCGACAAGCTCGCGGACTTCCTGCTCCAGTCCGGTTTCGCCGGAGGGCGCCACCACCACCCGTACTGGGGCGACTTCGGGGGGGAGGAGGACCGCTCGCTCGAGGCCCTCAAGGAGGCGATCCTCAACGCCCTGATCGAGAGCGGGCAGTTCACCCCGGAGATGCTGGAGGCGCTGCGCGGCGACGGGGACGAGGACGCGCAGGCCAGGCTCGCCAGGCTCCTCGACGAGCTCGTCCAGCGCCTCGCCGCCGAGGGGTACCTGAACATCGACGCGCCTCCCCAGATGCCGGCCTCGCAGCAGCCGGTCACGGGCAAGGGGGGGCTCGCCCACGCCGCCTCCCGCGACGTGCAGTTCAACCTCACCGACAAGGGGATCGACTTCCTCGGCTACAAGACGCTGCGCCACATCCTCGGCTCCCTCGGCAAGTCGAGCTTCGGGTCGCACGACACGCCCTACCTCGCCACCGGCATCGAGGCCGACGGCTACACCAAGCAGTACGAGTTCGGCGACGTCATGAACCTCGACGTCAACGAGACCCTCAAGAGCTCGCTCGCCCGTACCGGGCGGATCGAGGTCCCGCTCGACCTGGACTACGAGGACCTGATGGTCCGCCAGGCCGAGTACCGCTCGTCGTGCGCGACGGTGCTGATGCTCGACACCTCGCACTCGATGATCCTCTACGGCGAGGACCGCTTCACGCCGGCGAAGAAGGTCGCCCTCGCGCTGACGCACCTGATCCGGACCCAGTTCCCCGGCGACTCGATCCGCGTCGTCCTCTTCCACGACTCCGCCGAGGAGATCCCGCTCGCGACGCTCGCCCACGCGCAGGTCGGCCCCTACCACACGAACACCGCCGAGGGGCTCAAGCTCGCCCGGCGGCTGCTCACGGCGCAGAAGAAGGACATGCGCCAGATCGTGATGATCACCGACGGCAAGCCGAGCGCACTGACGATGCCGAACGGGCAGATCTACAAGAACTCGATGGGGCTCGACGCGACCGTCATCGCACAGACGCTGCGCGAGGTCGCCAACTGCCGGCGCTCGGGGATCATGATCAACACCTTCATGCTCGCCCGCGACCGCGCCCTCGTCGAGTTCGTGAAGCGCGTCAGCGAGATCTCGAAGGGGAAGGCCTACTTCACGAACACCATGACGCTCGGCCAGTTCATCCTCATGGACTTCCTGAGGAAGAAGACGAGGAAGGTGTCGTAGGAGGAAGGGCGGGAAAGGCAGGAAGGGCAGGAAAGGCGGGAAGGGCGGAATGAGGCCTGAGGAATGAGGCCGGGACCCCACCGGTGGCTTTACTGGCCACCAGGAGGGTCCCGGCCTCATTCCTCAGGCCGCATTCCGCCCTTCCCGCCTTTCCCGCCCTTCCTCCTACGACACCTTCCTCGTCTTCTTCCTCAGGAA
>JBJMNL010000319.1:0-17826 GCA_045804285.1 Gemmatimonadaceae bacterium
CCGCCGGCGGCGGCGCGCGCCGAGTCGAGCGGGCCGACGTCGTCGGCGAGCATCACCGCGTCGCCCGTGCGCGCGGCGACGAGCGCCCACTCCGCCGGCGACGGGTCGGCCGAGCGGTAGCGCTCGACCGCCAGCGTGGGGAGGCCGGCGTCGCTCCACGTCACGCGGGTCCCGGCGCGGCGGAGCGCGACGAGCCAGTCGCGCAGGGCACGCTCCGGCGCCGTAGAGAGCGCGACGTGCGCCGCCGGCTGCGCGGCGCGCGTCCACCGCTCGAGCGCCGGCGCCAGCTCCTCGGCGGACGCGGCCTGCTCCGTGCCTCCGCGCGCGCCGCCCCGGGCACCCCACAGCGCGTCCCAGAACAGCCAGGAGAGGAGCGCGAGCGCGAGCAGCCGCAGCGCCCGCTCCGCCCACGCCCGCGCCGTCGCCGCCGGCTCAGCGAGTGACGGCATAGACCACGAGGTTGACCGCGAAGCGCGTGTTGTCCACCGACTGGAACCGCTTGCTGTCGGGGTGATAGTTCCACTCCGAGCTGTAGTCCTTGTTGCTGTAGAGCACCGCCACCCGGTCGCCGCGCATCGCGGCCAGCAGGTGCCGGTGCACCAGGTTGTCCCCCCAGCCGTTCAGCTCGTGGCTCGTCGTCGGCGGCCCGTCGGGGAAATCGAAGAAGGCGGAGTAGAGCGCGTCGTCGTTGGGAAGCTCGCGCAGCGGCCCCACGGCGCGCCCGATCTCCTCGACCGCCGTCTTGTGAAAGGCGCCGTCCACGTCGTGGTTGTGGTCGTCCACGAAAAGCATCCCGCCACGGTCGATGTAGGCGCGGAGCTGCGCCCGCTCCGCCTCCGAGAAGCGCACGGGGAGATGGCCGGTGAGGTACGCGAGCGGATAGCGCATCAGGTCGGGCGAGGCGAGGCTCACGACGGCGCCGGTGGGGGCGACGTCGAGCGCGGTGTAGCGCGCCACGCTGTCGATGACGTTGGCCGGCAGCAGCGGCGCGCTGTCCCAGTCGCCCGACTCGTAGCGCACGGTCGCGAAGACGAAGCGGCTCACCAGGCGCTCCCCCAGCGCGGCACTCCGCCCCGCTGCTCGGCCGCGCCGGCGACCGCCCGCCGCGCGCGCACCAGCGCGTCCGTCGCGCTTCCGCCCGAGCGCAACCGCTCGACGGCGGCGCCCAGCGCGGAGGCCGCGCCCGAGGCGCCCGTGTCGCCGGCGCCGAGCGTCGCGAGCCGCAGGACGAGCAACGAGTCCGCGGCGGCGCCGGGCGCGCCGGGGAGCATGCCGAGCGCCGCGTCGAAGCGAGCGAGGCGCCAGGCCGCGGCGCTGTCCACGGGGGCGCGCGGCGTGCGCGCGCGCGGCGCGGCGCCGCCGTCGCTCCCCGCGAGCCGCACCCTCGCGACGTCCACCACGACCGCCGGCGGACGCCCGCGCAGGTAGAGCCGCTCGGCGTCGCGCGCCCGCTGGATGGCGCGGAGCGCGGCACGCATGTGCGGGAGCGCCCTACCCGGCTCCCCGACGTCGAGCTCGCGGCCCGCGGACCACATGGCGTTGTACGCTTCGAGCAGGGGGCGGTTCACGGCGACGACGGGCGTCTCGTCCCCTTCGAAGTCGAGCGCCTCCGTCATCGCGCGCCCGGTCGACGCTTCGGCCTCGGCGAGGAGCTCCGCGGGCGACGGGTCGCGCCGGTCGTCCCCCTCGTTCCCGTGCGCGTGCTCGGCGCCGCCCTCGCCGCCGAGCCGCTCGAACACGATGTCCCCCACCCGGCGCCGGAGTCGCGCCTGGTCGCGCCCGATGTCGCGCGACTCGGCCACCACGACGGCGCGCGCGAGGCGGGGACGACGGCGCTCCAGCGCCTCCGCGAGCTGGAGGAGGAGCCGCTGGCTGAGGGCGGAGCTGTCGACCGCCGGCGGGGGCGCGGCGTCCACGCTCACCGAGTCGTACTCGCCGGCGCGCGCGACACGCACCGTCCGCGTCTCCGACGCGCCGATGCCGGGTCCGCTCACGTCGTTCCGGTCGCGCGCGACGGCGCGCAGGTGGACCACGTCGCCGGCCTTGATCCCGAGCGAGTCGAGCCGCAGCGAGGCGCGCAGCGACGCCGCGCGCGCTCCGCCTGGCGCGGCGCCCCGCAGGACGCCGGACCTGAAGGTGAAGCTCTCCCCCTCCCCGCTGCTCACGATGATCTCGATGCGCAGCTCCGCGATGCCGAAGTCGTCGCGCGCCTCCGCCGCCACCGGCACGGCGCCCTCCGGCGCGCGAAGCACGGTGTCCTGCGCCGGCGCGACGAGCGTCACGACGGGCACGGAGTCGGGGCGCGGCTCGAGCGCGAGCACCCGGCCGAAGCGACCGGCGTCGTCGAGGCGAAGCGCGGCGGCACGCGGCGGCATCGCGAGGGCGATGCGCCATTCACCGTCACCGCCGGCCGCCGCCCGCAGCGTCCGGCCGGCGATCGCCGCCGAGATCGCAGCCGCCGGGCCACGGCCGGTGAGCTCGATCCGACTGCCGACCACCGCCGCCACCGACAGCGGCTCGTCGAGCACGGAGGGGCGCTCGCCAGTGTACGCCGGGGGGACGACGCGCGCCACGAGCGGCGCCAGCCGGCTCGCCGCCTCGGGCGACGCCGACACGGGCCGGCGAAGCGCGTCGCCCGGTCGTGGGGCGAGGGTGCGCGAGAGCGCGCCGCGCGGAACCGCGAGCAGCACGGCGGCGCCGAGGGCAAGGAGGACGAGGGGTGCCGCAAGCGCGCGCGCGGCGGTGCGCATCACATCGGCGCGCCAACTGACGGTGGCGACGGAGCGCTCGAGCGCACGCGTATCGGCGGCGACCGCCGGGTCGGCCAGCGTCAGGAGCGCGTAGCGCAGCTCCGGACGCCGCTGCTCCACCCAGAGCGCGACCTCCGCCGCCGACCGCACGCGCCGCCCTCGCCAGAGCACGGCCGCCCCCGCCGCGACGGCGGCCGCCGTGGCCACCGCCGTGGCGAGCTCCCGCGCCGCGCGCGGCAGCCCGGCGCGCCAGTCGGCGAGCGCCGCGACCGCCACGACGAGCGACGCCGCGGCGAGCGCCCAGAGCAGCGCGGCGGCCGCGAGCGTCCAGGTCAGCGCCGTGCGCGTCGCGCGCAGCCGCGCGAGGGCGCTCACGTCGCCACCGTCCGGCGGCGCACCGCCATCTCGACCAACAGCAGAAGCATCGCTCCGCCGAGCAACCACGCGGCGAGCGGCGGCACGGCGCCTCGCCGCTCCCCGGGCGCGGCGTCCGTAGGGCGACGCCGCGACGCGCTCGCGAGCGGCGCGACGACCGAGTCCGGCAGCGGCGCGAGCCGCGCCCTCGCACCGCACGGGCGCGCGAGCGCGCCGACGAGCTCCTGCACGCTCTCGCGCAGCGTGAGGTCCCCGGCCCCCGGCAGCGCGATCGCGACGTCGCGCTCGCAGCCCGCGCCGAGCGAGCGCTCGGTGGCCGCGGCGGTGCCGTCGGCCCAGCGCGCGACGGCGCGGCCGGGCGTTGGCGGCTCCCCGCGCGCGAACGGCGCGACCACCACGGTCCGCCCCGCCACCACGGCCGAGGCCGTGTCGCGCGCCACCCCGGCCGCGGCGGCCGGCCAGTGCACGAGCACGCGGCCCGAGTCGCGCGCCCATGCCGAGTCGGCGGCGGTAACCGTGCCGCGCGCGATGCGCACCGCCGCGCCCGGCCGCGCGGCGCCCATCAACGCGATGGTCGCGCGCAGGGGATCGTCGGCGGCCGCGCCGCGCAGCTCGATGCCCGGTGCCGGCTCGGCGCGCTCGGCCGCCGCGAGGCGCACCGCGCGCACGGGGCCCGGGAAGAGCTCGCGCACGCGAGGCACCGCCGCGTCCCACTCCTCCTCGACGAGCGGCGACAGGAGGACGAGCTCCACGGTGTCGGCGCGCTCGCGCCGCGCCTCCCCTTCCCGGACCGCCGCCACCAGCGCCGCCGAGAGGGAGCCCGGCGCCTCGGAGGGCGCGAGCCGCGCCAGGGAGTCCGCCGCCGCGCCGCGCACGACGCGCGCCGTGCTGTCGAAGACGACGAGGGCGTCGTTCGGCCCGAGCAGGGCGGCGGCGCGGGCGCGCGCCGAGTCGGCGTCGCGGACGGCCCGCGACAGGTCGAGCGCGACGATGCGCGCACGCCCCACGCGCGCCGGCCGCACGACCGGACCGGCGACCGCGGCGCCCGCGAGGAGCAGGGCGAGCGCGCGCAGGATCATGAGCAGCAGGTCGGCCGGGCGGCGGGCGCGGGCGAGCGTGCTCACCGGCGCGTCGGGTAGGAAGCGCGCGGTCGGCAGCACGCCGGGCCGCGGGCGGCGACGCGTCAGCAGGTGCAGCAACGCGACGGCCGCCGCGCCGGCGAGCGCGAGGCCGAGCAGGGCCGGCGCGAGGAAGCTCATCGGCCGGTGGGCGCGCGCGCGTCGCCCGGGGGGTGGATCACGCGGCGCACGGCGTGTGCCGCGCCCTCGTCGGTCGCGACCTCGACGTACGCCACGCCCGCAGCGCGCCAGCGGCGCGCGAGCTCCGCGCGCCACTCCCCGAACGCGCGCTCGTACGCGGCGCGGGTCGCCTCGACGACCGGCCGTTGCACGGTGGGGTCCTCCGGGTCGCTCACCAGGCCAGCCACGACGGCCGGCCGCAGCTCCTCGGCGGCCACGACGTGCACCGCGTGCACCTCCGCCCCCTCGGTCGCGCGCGCCGCGGCGGCGCGCCGCAGCTCCTCCGCGTCGCCGAGGAAGTCGCTCACCAGCGCCACGCGCTGTCCCGGCGGGACGAGCGCCAGCACCGGCGCGAGCGGCGCCGAGCCGCGCGGGCTCACGCCCTCGAGCAGCCGCGCCGCCTCGTCGACGGTGCCGCGCCGCGAGCGCGGTGGCAGGGCGCGCAGACCGGCCGCCGTCGCCAGGTAGAGCCCGACGGGGTCACCCGCCGCGTGCGCGACCGCGAGGAGGCCGACCGCAAGGCGGCACGCCTGCTCCCACTTCGTGGTCGCGCCGCGTCCCTCCTCGGGGAAGGCCATCGACGCCGAGGCGTCGAGCACGATCGCGGTGGCGAGCGTCGCCCGGTCGGTCGTGATGCGAAGGTAGGCGCGGTCGGTGCGCGCGAGGAGCTTCCAGTCGAGCCGGCGCGGGTCCTCCCCCTGCCGGTAGAGCCGGTACTCGGTGAACTCCGGCGAGGAGCCGAGGAGGCGCGACGGGTGGCTCCCCGAGGCGGTCGCGCGCGCGACGCGGCGCGCCGGCCACGTCGCGCCACGCAGCGCGTCCCGAAGCGGCCCGTAACTCGTGGCCGGCGGCATGGCGGACCGCCTCCGCGACCGGCTAGAGCCGCACGCCGCTCTGCGGCGGCGCGACCCGCGCCAGCACTTCCTCGACGACGCGCTCGGTCGAGATCCCCTCGGCCTCGGCGGCGAAGTTGAGGAGGACGCGGTGACGGAGCACCGGCAGCGCGACGCGGCGCACGTCCTCCGGCGCGACCGCGGCGCGGCCGGCGAGGAGCGCGTGCGCCTTGGCGCCGAGGATCAGCGACTGTCCGGCGCGCGGGCCCGCGCCCCAGCGCACGTAGCGCCGGACGAGCTCCGGGGCCCGCGCGTCGTCCGGACGCGTCGCCCGCGCCAGCGACGCCGCGTACTGCAGCGCCGCATCCGCCGCCGCCACGCGCCGCGTCAGGCGCTGCAGGGCGAGCACGTCCTCGCGCCCCAGCACCGCCTCCGGCCGCGCGCCCTCGACCCCCGTCGTCGCCCGCAGCACCGCCACCTCTTCGGCCTCGCTCGGGTAGCCGACGCGGATCTCGAAGAGGAAGCGGTCGAGCTGCGCCTCCGGGAGGGGGTAGGTCCCCTCCTGCTCGATCGGGTTCTGTGTCGCGAGCACGAAGAAGGGCTCCGGCAGGCGCATCGTCTCGCCGGCCGCCGTGACGTGGTGCTCCTGCATCGCCTCGAGCAGCGCCGCCTGCGTGCGCGGGGGCGCGCGGTTCAGCTCGTCGGCGAGGACGATGTTCGCGAACACCGGCCCGCGGACGAAGCGGAAGGTGCGCTGCCCGGTGGCCGCGTCCTCCTCGAGAATCTCCGTTCCCGTGATGTCGCTCGGCACCAGGTCCGGCGTGAACTGGATGCGCCGGAACTCAAGGTGCATCGCGTCGGCGACCGACCGGATCATCAGCGTCTTCGCGAGGCCCGGCGCGCCGACGAGCAGCGCATGCCCGCCCGCCATGACCGCCATGAGGATCTCCTCGACGACCCGCTCCTGCCCGACGACGCGGCGCGCCACCTGCTCGCGGACGCGCGCGACGGCGGACAGCGGGCCGTCACCCGCCGCCGCCTCCGTGTCCTCGCGCACGACGTCCGGACGAGCGGCGCTCACCACTCCCTCGCGGGAAGTGCTGCCGGGATTCGCCGCGCGGGGATCGGGGACGCCGCGAAGCGCGGCTCCCGCGCCGGGAGCAACGTTGGGAAGTCGAGTCTCATGCTGGCGAGAGGAGAGTGTACCGCCGACGACACCGGGGCGGCGGATGCGCGTACTACGGCCGGGATGCAGCGTTCGTTGCGCCGCGAGGGCGCTCCGCGCGCCACCCGCCCGAGGGCGCGCGCGGTCACGAACGAGCTCGGGTGGCGCCGAAAATGGGGCCCCGCCTCCGCCGCGAACAGGGGACGGATGTTCGCGAATTGCAATCAATGGTCGGGCACGCGGCGGGCCCTACACGGCTCCCGCATCCGCCTCCGCGGCGTCGCCCTGCGCCGCGCGCGGGCGCGCGCCGGCCGCCCAGACGAGGGCGAGCCCGAGGGCGATCCAGGCGATCTCGCGGAGCCGGCTGACGATCGCCGCGTAGACGCCGAGCGAGGGTCGCAGCCCCAGCACGCGCACGCCGAGATAGATCCCTCCTTCCTTGGTGCCCACCGAGAGCGGGACGAAGAAGAGGATGTTCATGAGCAGCTGAGAGAAGCCGCCGACGAAGGCGGCGCCCCGGAGACCCATCGGGGCGCCGACGCTCCGCGCCGCGAGCGCGAGCTCCGCGGTCGAGACGAAGCGCGCCAGCGTCTCGAGGAACAGTGCCGCGGCCAGTCGGCGCGGGTGACGCGTCGCGAGGGCGGCGAGCTGCGCGTCGACCGCCTCGAGGACCGCGCGGTGGCGCTCGAGGGCGCGCGCGAAGGGTCGGAGCGGTGGCACCGCGCTGAGGGTGCCGGGAAGCCGGCCGAGCGCGTGCGACCGGAGCAGCCACGTGAGGAGCCAGACGGCGGCGACCAGGCCGGCGCCCGCGACGAGGACCAGCTGGGCGCCGCGCCCCGTGGGCCGGACGATCGTGTACGCCACGGGGAGCAGGAGAAGCCAGAGGCCGAACTGCCCCAGCGTGTGCACGACGCGGAACGCGACCACCGACCCCGTGGCCCGCTCCGCGCCGACCCATGGCGCGGCGGCCGCGGCCCGGAAGGGCTCGCCGCCGAGGGCGACGAAGGGCGTGACGTAGTTGATGGCGAACGAGGAGACCGTCATCGCGTACGCGCGCCAGAACGGGATCCGCCCCCCCTGCGCGCCGAGCAGGAGCAGCCACACCGACGTGTTCACGGCGTACACCACCGCCCAGAGGAGCACGATCGCCGCGAACGTCCACCCCACGCGCCGGAGGTCGGCGGTGATGTTTCGGGGGCCCACGTGCTGGACGAGGTAGGCGAAGCAGGCGAGTCCCGCGAGGAGGAACGCGAGCCTGATGCGTCGGCTCATCGGCTGCCGCCGCGCCGCTCGCGGCCGCCGCCCGCGGCCGCCGAGCGTGGCCTACGTCGAAGGGAGATCCGGGTCATGGTCACCCCCACCGCGCACCTCGCGTGCCCGGCGCGGCCCCCCCCGCAGTGTGAGCGACGCGTGCAGGCGCGGCCCGATCGCGTACCCCGCGAGGCCGATCGCCGTCCCGGCCACCGAGTCCACGGCGTAGTGAAATCCGCCGTACACCGTACCGACCACGAGCGCGGGGACGATGAGCGCGTACGCCCGGAACACTGGTCGGGCGAGCCGCCACGCGAGCATCCAGGTCACCACGGCCACCGCGACGTGCGAGCTCGGAAACGCGGTGCCCTGCGACGAGCCCCACGCGAGCACCCGGTGGACGACCCCAGGGAACACCCACCCGACCGACTCCGGGGACGGGCGCGGATAGACGTACCAGGGGCCGGCGACGGGCAGGACGACGAAGCAGAGATAGCAGGCGAGAAAGACGAGGAGGACGGTCGTGAGCATCAGCCGGAAGGCGTCGCGGCGTCCGGTCCCGTACAGCGCGAGCCCGAGGCCGGGGAGGAGCGCGTAATACCCGAAGTAGCCGAAGTGCAGGTACTCGCCGAGCGGACGCCACGGCAGGAGCAGCCGCAGCGTCGTGCTCGGCTGGCCGCCGAAGATCACGGCCTCCACCGACTGGATGGCGGCGTCGTGATAGCCGCCGCCCCACAGGTCGTTGAGCCGCGCGAGCTCGGCGTAGAGAAATGGGAGCGCGACGACGGGGAGCCAATCGCGCGCCACGGCGAGCGCGCCTCGGGTCGCGACCCGCGGCAGCACCCACACGAGCGCGGCGACCGACAGGGCGTGGGCGAGGACGATCGGCGCCCACCTGGCCGGGGGGCGGCCGAGCGCGAGCACCAGCGCTGCCGTCAGCGCGAGGTAGGCGGCGGTGACGATCTCGTGCGGGTACGGGCCGCGACCGTCGGCGGCCGGGGCGACGCCGCGCCCGCCAGCCGCCGTCGTTCCCAACGGCGCCGTCCACACCGCGGGTCGCGGTCGTGCGGCCGGCGGGCCCCCCGCCCTGGGCTCGGCTGCCGGCGCCTCAGAGGATTCCGGCCGCATGCTCCACCTCGTCGAACGCGTCTGATACGAAATCGAGGCGCGCCTCGGCGTGCACGTCCCACATTCGACGTGCACGCCAGTAACGACCGCGCCGACGTGGGGGGCCGGCGAGCGGCGTGGAGACGCGACGCCGACCCGGCCCGCCCGCGACCCTCCGATGGTACTCCCGTCGGCCCCGCGGCGTAATGGGGCATCGCCGCTCGCCCCCCTCCGGGACGGCGCCGTGGTTGCGCCCGCGCCCGACTCGCGTCACGATTGTTCCCGCGTCACATGCCAAACCTCCCGGCGCGTTCCTCCCGCGGCGCGCGGCCCCTCGGGCCGGCGGTAGCGTCTCGCACCCGCGACGGGGCGAGGCTCCGCCGACGCGCGCGACCGCTCCCCCTCGTGCTCGGCGCCGCCCTGCTTGGCGCGGCCCTGCTCGCGGGGTGTCGCGGCCGGGGTGAGGACACGCCGGTCACCATTTCCGGCAGCGTGCTCGGCACCGAAGGCCAGGTGCTTCGCCGCCAGGTCGCGCGCTACCTGTCGGAGCACCCCGGCGCCCGCGTCGAGATCCAGCCAACGCCCGACGACGCGACCCAGCGGCACCAGCTCTACGTGCAGTGGCTCAACGCGCACGCCGGCGCCCCGGACGTCCTCCAGCTCGACGTCGTGTGGACGCCGGAGTTCGCCGCCGCCGGCTGGATCCTCCCGCTCGACCGCTTCGCGCCGCCGCGCGACTCCTTCTTCGCGGCCACCGTTCGGGCGAACGTGTGGGCGGGAAAGCTGTACGCCATTCCCTGGTACGTGGACGTCGGCCTCCTCTACTGGCGCACCGATCTCCTGGAGCGGGCGCCGAGCAGCATGGACGACCTCGCGCTCCTGGCGCGGCGCGCCAGCGCCGCGGCCGGCGGTGATGGCGCCCCGCGCTATGGCATCGTCTGGCAGGGGGCGCGCTACGAGGGGCTCGTGACGGTCTTCCTCGAATACCTGCACGGCTTCGGCGGCCGGATCATGACCGACGACGGGCGGGTCGTCGTCGACTCCCCGGAGGGGGTGCGGGCGCTGGCCTTCATGCGCGACGAGATCTACGACTGGCGCATCGCACCGCCCGACGTGCTCACGTGGCACGAGGAGGAGGCGCGCTTCGCCTTCCAGAACGGCGCCGCGCTGTTCATGCGGAACTGGCCGTACGCGTACGCGCTGCTCGACGACGCCCGCGAGTCGCGCGTGGCGGGCAGGTTCGCCGTCACGACCATGCCGGCGGCACGCGGGGGGCAGCCCACCTCGGCGCTGGGAGGCGGGCAGCTCGCGATCAACGCGTACAGCCCGCACGCCGAGGCCGCCTACCAGCTCGTCGCCTACCTCACGGCGCCCGCGCAGCTGCTCGAGCGGGCGCGGATGGGCGGCTACTTCCCGACCCGGCCGGCGCTCTACGACGACCCGCGACTCGCGACGGCGCTGAGCGTCCCCCCGGCGCAGGCGAGGCGCGCCGTGGAGAGCGCGACGCCGCGTCCGGTGACCCCGATCTGGACGCAGCTCTCCGAGATCCTGCAGATCCACCTCCACCGCGCGCTCGTGCGCCAGACGTCCCCCGAGGACGCGCTCCGAGCCGCGGCGCGGGAGATGGACGCGCTCATGGAGCGGACGCGGGTGCGCGAGCTGATGGCGGGCACCGCGGGACGCGCCGAATGAGGCGCGCTTCCCCGCCCTCCGCCGCCGGTCCCGCGGAGCAGGCGCGCCTCGGCTGGATCTTCGTCGCGCCGGCGCTGGCGACGATCGTCCTCGTCGCGCTCTTCCCGCTCGCGTGGACGGTGTGGGAGTCGTTGCACGCCCACGACCTCCGCATGCCGTGGCTCGGGCGGCCGTTCGTCGGCCTGCGCAACTACGCGGAGGTCGCGGGCGACGCGCGCTTCTGGGGCGCGCTGTCGCACACCGTCTTCTTCGCGGTGACGTCGATCGCGCTCGAGCTGGCGCTCGGGCTCTTCCTCGCGCTCGCCATGACCGCGACGTTTCGCGGCCGCGGCGTGGTGCGGGCGGCGGTGCTCGTGCCGTGGGCGCTCCCCACCGTCGTCTCGGCGCTCCTCTGGCGATTCATGTTCGACTCGCAGGCCGGCATCGCGAACGCGGCGCTCGTCCGCGGCGGGGTACTCGACCATCCCGTGGTCTGGTTCGTGAGGGCCTCCACCGCGTGGGTGCCGGTGATCCTCGCCGACGTCTGGAAGACCACCCCCTTCGTCGCCCTCCTCCTGCTGGCCGGGCTCCAGAACATCGACCGCGCGCTGTACGAGGCCGCGGCGACGGACGGCGCCGGCGCGTGGCGGCAGCTCCGACACATCACGCTCCCCCTCCTGATGCCGGCGATCCTCGTCGCGCTCGTGTTCCGGACGCTCGACGCGTTCCGTGTCTTCGATCTGATCTACGTCCTCACCGGCGGCGGGCCGGGCACCTCGACCGAGCCCGTGGCGCTCTATGCCTTCAACACGCTCCTGCAGAATCTCGAGTTCGGCTACGGGTCGGCGCTCTCCGTCGTCATCTTCCTGATCACCTTCGGGCTGGCGCTGATCTACATCCGGGGGCTCGGCGCGAACGTGCGCGGAGGGCGGCGATGACCGCCGGCTGGCAGCGGCGCCTGGCGGGGATCGTGCTGGCCCTGCTCGTCGGGCTCACCGCGTTCCCATTCTACTGGGCGCTCGTCGCCTCCTTCACCCCCGAGGCGACGCTCTTCCGCCAGCCCTCGCTCTGGCCCGAGCAGCTCATCCTCGACCACTACCGCGCGCTGTTCGACGAGCGCGACTTCTGGGTCCCGATCCGGAACTCGCTCGTCGTCGCCGGCAGCACGACGCTGCTCTGCGTCGCCGTCGGCTCGCTCGCCGCGTACGCGCTGGCGCGCCTCGAGTTCCGCGGCAGGACGGCGATCCTCACGTTCATCCTCGCCGTGACGATGTTCCCGCAGATCTCCATCGTCAGCCCGCTCTACATGCTGCTGCGCGCGCTGCGGTTGATCGACAGCTATCCGGGGCTCGTCCTTCCGTACCTCACCTTCGCGATGCCGCTCGCGGTCTGGCTGCTCGTCGGCTTCTTCCGTCAGCTCCCGCACGACCTCGAGGAGGCGGCGCTCGTGGACGGCGCGAGCCGCTGGCAGAGCTTCACGCGCGTCATCCTGCCCGTGAGCACGCCGGGACTCGCCGCCACCGCGATCCTCACCTTCATCTATTGCTGGAACGAGTTCCTCTTCGCGCTCTCGTTCACGCTCGGGCCGGAGCGACAGACCGTGCCGGTGGCGATCGCGCTCTTTCGCGGGCAGTACCAGGTGCCGTGGGGGCAGGTCCTGGCCGCGGCGGTGATCGCGACGCTCCCGGTGGCGGTGATGGTGCTGCTCTTCCAGCGGCGCATCGTGCAGGGGCTCACCGCCGGCGCGGTGAAGGGCTAGCCGCGTTTCGGCGCCGCCGCGCGCCGCCGCAAAATCTCGCATCTGGATGGCGCTGCCTAGCGGACTCGGCCGCGACCTGCTTGCGCGGCGCACGCACGCGACGTACGCTAACGCGCACATCAGCGAGATGCCGGCGGCCGATCGGCGCGCCGCACACTCCCTCGCTGGTCCCGCATCGCGCGACCGATGCCTAGCCATGTGTCCGCCGCCCTATCGCGGCGCTCATGCGACTCGCGGGTTGGAACGTGCCGGCGGCTCCGATGCCGCGGACCGGCACCCGCAGGGTGCGCCGCCCCAGCGCCACCCGCCTTCCCCGCGTCCTCCCGCGCCCCGCCTCGCCGACCGCGCGCGAGGCGCCCGCTCTCCCCCACCCACAGCGGAGGCGCGCTCACCACCAGTTCGTCCACGATCGCCACGGTCAACGTCGGAGGTTCGCCTATGCTATCCAGAGCACGGTCGGGTCGGCCACGTTTCCTCCAGCGCGCCGCGCTGCTCTCCGGCGCGCTCCTCCTGGGCGGGGCCCCACTCGCGCGAGCGAGCGCGCAGCAGCAGGAGGTGCAGACCGGCAGCATCGCCGGCCGGGTGACGAGCGACGGGGGCGCGCCGCTCGAGAACGTCCAGGTCTTCGTCGAGGGCACGAACATGGGCGCGGTGACCCGCGCGACGGGCGAGTACGTGATCATCCGCGTCCCCACCGGCACCCGCCGGGTGCGGGCGCGCCTGATCGGCTACCGGAGCGAGGTGGCGACCGTGGCCGTCACTCCCGACGGGCGCGCGACGCAGGACTTCACCCTCGCCCGCGACCCTCTCGCCCTCACGGGCGTCGTCGTCACCGGGACGGCGTCACCGCGGCGGAACCTGGAGTCGAGCGTCGCCATCACGACGCTCACGCCGCAGGTGATCGAGCAGGCGCAGCCCCGCAGCACCACGGAGATGCTGCGTTACGTGCCGGGCTTCACCCGCATCGAGAGCTCGGGCGGCGAGGTGAACCAGAACATCACGATGCGCGGCATCCTCGGCGTCGAGTACGTGATGTTCATGGAGGACGGCCTCCCCGTCTTCCCGACGATGCACACCTTCTTCATGAACGCCGACAACCTGTTCCGCCCGGACGAGAACATCGACCGGATGGAGGTCGTGCGCGGCGGAAGCTCGGCGCTCTTCGGCTCGAACACGCCGGGCGCGATCGTGAACTTCATCAACAAGACGGGGGGGACGAGCTTCGGGGGCACGACGCGGATCACGGGCGGCACCAAGGGGCTCGCCCGCTACGACCTGAACCTCGGCGGCCCGGTCGGCGACAACTGGCGCTTCAACCTGGGCGGCTTCTACCGCTACGACCACGGCGTGCGCGACCCCGGATACCCCGGGATCCGGGGCGGGCAGATCAAGGGGAACATCACGCGCCTGCTCTCGAACGGGTACCTGCGCTTCTCCGGGAAGGTCATCAGCGACCGCAACCAGTTCATCCTCGACCTGCCGTTCACGAACGCCCGCGACCCGCGCTTCGTCCCGGGCTTCGGCGACTACGGCTCGTTCAACACCAACCAGGGCCTCGACCTCCGCGTCCCGACGCCCGACGGGTCGCTCCGGCTTCCGCTCGACGACGGGCTGCGGACCGACGCCCAGTGGTTCACGGTGGACGCGCAGTTCGACGTCGGCCGCGGCTTCACGCTGCAGAACACCGGGCAGGTGATGCGCAACCGGCAGGGATGGAACGCGATCGTGCCGTCCAACGCGTTCCCGGCGGCGGACTTCATCACCGCCTCGACGAAGCAGGGCGGGCTCGGGCTCCCGGCCGGCACGACCTTCTCGTACACGTACACGAACCTCCTCGACGCCGCCGGCAAGCCGATCCCCTTCAGCACCCCGAACGGCCTCGTGGCCCCCTCGGGTGAGTGGCACGTGAACAAGCCGCTCAGCGCCTTCCAGGACCAGTTCCAGCTCCGGAAGAGCTTCGGCGAGAACAGCATCGCGGGGGGCGTGTACTTCGCCAACTATACGCAGGACAACCAGTGGTACTTCACGGACATCCTCATGGACGTCCGGAACAACCCGAACTTCCTCGACCTGACCGTCACGACGCCCGGCGACACCGCGCGCAGCCTGACGAAGAACGGGTTCCGGAACTACGTCTCCAACTACGTCAACGGCGCGGGGCAGTCCACGATCGTCTCCGGCGTGCTTGGCGGCGACTTCCGCCTCACGAACCGCCTGCGCGCCTCGATCGGCGGGCGGTGGGAGTGGAACAACTTCGTCCAGAGCGCCGAGAACACCTCGCTCCAGGACCTCGACGGCGACACGACGACGAAGTTCGACAACGTGAGCTGGGGGAACGGCAGCTTCCGCCACTTCGACCGCAGCTTGGACGACTGGGCGGCGTCCGTGGGCCTCAACTTCGCGATCACCCCGACGACCGCCGTCTACGTGTCGGGCTCGCGCGGCTACAAGATGCCGGCGCTGGACGAGTTCCTGAACGCCAAGGCCCAGGAGCAGGTGGCGCTCTTCGACTCGCGCGAGGTGCGCTCGACGGAGGCGGGCGTGAAATACGCGTCCGGCGCCGTCGGCGTGACGCTGAACGGCTTCTACACCCTGCTCAAGAACATCGTCAGCCAGGGCGCGGTGGTCGACACGGTCACCGGGCGCTCGACGTGGATCATCGTCACGTCGCCGGAGAACCGGGCGTACGGCGCGGAGGGGGAGGTGGTGGTGAGCCCGTTCCGGGCGCTGCAGCTTCGCGGCAGCGGCACCTGGCTCCGGGCGGAGCTCGGCTCGGGCGCCGGCTCGGACATCGGGAGCCGGATCAACGGCGTCCCGTCCTCGATCGGCAACGTGTCGGCGACCTACACGCTGGCCGGCTTGCGGCTGATCGGCGACTGGCACTACGTGGACAAGCGCTTCGTGGACATCGTGAGCGGCGCGAACCTCCCGTCGTACAACTACTTCAACTTCGGCGCGTCGTACGACCTCCCGGGCAACTCGGCGACGTTCGACGTGGGCCTCCTGAACGCGTTCCAATCGCGCGGCCTCGAGGAGGGAAACCCGCGCCTCGTCCTCGGCTCGACCTCCAGCATCTTCCTCGCCCGGCCGCTGCTGCCGCGGCGCCTGACGGCGGGCGTGCGCTACAACTTCTAGCCGGCGCCCGTGACCACGGCGCCACGTAACGGCAGTCGGCGGTTGCACCGCGCGCGGCGGACGGTCCGCCGCGCGCGGCCAGCCGGCCCCCTCGGGCCGGCTGGGCGGTGCACGGCGGCGCTCGCGCTCTGCGCCGCCGCGCACCTCGGCGCGCCACGCGCGCTCGGCGCGCAGGCGCCGCTCTCGGACCCGGCATTTCTCCTCACGGCCCGCACGCCGGACCGCTCCCCCTCGCCCTTCCTCGGCAACGGCCGCCTGGGAGGGCCGATCTCCGCGCACGGCACGGCGCCGGCCCCCGCCTTTCTCGCCGGGCTCTTCGAGGAGGCGCGGGCGGACGTGCCGCGCATCGCGGCGATCCCCGCCTGGAACGTGGTCGACGTCCACGACGGCGCGCGCTGGCTCAACGCCCAACCGGCCACGCCGGGCACGCTCGCGGACTACCAGCAGACGGTGGACATGCGAACGGGGACGGTCCACACCTCCTACGAGTGGGTGGACGGTGACCGCCGCACCGGGGTGGCGGTCGAGGCCTTCGTGTCGCGCGCGGAGCCGCGGCTCGCGGCCGTCCGGGTGCGGGTCGTCCCGCGGTACACCGGCCGCATGCGCGTCCAATTCCCCCTCTCGGGGTGGGCGCCGCCGCGCCGGCTCGCGTTAGGCACCCTCGAGCGCGCCGACCCGGCGTGGCGCCCCGCCGACGTCTGGTACCCGGGCCACGTCGTGGTGCGCGGGCGGCGGGCGACGGCCCTCGGCGACGGCGGCGAGGTCACGCTCACCGGCACGCCCGAGGGGCGCGGCACCGTCGTCGCCGAGGTCGCGGCCGTCTCCTGGCCCCACGCCCTCGCCGGCCTCGCCGTCGATACCGGCACGACGGCGGACGGCGCCGCCGTCGGCGTGGCCTTCGACGCGGCCGCGGGGCGCGCCTATACGTTCGAGAAGGTGGTCGGCGTCGTGGCCGCGGCCGACTCCGCCGCCGCGCGCGCGAGCGCGGCCCGCGTGGCACGGGCGGGGCGCGCCCGCGGCTACGACGCCCTGCGCGCCGCGAGCGCCGCCGCCTGGGGTCGGCGGTGGGAGACGGACATCCAGCTCGACGGCGACCCGGCGCTGCAGCGAGTCGTGCGCGCCCTGCTCTTCCAGCTCCTCTGCAGCGCCGACAGCGGGACGGCGCTCGGCATCGCGCCGATGGGGCTCTCGAGCGCCGGCTACTACGGGCACGTGTTCTGGGACTCGGACACCTGGATGTTCCCCGCCCTGGTCCTCACCCACCCCGACGTCGCCCGCTCGCTGGTCTCCTTCCGCGCCCGCACCCTCGACGCGGCGCGGGGGAACGCGCGCGCGAACGGCCGCCAGGGGGCGATGTATCCGTGGGAGGCCGACGAGCGCGGGCACGAGACCACGCCGCGCTTCGCGATCCAGAACGCCCGCTCGGAGATCCACGTCAATGGCGACGTCGCCCTCGCGGCGTGGCAGTACTACCTCGCCACGGGCGACTCGGCCTGGCTGGCGCGCGAGGGCTTTCCGGTGATCCGCGGGACGGCGGACTTCTGGGTGAGCCGGGCGACGCACGACGCGGCGCGGGGCCGCTACCACATCCGCGACGTCGTCTCGGTGGACGAGGGACTGGTCGGCGTGAGCGACGACGCCTACACGAACGCGGTCGCCCGACGCAACCTGGAGACCGCCGCCGCGGCGGCGCGACGACTGGGACGGCGGCCGGACGAGCGGTGGGCGGCCGTCGCCACCGGGCTGAACCTCGCCTTCGACTCGGCGCGCGGCACCTACCGCACCTACGAGGGCGCGCCCGACTCCACCCTCGGCTCCGTCACCGCGCTCCTCAGCTACCCGCTCGCCATGCCCATGGCGGCCGGGGTGAAGCGCACGAACCTCCAGCACGCGGTCGACCGCGCGCTGCGCGAGCCGGCCGGCGCGATGATGGGCGGCACGCTCCTCTCGGTCGTCGCCGCGGAGCTCGGCGAGCGGGCGCTCGTCGACACCCTGCTGCCGGCGAGCTACGACGGCTACCTCAAGGGCCCTTTCCTGATGATCTCCGAGACGCCCACCAACGACGCGGTCAGCTTCGTCACCGGAGCGGGGGGCTTCCTCCAGCAGGTGATCTACGGCTACACCGGCCTGCGACTTCGCGACGCCGGACTCGTGCGGGCCTTCAGGCCGCTGCTCCCGTCCCGCATCACGCGCCTCACCCTCCGGAACATCCACGCCAGGGGCCGGCGCTACGACGCCGTCGTCGAGCACGACTCGCTGCGCATGATCCCCCGCGAGACCGGGCGTCCCGCCCGACCGCGCGGGAAGCGCGCGCCCGCGACGACCGTCGCGCCGACGGGCGGAGCCGACGGGCGATGACCGCGCCGATCCTCCTGCTCCTCCTCCAGGTTGTCCCGGCCCCGCCGGCGCCGCGCCCCGCCGCCCCGCCGCGCCCGGTGCCGCCGGTGCTCGCCTTCCCCGAGGCCGGACTGGACGACAGCGC
>JBJMNL010000320.1:0-5805 GCA_045804285.1 Gemmatimonadaceae bacterium
CCAGATGTTCGCCGCCACCGGCGCCGGGCTGGTCATCGTCAACCCGCGCGGCTCGATCGGCTACGGGCAGCGCTTCGTGGACGAGGTCTCGCGCGACTGGGGCGGCAAGGTGGTCACCGACCTGATGAACGGCGTCGACGCGGCGCTCGCCCGGTACCCCTGGATGGACGGCGACCGGCTCGGCGCTACGGGCGGCTCCTTCGGCGGCTACATGACGAACTGGCTCGCGGGCCACTCGACGCGCTTCAAGGCGCTCGCGACCCACGCCGGCGTCTTCAATCTCGAGAACATGTACGGCGCCACCGAGGAGATCTGGTTCCCCGAGTGGGAGTACGGCGGCCCCTACTGGGACTCGACGGCGATGGAGCAGCAGTACCGCAAGTTCTCCCCCCACCTGGCGGCGAAGAACTTCAAGACGCCGCACCTCGTGATGCACGGCGAGCTCGATTATCGGGTCCCCTACTACGAGGGCGTCTCGATGTTCACGGCGCTGCAGCGCCAGGGCGTCCCCAGCCGCTTCGTCCTCTTCCCCGACGAGGGCCACTGGATCGCGAAGCCGCAGAACCAGCGGCTCTGGTGGAGCGAGATGCAGGGGTGGTTCAGAAAGTACCTCGGCACGGGCGACGCGCGCGCGTCGCGCTGAGCGGTGCCGGGTAGTCGGAGCACGCGTGTCCAGGTGGCGGTTGTCGGTGCCCGGTGCCCGGTCCCTGGGCGAGCCCGGCGACCGGCGCCCAGGGACCGACACCAGCCACCCGACCCCCCACTCCCCGCCGGCCGTGACGCTCCGACGCTCCCTCACGACCCTCTCCCTGGTCTTCATCCTCTACTTCAACACCTCGGGCGGGGCGTTCACGACCGAGGCGCTGGTGGCGGAGGTCGGGCCGGGCCTCGCGCTGCTCATGCTGCTCGTGGTGCCGGTGCTCTTCTCCTTTCCAGAGACGCTGATCGTCGGTGAGCTGGCGAGCATGCTCCCGGAGGAGGGCGGCTACTACCGATGGGTGCGCCGCGCCTTCGGGCGCTTCTGGGCGTTCCAGAACGGCTGGTGCACCTGGATGTATTCGCTGGTCGACATGGCGCTCTACCCGGTGCTGTTCAACCAGTACCTGGCGTACTTCGCCCCCGACCTCGGCGCGCGCGCGCGCTGGCTCGTCTCCCTCGCCGTGATCTGGGGGGCGACGGCGATCAACCTGCGCGGGGCGGTGCGCGTCGGGCGCGCCTCGATCATCGCCGGATCGATCGTCCTCGGCGCATTCGTCGCCCTCGCCGCCGCGGCGCTCCCGCACGCCGCCCACGCCCCGTGGGTCCCCTTCGCGAAGCCGGGCGAGGGCACCGGCCAGGGGCTCGGCGTCGGCCTCTCCATCGCGCTCTGGAACTACATCGGGTGGGACAACGCCTCCACGGTGCAGGGCGAGGTGGTGGACGCGTCGCGCAGCTACCCGCGCGCCCTCGCCATCGCGCTGCCGCTCGTCGTGCTCGGCTACTTCGTCCCCCTGCTCCCGGCGCTCGCGGCCAGCGACTGGACCCGCTGGCGCGAGGGCGGCTGGCCGGACATCGCGCTGATGACCGGCGGCGCGGCGGGCCCGGCGCTCGCGGCGATCGTCGGCGTCGCCGGCCTGGCCAGCGCGCTCGCCCTCTTCAACGCCCTCCTCCTCGCCTATTCGCGGATCCCCCTCGCGCTCGCCGAGGACGGGATGCTCCCGGCGCGGCTCGCGCGCACCGACCGGCACGGCACGCCGCGCAACGCCGTCCTCGTGAGCGCCGTCGCGTACTCCCTCTTCGCGCTCCTCCCCTTCGGCAACCTGGTCGTCGCCGATGTGCTGCTGTACGCGGTCGCGCTCGCGCTCGAGTTCGCCGCGCTCGTCCAGCTCCGCCGCCGCGAGCCGGAGCTGCGCGGCGCGTTCCGCATCCCGCTCGGCACCACCGGCGTCACCGTCCTGGCGATGCTCCCGGCCTCCGTGCTCGCCCTCGTGATCTGGTTCTCGCTCCGCGACGGCGAGTTCGGGCTCCCCGCTGTCCTCGGCGCGCTCGCCGCGGCGGGGCTGGGTCCGGTCGCGTACGCGCTGCTCGCCAGGCACCGGCGCCGCGCCCTCGGCGAGGAGATCCTCGAGGGCGGGGCGGGGCTCTGAAAGACGGAGCCACGCACCCCGCGTGGAGGAGAGCCCCGGTGTCCTACCTCGTCGAGCGCCCTCAGGCGCCCGGCTCGCGCCCCGGCGCGCGGTACAGGACGCCCCCCTTCATCACGAGCTGTACGCGGCGCACCGCGCCGATCTCCTTCGTCGGATCGCCCTGCACGGCGATCAGGTCGGCGAGGAGCCCGGGCTTCACCGCGCCGAGCCTGCCGTCGAGGTGAAAGATCCGCGCGTTCCCCGAGGTGGCGGCGCGGAGCACCTGGAGCGGCGACATCCCGTAGTCCACCATCATCTCCAGCTCGCGCGCGTTGTCGCCGTGCGTGAACACGCCGACGTCGCTTCCCGCGCAGATCGGGACGCCGGCGGCGAGCGCCCCCTTGAAGCTCGCGCGCTTGGCGGCGATGCGCGCCGGCTCGGGATCGGTGCCCTTCTTCCAGCCGCGGTACTGGAGCACGGCGTCGCCGGCGGCCAGCGTGGGGCAGAGCGCGACACCGCGCTCGGCCATCAGCTTCCACACCTCGGGCGTCACGTCGTCGCCGTGCTCGACCGTCTCCACGCCGGCGAGCACGGCGCGGCGCACCCCCTCGGCGGAGCTGGCGTGCGCGACGACCGGCCGCCCGCTGGAGCGCGCGACGTCCACCATGAGCTTCAGCTCGTCGAGCGAGAAGGTGGGACGCGTCTCGCCGTTCGGGCCCCAGCGGTAGTCGGCGTACACCTTGACCCAGTCGGCCCCGTGCGCGATCTGGTCTCGGACGACGCGGGCGATCTCGTCGGCGCCGCTGGCCTCCTCGGCGCCCTGCGGCACCGCGACCTCGGGGGCGAAGCCCTTGGGCCCGTAGCTCCCCGTGGCGACGATCGCGCGCGTCACGACGAGCATCCGCGGGCCCGGCACGATCCCCTGGTCGATGGCCTGCTTGAGCCCGACGTCGGCGTAGCCGGCGCCCTCGGTGCCGAGGTCGCGCGTCGTCGTGAAGCCCGCGAGCAGCGTGCTGCGCGCGTGTGCGGTGGCGCGGGCGACGCGGAGCGCGAGCGGCTCGCGAAGCACCTGGTCGTCCCACGACGTCTCGTTGTAGGGGTGGAGCAGGAGGTGCGAGTGCCCCTCGATGAGCCCCGGCAGCAGCGTCGCGCCCGGCAGGTCGACCGCCGTCGCGCCCGCCGGCGCGCCGACCTCCGCGGCCGGCCCCGCCGCCGCGATCCGGTCGCCACGGACGAGCACAACCCACCCGTCGTGGGAGGCCGTCCCGTCGAAGACGCGGGCCGGACGCAGCAGGTACGCGGTGGCGGCGGGGGCGGTGCCCGCCGCCGCGCCCTGCGCGATCGCCGGCCGGGAGGCGGGCGCGAGCTGGGCGGCGGCGAGGACGGTGGCGCAGAGGAGGCGGCGCATGTCGGGAGAGCATGGGGACGACGGAGCGCGCGAGGCGCGGCGGACGAGCGGGAATGTGCCCACGCGGCGCGCGCCATGACAAGCGGGCTCGCCGCCGGGTGCGCGGCGCGCCGGAGGCGTCTAGGTCGCGCTCGCCGCTACCGCTCGCTGCCGCCCGGTGCGCGACGCGCCCGCGACTCCCCCGGAGACGATGAACGCCATCACGTCCGCGCTGTCCGCGGCGACGGGCGTGACCTGGTCGGCGGGGAAGAGGAGGAGCGAGCCGGCGAAGTTGTACGACTGCGGCAGGTACACCGCCACCTGCCCCGCGAGGCCGAACCGCTCGAGCGAGTCCTGCGTGACGAATCCGAAGGCGCGCGCCGAGCCGCCGGGCACGAGGGTCACGAGCACCGGCTTGTCGAAGCGGCGCTGCTCGCCCACGAAGGCGTTCAACAGGTCGCGCGTGGACGAATACAGGAGGCGAACGAAGGGAAGGCGGTCCATCATGCCGTCCACCGCCGCGACCAGGCTGCGCGCGAGGATCGTGGAGGCGAGGAAGCCGGAGACGGTGATGAGGAAGATCGTCACCACGAAGCCGGCGCCGCGCACGGGGATGCCGAGCAGGCTGTCGACGCCGACGAAGATGCGGTAGCAGACGTACGCCGTGACGACGAGCGGCGCCGTGAGCACGAGACCGCGGAGGAAGTAATTGAAGAGTCGACGCATGCGCGAAAGGTGCAGGGTCCGCCCCTCGTCGTACAGTGGCGCGACGCCTAACTTGTCTCGCGACGCCGAACCGTCCCGCACTCTCCCACCACATGTTCAACGACCCACGGCCTGCCGCCGAGAGGGCGGTGCTGAGCTGGAGCGGCGGCAAGGACAGCGCGCTCGCACTCGACGCCGCTCTCGACGACCCCGCGCTCCGCGTGGTCGGCCTGCTCACGACCGTCACCGAGGGCTACGACCGCGTGTCGATGCACGGGGTGCGGCGCTCCCTGCTCGAGGCACAGGCGGCGGCGCTCGGCCTCCCGCTCACGATCGTGCGTATCCCGGCGCGCGCCTCCAACGAGTCGTACGAGGCGGCGACGCTCGACGCGCTGGCCCGCTGTCACGCCGCCGGCGTCTCGCGCGTCCTCTTCGGGGACCTGTTCCTGGAAGACGTCCGCCGCTACCGCGAGCGGCTCGTCGCCCGGGCGGGGCTCGCGTGCGGCTTTCCGCTCTGGGGACGCGACACGCGGGCGCTCGCCGGCGAGTTCGTGCGACGCGGCTTCCGCGCGACGCTCGTCTGCGTCGACCCGCGCCAGGTGCCCGCCGCGCTCTGTGGGCGCGCCTACGACCGGGAGCTGCTGGCCGAGCTCCCGCCGACGGCGGACCCGTGCGGCGAGAACGGCGAGTTCCACACGTACGTGCACGACGGGCCGCGCTTCGCGCATCCGGTCCCGGTGATTCCCGGGCCGGTGGTGGAGCGCGACGGCTTCTGCTTCTGCGACCTCCGCGACGCCGCGGAGCCGTCGTCCACCGCGCAGTAGCGCCCCGGGGAGCCCCCCGGGCGCCGCCACATCGGCCGGTCCGCGAGACCGGGGAGGCGCCAGTGCAGCAGATCAAAGGGAGCGTGCTCAAGTCGCGCCTCGCGTTCGTGGAGCAGCACTCGGGAAAGGACGGCGTCCGGAAGGTGCTCGACACCCTCCCCGCCGACGACCGTCGCACCCTCGGCATCGCGCTCGCGGTCTCGTGGTATCCCTTCGAGCTCGGGAAGCGTCTCGACGACGCCATCGTCCGGGTCCTCGCGCAGGGACGCGCCGACTTCTTCGAGAAGCTGGGCGAGGCCTCCGCGGAGCAGAACCTGGCGACCTTTCACAAGGGGTTCGTCACCCGCGGCGACGCGCACGCCTTCCTCGCCAAGTCGCCGGCCATCTACCGGCTCTACTACGAGACCGGACGCCGCGAGTACCAGAAGGTCGGGGAGCGGGAGGGGCTGCTGACGACGTACGACGCGGAGACCTACAGCGCGCCCGACTGCCTGACCGTCGTCGGGTGGTACCGCAAGGCGCTCGAGATCTGCGGCGTCGCCGGCGTGAAGATCGTCGAGGAGAGCTGCCGCGCGAAGGGCGGTGACGCGTGCCGGTACCGCTTCCGCTGGAGCTGAGGCCGGCGCCACCGGCTCGGCGCCGGCGTCGACCGAGCGCGCTCGACGGGACCTTGCGGCGGTCTGAACCGCGTGTCTATTAGCGGCCCAGCACGCCAACCCCTCTCTTCCTCCATGCACACGTCGCCACACCAGACCGCGGACCGACGCCTCACGCCGGCCGGCGG
>JBJMNL010000321.1:0-17778 GCA_045804285.1 Gemmatimonadaceae bacterium
GAACAGCGTCGCCGGCCCCTCGCGGAGCGTGGCGCGCGCCGTCGTCGCGTCGAGGTCGCCGGAGCCGTTGGCGCCGACGGTGAGGTTCGGCAGATCGCCCGCGTGCGGGCCGTCGGGGTTCTCCAGCCCGTGCTTGCGGTTCAGCGGGTTGTGGTGCCCGCCCGCCGACGCGAACGCTCCCGCGCCGACGCACGAGCCGACGGCGTGGAAGTGCACGCCGTGCATGCCCGGCGTCATCCGGTCGACGTGCAGCACGAGGTGGATCGTGCCGTTCTCGTCGCCCGTCAACCGCGCCGTCCCGACCGGCGCGCCCGCGCTGTCGCGCAGCTCGGCCGACGCCGCGCGTGTCTCCGTCACCGCCGCGCGTGCCGCCGCCGAACCGCCAGCCGTCGACGACGTGCGCGCGGCCCGCGCGCACGCGCCCACCGCGGCGACGAGCGCCGCGCCGAGGAGCCCGAGGAGGGCGCCGCGGCGCCCGAACGTGCTGCTCATGAAGGTTCGCTCCGTGTGATCGATGGTTGAGAATCTGGGGGGAACGGGGAACCGGCGGAAGCAGGATACGGGAAGCGGGCTCGAGACTCCACTCCCGCCAGCCCGCCCCGGCGCCGCTCACCGCCTCGTCCGTCCGCCCCTCCCCTACGCCCCCACGGCACGCCGATTGAACGCGACGTTTCCCGTCACCAGCGCGGAGGGTCGCATGGACCAGGAAGTCGTACTGCCCAACGAGGCGCAGCAACTGCTGCAGCGCCGCGGACTCGCCGAGGAGGTCGCCCCCGGAGTCGCCTACATGCGCGACCGCATCGCCAACGTCTTCTTCGTGGGCGAGGCAGGCGCGCCGGACCGCCGCTGGACCCTCGTCGACACCGGGCTTCCCGGCGCCGCCGACAGGATCGTCGAGGCGGCAGCGGCGCGCTTCGGCGCCGACTCGCGGCCGGCGGCGATCGTGCTCACCCACGGCCACTTCGACCACGTGGGCGCGGTCAGGCAGCTCGCCGAGCGGTGGGACGTCCCGGTCTACGCGCACGAGCTCGAGCTGCCGTACCTCACCGGCCGCTCCCCATACCCCCCGCCGGATCCGACCGTCGGTGGCGGCGCGCTGGCGTTCATGTCGCGCACCTTCCCGCGCGGCCCGATCGACCTCGGCGAGCGCGTCCGTACGCTCCCCGAGGACGGCGCCGTTCCCGGCATGCCCGGGTGGCGCTGGGTCCACACGCCCGGCCACGCGCCCGGCCACGTCTCGCTCTTTCGGGACGGCGACCGCGCCCTCATCGCCGGCGACGCCTTCACGACCACGAAGCAGGAGTCGCTCGTCGCCGCTCTCACGCAGCGGAAGGAGATCCACGGCCCGCCCGCGTACTACACGATCGACTGGGACGAGGCACGCGAGTCCGTGCGCCGCCTCGCCGACCTGCACCCGACGCTCGCCGCCACCGGCCATGGCGTGCCGATGCGCGGCATCCCGATGCAGCTCGGCCTCGACGAGCTGGCGCGCGACTTCGACCGCCTCGCCCGGCCCGCGCGCGGTCGCTACGTCCGCGAGCCCGCCGTGGCCGACGAGAGCGGCGTCCTCACCGTGCCCCCCGCGGTCCCCGACCAGCTCGCACGCGTCCTCACGGGTGTCGCCGTCGCTGCCGCCGCCGGCGTCGCCGTCGCCGCGATGCGCCGGCGGGGCGGGGGAGACAGAGACGCCCGCCCTCCACGAGCGGACTGAGCCCGAAGCAGCATATCGCGTGTGGCGTCGGGTAGCATCCTCGGGACATCCCGGGGCCCTTCCTGCACGCCACGCGCTGCCAACCGCTACACGCCGCTCTTCTCCAGCTTCTCCGTCGCCTCCGTCCACTCCGTCAGCGCGCGGTCGAGCGCGCGCTTCGCCCGGTCGAGCTCGGCGCCGAGCTCCGCCGCGCGCTTCGCGCCGTCGGGCTTGGTGTAGAGCGCGGGATCCTCGAGCGTCGCCGACAGGCGCGCCACCTCGGCCTCCCGCTTCGCGACCTCCTGCTCGGTGCGCTCGACCGCGCGCCGCACCTCGCGGAGCTGCGCGCGCTGCCGATCGGTGGACGTCCGCTCCGCGGACTCGCGCCGCTCCGTCTTCTGCCGCTCCTTCACCCGGCGCAGCGCCTCCTCCTCGCTCGCCTGCACCGCCGCGGCGTGCGCGCGCTCCTCGCTCACCACCTCCCACTCGGCGAAGCTCCCGTCGAACTCGGTCATCCGCCGCTCGTGGAGCACCCACACCTTCGTCGCCAGGGCGCGCAGCAGCGCGCGGTCGTGGCTGACGAGCATCACCGTCCCGTCGTAGCGCTCGATCGCGTCCTCGAGCGCCTCGATGCTCTCGACGTCCAGGTGGTTCGTCGGCTCGTCGAGGACCAGGAGGTTGGCGCGCGAGAGCATCATCATCGCCAGCGCGACGCGCGCCCGCTCCCCGCCCGAGAGCGTCTCGGCGCGGCGCTGCACCTCGTCCCCCGAGAAGCCGAAGCGGCCGAGGTGCCCCTGCACGAGTCGCCGCTCCCACGTCGGGCGCAGGTCGGAGATGATCTCGTAGAGCGTCTTCCCGAGCGGCACCTGCGCCAGGTCCTGCCGGTAGTACGCCACCGAGATCGAGCCGCCGAGCAGCAGCTCCCCGCCGGCGACCCGCCGCTCTCCCATCAGCGTCTTGAGCAGCGTGCTCTTGCCGGCGCCGTTCGGCCCGAGGATCCCGAGCCGCTCGCCACGTGTCAGCCGGGCGGTGAAGTGCTCGAGCAGCACACGCTCCCCGCCCGGCGACGCCGCGTCGGGCACCGCGATGCTCACGTCCTTCGCGACCACCACCTGGTCACCCCCGCGCTCAGCGATCTCCAGGCGCAGCGCCATCGCCCCATCCTCGCCGATCGGCGCGCTGAGACGCGGCAGGCGCTCGAGCCGCTTGCGTCGCCCCTTCGCCTGCTTCGAGTTCTGCCCCGCGATGTTGCGGGCGATGTAGTCGGACTCCGCGGTGATCGACCGCTGCTGCTTCTCGAACTGCCGCTGCTGCGTCAGGCGCCGCTCCTCGCGCTGCACGATGAACGACTCGTAGCCGCCGGTGTAGGCGAACGCCGAGTCCCCCTCGAAGTGCAGCACGTGGTCGGCGACGGCCGCGAGGAACGCGCGGTCGTGGCTGATCAGCACGACGCTCTTGTCGGTCTCGCGCAGGTACTGCTCGAGCCAGCGCGTCGTCTCGAGGTCGAGGTGGTTCGTCGGCTCGTCGAGCAGCAGCAGGTCGGCCGGCGAGACGAGCTGCCGCGCGAGCCCCACGCGCCCGCGCTCCCCGCCGCTCAGCCGCTCGAGCGGACGCGTCCGCGCTTCCACGGGGTCGAAGCCGAGCCCGTGCAGCACCGCGTCCACCCTCGGCGCGAAGGTGTACCCCCCCTCGCGCTCGAAACGCTCGAGGTCGTGGCCGTACCGCTCGAGCGCCGCCTCCGTCGAGCTCTCGCCCAGTGCCACCGCCTGCTCGGCCAGCGACTTCTCGAGCGCGAGCAGGTCGGCGAACTGCCCCGCCGCCGCCTCCCACACCGTCGTCGCGTTGCCGAAGTCGCGATGCTGCTCGAGCAGCGAGACGCGCAGACCCGGCTGCCGCGCGACCTGCCCGCGCGTCGGCTGCATCGCTCCGGTGATCAGCTTGAAGAGCGTCGTCTTCCCGGTGCCGTTACGTCCGATGATCCCCCACCGATCCCCCGAAGTGACCGTGAAGGTGATGTCCTTGAAGAGCGTCGTCGCGCCGAACTCGACGGCGACGTTGGAGATCGAGATCTGTGTCAAAGGGAAAGCTCTCTATGAAAACAGGAAGGGCGGGGAAAAGCGGAGAAAACAGGATGGGCGGAACTGGACGGGCGGAATGAGGAGCCTTGAAGGGCGGCATGAAAGGCGAAGGGCGGAATGAGGCATGAGGAATGAGGCCCGGACGCCCCGGGTGGCATGAGTGGCCACCGGTGGGGTCCCGGCCTCATTCCTCATGCCTCATTCCGCCTCTCCCGATTCCGCCCCTCCCGATTCCGCCTTCGCGCTTCACTGTCCCTTCACCCATTCCTTCCACTCGTTCTCCGCCGCGCCCAGCGTCAACCTGTTCTGCTGCCTGACGAGCGGCTGCCTGAGCAGCAGCGGCTCCTCCGCCAGCCGCTCGAGCCACCGCTCGTCCGAGTAGCGGGCGTGCGCGAGCCCGAGCTCCTGATAGCGCCGCGACTCCTTGTCGATCAGCGCGCCGACGCCGAACTTCTGCGCGAACCGCTTCAGCTCGCCGAGCGACGCCGCCCGCTCCACGAGATCCACGAAGTGCGTCTTCACTCGCCGCTCGGCGAAGAAGCGCAGGGCCTTGCGCGTGTCGGAGCTCTTCTTGGTGCCGAAGATCTGCACTTCCATAGGGGTTGGTTCGCTGCCATGTCCGGGAAGAACCCGTTGGTAGTCGGCAGTGACGAGCTCGCGGTCGGCAGCTCATCGCCCCCTGCGAGCTCGTCATTGCCGGCTGCCAGCCGTCGTTCGGCCGGTCCGTGCGAGGTTCTGCCATCGCGCCGCGAAAGTTATCGTCCTGGCATGCCCGATCGTACCTATACCCCCGCTTGGTGGGTCCCCGGCCCCCACCTCAGGACGCTGTGGGGGAAGTTCTTCCGCCGCGCCGAACACGTCCTGACCCGGCGCGAGCGGTGGGAGACGCCGGACGGCGACTTCGTGGACCTCCAGCGTCTCGACGCGCCGGCGTCGGGTCGCCCGCGTCTCCTCCTCCTCCACGGGCTCGAGGGGACGCCGCGCTCGCACTACGTGCGCGGCACCTTCGCCGAGGCGCACCGGCGTGGCTGGGGCATGGACCTGCTCGTCTTCCGCTCCTGCGGCGACGAGCCGAACCGGGCGCGCCGCTTCTATCACTCCGGCGAGACGACCGACCTCGCCCTCGTCCTCGACCGCGTGCTCGCGGAGGAGCCGGACGCCCCCGTCGTTCTCGCCGGTGTCTCCCTCGGCGGCAACGTCCTCCTCAAGTTCCTCGGCGAGCGCGGCACGGCGCTCCCGGAGCGGGTGAGGGGGGCGGCCGCCGTCTCGGTGCCATTCGACCTCGCCCGCGGCTCGCGCCACATCTCGCGCGGCTTCTCCCGCGTCTACGAGCGCCACTTCCTGCGGTCGCTGAAGCGGAAGGCGCTCGCCAAGCTCGAGCACTACCCCGACCTCGTTGCGCGCGACGCGCTCGTCGCCTCGCGCACGCTCTGGGATTTCGACGACCGCGTCACCGCCCCGGTCCACGGCTTCGTGGACGCCGCCGACTACTACGCGCGCTCGAGCGCCCTCGGCTGGCTCGACCGCGTCCGCCTGCCCACGCTCCTTCTGAGCGCGGCGGACGACCCGTTCCTGCCGCGCGAGGTGCTCGATGACGTGCGCGACGTCGCCCGCCGCAACCCGGCACTGACCCTCGAGTTCGTGGAGCGTGGCGGCCACGTCGGCTTCGTCGGCGGACGCCTTCCCTGGCGCCCGCACTACTACGCCGAGTGGCGGGTCTGCGACTTCCTCGCCCACTGTCTCGCCGCGGACGACGCCTCGCGCACGCCGCGCCCCACCGCCGCGCCGCGCGCCGCCGCGCGGCGGTGACCGATCACTCCTCCCACATCCATCGCGCGATGCCGCCGAGCCCTTCTCCCACCTTCCGACCGCGCTCCCTCGCTGCCGTCGCGCTGATCCTCAGCGCGACCGCCTGCGCGACCAGCGGCCGCTCCTCCGCCGCCCCGGTCGCCGCGGCGGCGACCCCACCAGCGGCGGCCACGCCCGCGGCCGTCGTCAACACCCCCGAGCTGCCGGTCGTCGTCGACCAGCGCGCCGCCGACTCCCTGCTCGCCGACCTCCGTTCGCTCGACGGCTCGATCGTCGTCTCCCTCCGCTACGCGACCGCGAACAACTTCACCGGCGTGCCCCTGCCGGGCTACGAGGCGAATCGTGCCTTCCTCCGGCGCGAGGCCGCCGCGGCGCTCGCCCGGGTCCAGCGCCGCCTCGCCGCCGACGGCCTCACCGTGATGGTGTTCGACGCCTATCGGCCGGTGCGGGCGACGCTCGCGATGGTGGAGTGGACCCGCCGGGTCGGCCGGGAGGATCTCCTGCGCGACGGCTACATCGCGAGCCGCAGCCGCCACAACCTCGGTCTCGCGGTGGACCTCACCCTCGCCGAGCGCGCCACCGGTCGCGAGCTCGAGATGGGCACCCCCTTCGACACCTTCTCGCCAGCCGCGCACACCGCCAACGCCACCGGTGTGGCCGCCGTCAACCGGCAGCGGCTCGTGGCCGCGATGGAGAGCGAGGGCTTCACGAACTACGATCAGGAGTGGTGGCACTTCACCTACCCGGTGCCGAACCCGGTGCGGTTCGACGTCGTGATCAGATAGAAGAGGGAAGGGAATCGCCATCACGCCTGAGGGGTGCGCGAACGACGCTCGGGACGCCCGTCGGCCCAGCACCCATCAGCGCCCCGAGCGTCGCGCACTCGCACCGAGCGACACGCTCTCCCGCAGGACCCGGTGTTTCTGTCGTCTTCATCCCATCATCAGGAGCGCATCATCATGCCACTAGCCCGTGGTCCCATCTGGTCTCTCTGCGCCGCCTTCGCCCTCGCCGCCTGCGCGCAACGCCAGACCGTCCCCGCCGCCGACTCGCACGCCGGCCACGACATGGGGGCGTCGGCGACGGCCGCCAACTCGGCCGCCGCGCCCTCCTCCGACACCTCGCTGCCGGCAGACGCGGAGTCCGCGACAGCGCGCCTCGCCGCCTCGCCGCGCCACGGCGAGTGGGTCACCATCCCCGTCGGGGGCGGCGACAGCGTGCGGGCCTGGGTCGTCTACCCGGAGCGAAGCACCAAGGCGCCGGTGGTGCTCGTGATCCACGAGATCTTCGGCCTCACCACCTGGGTGCGCGCCGTCGCCGACCAGCTCGCGGCCGAGGGCTTCATCGCGATCGCGCCCGACTTTCTCACCGGCAAGCGCCTCCCGATGGCGCCCGACGCCTTCCTCACGGCCCCCGGTGGAGTCGATTCGGCGCGCGTCCTCATCAGCTCCCTCGATCCGGCGCAGTTCGTTCGCCGCGTCGACGCCGCCGCCCGCTACGGGACCTCGCTCCCCGCGGCGACGGACAAGTGGGGCGTCGTCGGCTTCTGCTGGGGCGGCTCGATGACCTATCTGACCGCCGCCAGCTTCCCGACGCTCTCCGCCGCCGTCCCCTACTATGGCGGAGTGAACCCGAAGCAGATCGACCTCACGAAGACGAAGGCCGCCGTCCTCGGGCTCTACGGCGGGAATGACGCGCGCGTCAACATGACGATCCCCACCGCCGACTCTGCCCTCCGCATCGCCGGCGCGACCTTCGACAAGCAGATCTTCCCCGGCGCCGGCCACGGCTTCCTCCGTCAGCAGAGCGGCCAGGACGGCGCCAACGCCGCCGCCACCCGTGCCGCCTGGCCGCGCACTGTGGAGTGGTTCAGGAAGTATCTCGGGGCGTGAGAGCGAGCGGGACGGAGATTCTGGGGGGGACCGCGGGTTGGGAGTCGTCAGTCTTTAGTCGCCAGTCGGCAGTAGCCTACGGAGCCTGTCCACTAAGGACTGACAACTAACGACTGACAACTCAAGACTGCCCAGCCGTGGCCCCCCCCTCGGGACTCCCCACTCCCCACCAGCCGCCCCCGCTTATACATCTCTACGCGCCCCACCCGCTCGCCCCCAAATTGCAACGGGTCGTCCGTCGTCGCCCCACCCGCCCTTCGCCATGCCTCCGCTCTTTCTCGGATCGTTCCTCGTCGGTCTCCTCCTCGCCGTCTTCGCCATGCTGCACGGCGTCGAGCGGCGGCCGGAACCCGCTGCCGCGGCGTCGGGTCGTCCGGACGGCGGCGACGGCCCGACCAGCGGGGAGTCGGAGCGGCGGCCGGCGGCGCGACTCAACCTCCCGCTCCTCGCCGGCTTCGCCACGGTGTTCGGCGCCACGGGCTACCTGCTCCATCGCTACTCGACGCTCGCCACGTTGCCGAGCGTCGGCGTCGCGGCGCTGGTCGGCGCCGTGGGCGCCTTCGGCGCGGTGACGCTCATCGCGCGCTGGGCGCTCGGCGGCGCGCCCCTCGATACCGAGGACCCCCGCTACGTCCTCCAGGGCCACCTCGCGCGCGTCACGGCGCCGATCGAGGGGGGGCGTGGGGGCGAGATCGCCTTCGTCGTCGACGACGTCCGCCACGTCGTTCGCGCCCGCAGTCTCGACGGCGCCCCGGTCCCGCTCGACGTCGAGGTCGTCATCGAGCGCATCGAGGACGACGTCGCGTACGTCGAGCGCTGGGCGGTGGTGGAGGAGCGGCTCTAGCGACGCCGACGCGCGCGAGGCACGCGATACGCGAGGCACGCGATACGCGAGGCACGCGATACGCGAGGCACGCGATACGCGAGGCACGCGATACGCGAGGCACGCGATACGCGGCGCCCGCATCGTGCGGTGGTGAACCTCTGCCGGCGCCCGTGCGTTCTGGCAGTGCGGGCCGGCGTCGCCGGCCCGAGCGGGGAGGAGGCGGGGGAGGGGGAGCGCAGTCACGGGCGGGCCCGCGAGCCCGCCGGCGGTGCAGCGGTTGGCTGGCCGAGTGCCGGCCGGGGGATAGGGCCATGACGGACGCCGCGATCTTCGTCGCCATCTTCGGAGGGCTGTTCGTCCTCCGCATCGTCGCCGCCACCCTGATCTTCTGGTGGATCGTCCCCCGCGGCGACCACTGTCCCAACTGCGACGCGCCGACGTTGCGCGTCCAGGCGCGCGGCATCAACCGGCTGATGCGCGGCTTCCGACCGAGCTGGTGCTACGTCTGCGGGTGGGAGGGGCTACTCCGGCCCGGCGAGCTGACCCGGCAGCCGTCGCCCGCTCCCCCGTCGGAAAAGCGGACACCCACGGGCGGCTGAGCACCCGCGCCCCCGCTGCCTAACGAGCGCCTGCCGCGCCGCCCCCGAGCACGAACAGCCGCAGCCACTCCGGCCAGTTCCCGCTCAGCTCGAAGAAGTCGTCGAAGTACGTGAGGTCGTGCCGCTCGAGCTCCTCGATCAGCGCCGGCAGCGCGTCGTCGCCATAGAGGGGGCCGATCACGACCACCGCCCCCTCCACCCGGAACTCCTCGTCGGTCAGGTTCAGCCAGCGGTCGAGCGCCTGTCGAGCGAGGCCGGCGCGCTCGAATGCCTCGCGGCGGATGAGGAGCGTCGGCGCTCCCGCGGTGATGGACAGCGGCATGGGACGGGCGGTGGGTCGGGGTGTAGGAGAGACGGCGCCGGACGCACCGGCGCCGGACGCGCCGTCCAGTCTACACCGTTCCCGACATGGCGGCACCCTCCGGACGGATCCTATCGGCTCCCACCGGCGCCACGGGAGTCGCGCCCCGCGCATCCCGCGATCCCCCATCGGCCTTCCTCTATCTTTCCTTCATGTCGCACACGGCATCGCTCGAGGCGGAATTCGACGTCATCGTCGTCGGCGGCGGCCACGCGGGCACGGAGGCCGCAGTCGCCGCCGCCCGGCTCGGCGCACGCGTCGCCCTCGTCACGAGCTCGCTCGAGACCATCGGCCAGATGTCGTGCAACCCGGCCATCGGCGGCGTCGCCAAGGGCACGGTCGTCCGCGAGGTGGACGCTCTGGGCGGCATCATGGGACGCGCGACGGATCTCGCGTCTCTCCAGTTCCGCATGCTGAACCGCGGCAAGGGACCCGCGGTCTGGGCACCGCGCGCGCAGTGCGATCGGGGCCTGTATCGCCGAGCGGTCCGCAGCCTTCTCGAGCGCCACCGCAACCTGCACACGATGCAGGGTACGGTCGCCGCCCTTCTCCTCTCCGACGCCGAGCGGCGCGTGGTGGGCATCGAGACGGTCGAGGGACGCCGATTCGGCGCCCACGCCGTCGTCCTCACGACGGGCACCTTCGGCCGCGGCCGCATCCACATCGGCACGGAGACCCAGGTGGCAGGGGGACGCGCGGGTGAGCCGCCGGCGACGCACCTGGCCGAGCAGCTCGAGCGCCTCGACCTCCAGGTGAGTCGCTTCAAGACGGGCACCCCGCCGCGCATCGACGGGCGCTCGGTGGACTACTCGGCGCTCGAGCCACAGCACAGCGAGATCGCCGAGTTCCACTATCGGTGGAGCCACTTCTGGCCGCGCGGCGACGAGCCCGCCGACGCCGCGCCCGCAGCGCCGCCGCCCGGCGCGGCACGCGCGCCCTCGCCCTGGGGCCCCCCCCCCGCTGTCGAACATACGACGATCGCCGCGCCTCCCCACCATCGATCGGCCGCACCCCCCACCGATCTCGCCCCGCTCCGCCTCACCCCCCCGACACAGCTCCCCTGCTGGATCACCTTCCTCGGCGAACCGGGCAAGCGAATCATCGCCGACAACATCGGTCGCTCGGCGATGTACGGCGGCGCGATCAGCTCGCGCGGCCCCCGCTATTGCCCCTCGGTCGAGGACAAGATCGTCCGCTTCCCCGACGCGCCCCGCCACCAGCTCTTCCTCGAGCCGGAAGGGCTGGACACCTCGGAGCTCTACGTCAACGGCCTCTCGACATCGCTCCCCGCTCCCATCCAGCTCGCGATCCTTCGCTCGGTTCCGGGCCTGGCCGACGTCCGCATGACACGCGCGGGCTACGCGATCGAGTATGACTACTACCCACCCTCGCAGCTCGACCCGACCCTCCAGCTCCGCGCCCTCCACGGACTCTTCTTCGCCGGCCAGATCAATGGGACCACGGGATACGAGGAAGCAGCAGGGCAGGGCACGGTCGCGGGCTTCAACGCGGCCCTCCTGGCCCTCGGACGCCCTCCGCTGATCCTCGGCCGCGAGTCCTCCTACATCGGCGTGCTCATCGACGACATCGTCACCCGCGGCGTCGACGAACCCTACCGCCTCTTCACCTCGCGCTCGGAGTTCCGGCTCAGCGTCCGCCAGGACAACGCCCTCGCTCGGCTCTCCGAAATCGGCCTCGACTTAGGGGTCTATGACGACAGCGAGAAGTCAGTGATAAAGCAGCATGCCGACGCGGTCGCCAGAACACTGACCATCGCCCGCACTACCAGCGTCGCCCCCGATACGGTCAACCCGCTGCTCTCGGCCGCTGACAGCGCGCCGATCCCGCACGCCGTCAAGTTGATCGACCTGGCCCGCCGCCAACACGTCTCCCTCCACGCCCTCCTCGCCGCCACGAACGTCGGCGCCGACCTGCCGGCCGACGCCATCACCAGCGCCGAGCTCGAGATCAAGTACGAAGGCTACCTGGCCCGCGAACGCACCCACGCCGACAAGATGCGCCGGCTCGGCGACGTCCGCCTCTCGGCGGACCTGCCATACGACACGATGCGGTCGCTCTCCTTCGAAGCACGCCAGAAGCTCATGGCCCTCACCCCGGCCACCCTGGCCCAGGCCTCACGCATCCCCGGCGTGAGCCCGTCGGACCTCCAGAACCTCGTCCTCGAGATCGAGAAGCTGCGCCGCGAGCCCGCCGCCAGCTGACCAGCCGCACCGCCACCGCCGGCTCTCCCCCCGGTCGCGCCTGGCCGAGCAACTCCCCCCGATAGCGATCGCGCCAGCAGCTCGCCGAGCTCGGCCACACCCTCCCCGCCTCGAGAGCGGTTGGCGAAGCAGAAAAGGGGTTGTCGCCGCGGTAGACGTGGTGGCTCCGGACATCAGCGGCAGCCTCACGTCAGACCGCGCGCCTCAAAGGCCGCGGGACGCTTTCCGGTGTCCGTTCGAGATCCCTGCGCTCGCTTTCGGTCGTCGCCGCGCCCGTGCCTCCCGCGGCACACGTGCGCGCGCTCCTCGGTGTCCTACCCGCTGGCGCGCACGAGCCGTCTCGTCCCGTCGCGGAGCGACGACACGCGTCGCTGCCCCTGCCGTCCACCGAGGCGGGAACCACCCAAGCCGGCCTCAGCTCTCGACTGGCTCACCGAGATACCGCGAGGGCATCCCCAACCCCCGCCACCTTCCCCTCTCCCGCCCTCCCACGAGCGGGCTCTCCTCCCATCGCGCCACCGCGCACACGCGCCGCCACCGCGCCGCCGATTGACCACCCCACACGCGACGCTTCGCCGCCACCCGCCGCACACGAGCGTGGTCGCGCACACCTCGCCCCACTCGGCTTCCACCGCCCGCAACCGGCCCTCAGTCGGCCGGCCACACCGGCCACGGCCAGGAACGCCGCGCGCGTATTACGGATCCCCGCTCCCCCTCGGCGCACCCCCGCCAGAGAAGAGCGGTGAGGAAGCGACCACAAAGACGCGCCGTGAAGAACGTGACCACCGGGAAGCGCAGAGGCTCGGACCGACGCTCCGCGCCGCACCCCCTCGAACACTCTCGGCAGCGCCCTCCTCTCGAGGACCAGCGCCCCCTTGCGTCCCGTTCGGCGCGGCGCCCCAGCAAACCCCAGCATCCGCCGCTACCGCTGGCCAGGGGAGCGCCCTCCCCCAACACGGTCATCTACCGACGCTCCAGTTTCACATCGCGTCGCCGCGTTCGGCTCCGCCGCGCCTTCGCGACCCTCCACTAGCGTTCGGATTGTCTCACCCACGCTCTCGCCCGCGAACGCAAGCTCCGACGCCGAATCACCTCCGAGAGCGCCGCACAGGCGAGCCTCGCCCCGTCCGCTCCCGACTGCGCCAGACTCCCTGGCGCCGCAATGCTCCCCCGCATGTCGCCCCAACGACGCGCATGTGAGGCCGCGGAGGGCAGTGGTCGCTCTCCCGTAGAGGATCCTGCCGCGAGTTGGCGGCGCGCTATGCGATGGGTGCCGCACAGGGACGGCGCGGTTCGATGTTTCACGTGAAACTAGGTGCTGGGCGATTCGACAGGACGAACCGGTCCGGACGAGCCGGTCCGGACGAGCCGATCCGGACGAGCCGATAGCGAACGGGACCGTTCGATGGTGTTTCACGTGAAACACCGGCCCACGGGATTCCGGGTATCGCGACACACCGTCGCTCGTGCACCACACGGCGGTCAGCCACCGCGCCCGGCACGGGATACCCCGTACCGTGACACACCGTCGCACTCCTCCGCGCTCGAGCAGGCCCCAAACCCCGCCAGACTCTGTTTCACGTGAAACACCCGCTCGCCTCACAGGCCGCGGTCCAACGCCGCGCCCGGAACGGATGATCCCCGCCCGCGGCTCACCGTGACGGGCGCAGCAATGAGCGAAGCGCGCCGGGATTCCCGGTTGGGTGTCCTCGCCACCGCATCTGGACGTCGCCGAGTCGTACAGAGGGGCCACGTTCGTGACGCCGGTCTCGCCGCCGCCGCATGAGACCGGATAGATTGCTACGCCGCCCGCCGGGATGGATTGATACACGGGTCGGGGGGTTGGAGCGCTATTCTGCAGGGCGCGCAGAGAGGGGGCACCGGGACGGTGGTGGCTCCACCGGGGTCGCCTACAGCTGGAGAGAGGGCAGGCCGGTCCAGCGTTCCCTTCCGCCGCCCACATCGACGAGGCTCCTGGTCGCTTTATTCCTCGACCGGGGCCTCTCCCGAACGAACTTTTCGTCCAGCGAGCTATCGTGGCACGCGTCATCGCGATCGCGAACCAGAAGGGTGGAGTGGGGAAGACCACGACCGCCGTGAACCTTGCCGCGAGTCTGGCGGTGGCCGAGCAGCGGACGTTGTTGATCGACGGCGATCCGCAGGGCAACGCGACCAGCGGCATCGGGCTCGTGCGGGAGGACGTGGCGAGCACGCTGTACGATGTCCTGATCGGTGAAGCGACGATCCCGACGGTCCGGCACCGGGGTGTGCAGTTCAAGTCGTTGGACGTGGTCGCGGCGACGCCCGATCTGGCGGGGGCGGAGGTGGAGTTGGTGGATCGGCCGCGTCGCGAGAACGCGATGCGCGACGCGATCGAGCTGGTGCGGGGCGAGTACGACTACGTCCTCATCGATTGTCCGCCCTCGTTGGGTCTGATCACGGTGAACATGCTGGCCGCCGCGGATTCCCTGCTCATCCCGCTTCAGTGCGAGTACTACGCGCTCGAGGGGTTGTCGCAGCTCCTGAACACCGTGCACCTGGTGCAGCGTGGTGTGAACGAGCACCTCGTCATCGACGGGGTGGTGCTGACCATGTATGACGGCCGCATCAACCTGTCGCGCCAGGTGGCGACCGATGCCCGGGAGTATTTCGGGACCCAGGTGTTCGAGAGCGTCGTGCCGAGAAACATCCGGCTCGCCGAGGCGCCGAGCTTCGGCAAGCCGATCATTCTTTATGACGTCGCGTCCGTCGGGGCGCAGGCGTACATGAGCGTCGCCCGCGAGCTGCTGGAGCGTCATCGCCGAGAAGGTGACGGCGCGCAAACGGCGCTCGTCCACCACTAGCGCGGTTCGGGCGCGGTCGGTCGGCGCTGGCGTCGCCCCCGAGGAATGACGGGGGAGGGCAGCAGGGCCGAGTGGCCGCGCTTCGTGTCGCACTCGTCTTTCTCATCGGTCCATGGCTCCGAGCCCAGAGAAGCCTCGCCGTCTCGGACGGGGGCTCGAGGCGCTTCTCGCGTCCCGTCCGCCCGCGTCGCCCGTTCCCGCCGCCGGTGTCGCGGCCGGCACCGTCGGCGGAGAGCAACAACAGCAAGAGCAGGCGACGCAGTCGCGGTCCGCGGGTGAGGCGGCGAGCGAGCTGCAACGTGTGCGTGTGGCCGAGGTCCGGCCCAACCCCTATCAGCCGCGCAAGGAGTTCAGCGAGGAGGATCTCGCCGAGCTCGAGGCGAGTCTACGGACCAGTGGGCTGATCCAGCCCATCACCGTGCGGCGATCGCCGAGCGGACGTGGGTACGAGCTGATCGCCGGTGAGCGGCGGCTCCGGGCGGCGCAGCGTATCGGGTGGGAGGAGATCCCGGCGCTCGTGAAGGACATCGACGACCAGATGGCGGCGACGCTGGCGCTCGTCGAGAACCTGCAGCGTTCCGACCTCAATCCCATCGAGGAGGCCGAGGGCTATCAGCGGATCATGCAGGAGTTCTCGCTGACCCAGCAGCAGGTGGCCGACGTCGTCGGGAAGGACCGGTCGACCGTCGCGAACGCGCTGCGCGTGCTGAGCCTTCCTGCCGCCGTCCGGCGGATGTTGCAGGAAGGGCAGATCACGTCCGGCCATGCGCGCGCGCTGCTCGGCGTCGGGAACGAGATGCGGATCGTGGACGTGGCGCGCGAGATCGTCGCGCACGGATTGACCGTGCGCGACGTGGAGAAGCGGGCGCGCGACGTGACCCCGCAGCGTCGCCGCGAGTCCGAGGCGGGGAAGGGAGAGCGGGGCTCGTCGGCGGCCGGCGTCGGGGGCGGGTCGCGAGATCCGCACGCGAGACGAATCGAGGACCAGCTTCGTCGTTACCTGCAGACCGACGTGCACCTCACCGTGAGCGCCAAGGAGCGAGGGGAGATCCGCATCATGTTCTACTCGAACGACGACCTCGAACGCGTGCTGGAGCTCGTGCTCGGCGCGAACGGTGACGCTTCATGAACACGCCCATCAGCTCTCCCGCGCGCGGGTACGGCAACATCTACACGCCGCACGCCGGATCGATGATCATCCAGGTGCAGCGCGAGCTCAACCTGGCGAACCGGACCATCGTGTTGAGCGCGCGGAAGGTGCGGATGCTCCGGTTCCTGAGCTCCCGGAACGGGTGGCTGATCGCGCTGCTCCTGCTCACGAGCTGGGTCGGGCTGGCGGTGCAGGCGGCGCGGATCCCGTTGCTCACCGCGCGGCTGAACCGGCTCGAGCATACCGCGCAGAAGCTCGACAGCCTGCAGACCACGCTGAGCGCGCTGCAGGAGCGGTACAACAGGCTGCACACGCTGCTCGGCAGCAGCTCCCCGAGCTCCGCCGCGCCGGCGACCACGCCGGCGACCGCAGTGGCAGCCCCGGCCGCCCCGGTCGCGCAGGCCTCCGCCGCTATGCCCGCGCCCGCCCTTGAGCGGGGCAGCATCATGCCATCCGCGACACAGCCTCAGGACAGCACGGCCCAGTAGCTCCCCGTTCCACATCCCCCACCCCAGCCTCAGCCGGAGTCGCAGCATGGCCATCTTCGCCAAGGACGTGAACGATCGCAACGACGGCCGCTCGGCCGCGCAGAACGGGGAAGGGGTTCTCTCCCTCGTCGGTGTCGGGATGAAGATCACCGGCGACATCGAGAGCAGCGGCGTCGTGAAGATCGAGGGCACCGTCGAGGGCTGCATCCGCGCCGCCCGTCAGGTGCTCCTCGGTCGCCAGGGCGAGATCACCGGCGACGTCCACGCCCGCGAGATCGTCGTCGGCGGCCGCGTCACCGGGAACATCTACGCCGCCGAGCGCATCGAGGTGCAGGGAACCTCGTCCGTGCACGGCGACATTCACACCCGGACCATCGTCGTGCTCGAGGGCGCGCGCATCAACGGCCTGGTGAAGATGGAAGACGCCGGCGTCGCCGACGACCGCGACGACGCCGCCGAGCTCTCCGCCACACCGGCCGTCGCCGTCATGCGCTGAGTCGCGCCGGCCGACGCGCGGGCCGCCCTCCAGCGCCCGTCGTCGCGCGCAGCGCCAGGCGCTCGCCGCCGCCCGTGGGCGTTGACTTTCGAAGGCGGTCCGTGCCAGCATGCACGGACCGCCTTCCGCACGTTTCCACAATCGCAGAACTCACTACACCTTCATAGGTTATGAGACTTTCCCCACCTCCGCGCGGCCAGTTGTCCACACTTGTCCACATCGCGCTGTGCGTAACCACGACCCTCGCAGGCCTCGCAGCGTGCGGTCGGGCGAAGGACGGGGGCGACGACGCAGCGCGCCGCTCTGGCGCGACCGCCGCCGGTGGCGGCGCTGGGAGCGGCGCTGGGGGCGGACGTCGATTTCGCGTCGCGCTGCTGACACCCGGCCCCATCTCCGACCAGTCGTGGAACGGCGGCGCCTACCAGGGGCTACTGCGCATCCGTGACAGCCTCGGCGCGCAGGTCAGCCACATCCAGACCAAGACGCCCGCCGAATTCGAGGAGAACTTCCGGCAGTACGGCGCGCAGGGGTACGACCTCGTCTTCGGCCACGGCTTCGAGTTCCAGGACGCCGCCGTCCGCGTCGCCCCCGAGTACCCCAGGACGTATTACGTGACCACGTCCGGCAACCGCACCGGCGCCAACGTCGCCGGGATGGAGTTCGACTTCGAGGGAGCGTCGTATCTCGCCGGGATGGTGGCGGGCAGCACGACGAGGAGCAACGTCCTCGGCGTCATCGGCGGCACCGAGCTCCCCCCCGTCAAGCGGAGCTTCGGCGCCTTCGAGGCGGGCGCGCGCGCCGTCAACCCGCGCGTCCGCGTGCTCTCGTCGTTCATCGGCAACTGGGACGACGCGAGCGCCGGGAAGGAGCAGGCGCTCGCCCAGATCGGGCAGGGCGCCGACGTCATCTTCCAGAACGCCGACGCCGCCGGCCTGGGCGTCTTCCAGGCCGCGCGCGAGCGAAACGGCGTACGCGTGATCGGCTCGAACTCCAACCAGAACGCCGTCGCGCCGAGCGTCACCATCGGCAGCGTCGTCATCGACCTGCCGAAGGCCTTCATGATCGTGGCGCGCGAGGTGAAGGAGGGTCGCTTCCGCCCGCGCGTCATCTCGCTCGGCACCAGCGACGACGTCGTCCTCCTCGTGCTGAACCCGACGCTCGAGAAGGAGATCCCGACCGCGACCCGGGCCGCCGTCGACTCCGTGGGGGCGCTCCTCCGCGCCGGGAAGATGACCGTCGCCGCCGGCCCGGCGCGATAGCGCCCGCGACGGCCGCGACGGCCGCGACGGCCGCGACGGCCGCGACGCGACGCGACGCGACATCA
>JBJMNL010000322.1:0-27092 GCA_045804285.1 Gemmatimonadaceae bacterium
CGTGCCCGGCGCTCCGCGCCCGAGCCCGATCGTGCCCGGGGCGCCGCGTCCGCGCCCCGTGGCCAGCGGCAGTCCGTTCGCCGGCTCCCGTCCGCTCGCCTCGTCGGGTGCGCCCGGCGGCGGTGGCGCCGGGGCGCCGCCACGCCGTGACGACCGTCGTCCCGGCGGCGCCATGGGCGCCGGCGTGGGCGGCGGCGGCCAGCAGGGCGGCCGCCGCGGCAAGAAGGGGAAGCGCGGTGCCGTGGACCAGGAAGCGGTGTCGGCGAACATCAACAAGACCATGAGCGCCATGCGTGGCGCTCCGGCCCGCCGCGGCCGCGGGCGCTTCGACGACTCCATGTCGCGCGAGGAGATCGCCGCGCAGCGCGCCGCCGAGGTCGAGCGCGAGCGCACCACCGTGCGCGTGAACGAGTTCATCACCGTCAGCGAGCTCGCCGGCATCCTCAAGATCCCGGCGACGCAGATCGTGGCGTTCGCGTTCAAGAACCTCGGCCTCATGGTCACGATCAACCAGCGGCTCGACTTCGACCAGATCGAGCTGATCGCCGGGGAGTTCGGGTTCCAGGCCGTCCGCGAAGAGGAGTACGCCGCGCAGGACGCCGAGGAGGTGGAGGCCGACCGTCCGGAGGACCTCGTGACGCGTCCGCCGGTCGTCACCATCATGGGTCACGTCGACCACGGCAAGACGTCGCTCCTCGACTACATCCGCAAGGCGAACGTCGTCGCCGGCGAGGCGGGCGGCATCACGCAGCACATCGGCGCCTACCACGTCACGCTGCCGGGCGGGCGCGACATCACCTTCCTCGACACGCCCGGCCACGAAGCGTTCACCGCCATGCGCGCCCGCGGCGCGCAGGTGACCGACATCGTCATCCTCGTCGTCGCCGCCGACGACCAGGTCATGCCGCAGACGATCGAGGCGATCTCGCACGCCCGCAACGCCGGCGTGCCGATGATCGTCGCGATCAACAAGGTCGACCTCCCGGCGGCGAACCCGCAGAAGGTCAAGCAGGACCTGCTGCAGCAGAACGTGGTGCTCGAGGAGTACGGCGGGAGCGTGCTCTCGTCGGAGATCTCGGCCAAGAAGGGAACCGGCATCACCGAGCTGCTCGATCAGGTGCTCCTCCAGGCCGACATCCTCGAGCTCAAGGCGAACCCCGACCGCCGCGCCGCCGGCTCGGTGATCGAGGCGCAGCTCGACCCGGGGAAGGGCCCCGTCGCGACGGTGCTCGTGCAGAACGGCACCCTCCGCGTCGGCGACGACTTCATCTGCGGCCTCTACTCCGGTCGCGTCCGCGCGCTGCTCGACGAGCGCGGCAAGCAGGTGAAGGAGGCCGGGCCGGCGATCCCGGTCCAGGTGCTCGGCATGACCGGCACCCCGCAGGCCGGCGACCAGTTCCTCGTCGTCGAGGACGCGACCGAGGCGCGCGAGATCGCGCAACGTCGCGAGCGGCTCGACCGCGAGGCGAAGAGCCGCCGCACCACGAAGGGCGTCGTCTCCCTCGAGGACTTCATGTCCCAGGCGAGGGAAGGGGAGAAGCGCACCCTCAAGCTCCTCATCAAGGCGGACCAGGGCGGTCCGGCGGAGGCGCTCGCCGACGCGCTCGGACAGCTCTCGAACAACGAGGTGCAGGTCGAGGTCATCACCCGCGGCGTCGGCGCGATCTCGGAGAGCGACATCCTCCTCGCCAAGGCGTCGGGGGCGATCATCATCGGCTTCCACGTGCGCCCGGACAACAAGGCGCGCGCGGCCGCCGAGCGCGAGGGCGTGGACATCAAGCTCTACCGCATCATCTACGAGGCGGTCGCCGACGTCCGCGCGGCGCTCGAGGGGCTGCTGCGCCCCGAGGAGCGCGAGGTGGTGCTCGGCGAGGCGGAGGTCCGCGAGACCTTCAAGGTGCCGAAGGCTGGCGTCATCGCCGGTTGCTTGGTGCGCAGCGGGGTGATCAACCGCCAGGGGCGCGTCCGCGTCGTCCGAGACGGCACGGAGATCTACGACGGCACGATCGGGTCGCTCCGCCGCTTCAAGGACGACGTCCGCGAGGTGCGCGAGGGCTTCGAGTGCGGCATCGGCGTCGAGAACTTCAACGACATCAAGGTGGGCGACGTCATCGAGTGCTACCGCACCGAGGAGGTCGCGCGCACCCTGCAGCCGGCGTAGCCGGCGTAGCCGCCGCGCCCGCGTCCCACGCCGTGAGGCTGCCGTGGTCATCGGGGTGCGCTCCTGGGAGCTCCATCTCCCGGGGGCGCACTCCCTCAAGGACAAGCGGTCGGTGATCAAGAGCCTCAAGGACCGCATGCACAACGAGTACAACGTCTCCGTCGCCGAGACCGGGCGCCACGAGTCGTGGCAGAGCGCGGAGCTCACCGCCTGCCTCGTCGCCTCCGACCGCCGGCACGCCGAGTCGGTGCTCGCCGCACTCGACCGCTTCGTCGAGTCGAACCCGACCTGCCGGATCGTCGACTCGGCGACGAGCTTTCTGTGAGCGGTACCTGGTACCAGGTACCCGGTACCAGGTACCCTTCCCCGTCATGGCCACTAACCGCCGTCCCGATCGCGTCGCCGAGGCGATCCGAGAGGAGATCGCCACCTTCCTCGCCGAGCGCGCGAAGGACCCGCGCATCGTCGGTCTCGTCACCGTCACCGGAGTCGACCTGACGCGCGACCTCCGCCACGCGAAGGTCTACGTCAGCGTCCTCGGCAGCGAAGAGGAGCGGACGGCGACGTTCGAGGGGCTCGCGAGCGTCGCCGCGCACCTGCGCTCCGTCGTCGGCCGCGCCCTGCGGCTCCGCCTCGCCCCCGAGATCGCCTTCAAGCCCGACGAGAGCATCGCGCGCGCGTCGCGGATCGAGACGCTGCTCGCCCAGATCAAGCAGGACGAGGCCGCGAGGGCGGACGACGCCGGGGCGGGGGAGCGCGCGCCGGACGACGCCCGGCCGGACGACTCCGCGGAAGGCGGCCCGGCCGCGGGGAGCGATGCGCCGGCGAACCCCGACCGTTGACGGCGTCATCCTCGTCGACAAACCGGCGGGGGGGAGCTCGCACGACGTCGTCCTCGCCGCGCGCCGGGCGACCGGCGAGCGCCGCATCGGGCACGCCGGCACTCTCGACCCGTTCGCGACGGGGCTGCTCGTCCTGATGGTGGGCCGCGTCACGCGGCTTCTGCCGTACATGAGCGGCGAGCCGAAGGAGTACGAGGCGACCATCCGCTTCGGCGCCGAGACCGATACCGACGACCTCGGCGGCGTCGTCGTCCGCACCGCGCCCCCGCCCGGCGACGAGGCCGTCCGCGCCGCGCTCCCCGCCCTCACTGGCGACATCTCGCAGCTCCCCCCGGCCTACTCCGCGAAGCGGGTCGGCGGCCGCCGCGCCTACGACGCCGCGCGCGCCGGCGAGCAGGTCGAGCTGCGACCGGCCGCGGTGCGGGTTCACGAATGGCGACTCGGCGAGTGGCGCCGCGGCGCCGCCGAGGGCGACGAGCTCGACGTCCACATCACCTGCGGGGGAGGGACCTACATCCGCGCCCTCGCCCGCGACCTCGGCCGCCTCACGGGAAGCGCGGCGCACCTGAGCGCGCTCCGCCGCACGCGGAGCGGGGCCTTCCGCGTCGAGCAGGCGGCGACGCTCGACGCCCTGCGCGCCGGCGCGGCGCCCGTCCTCCCGCCGCTCGCCGCCCTCGCCGGAATGCCCGTCGACGTCCTCGCCGGCGACGCGGTGAGTCGGGTCGTGCGTGGGATCGACGTCGAGGCGTGCGTCGATGGGGAGCGCGGCGCGCTCGTCAGCGGCGAGACGGGTGCGCTGGTCGCCGTCGCCGAGCGGCGGGGGAGCCGCTGGCAGCCGCGTGTCGTCATGCACGAGGTCGCGGCCACGTGAGCCGACCGATCCCCGGCGCCCCGCCCGCCACGCTCCCCGGAGGGGGCGCCATCGTCACCGTCGGCACTTTCGACGGCGTGCACGTGGGACACCGCGACCTGCTCGCGCGTCTCGTGGCGCGTGCCGCCGCTTCGGGGCTGCGGAGCGTCCTCGTGACCTTCCAACCCCACCCCTCCGAGGTGCTCAAGCCCGAGCGGGCCCCCCTCCTGCTGTCGCCCGGCGAGGAGAAGCTCGAGCTCCTCGCGGAGACCGGGCTCGACTACGCGGCCGTGCTCCCCTTCACCCGCGCCCTCGCCGAGCTGACCGCCGAGGAGTTCGTGGACCAGGTGCTCGTGCCGCGCTACGGCATGCGCGAGCTGCTGATCGGCTACGACCACGGGTTCGGGCGCGACCGTGCCGGCAGCGTGGACGTGCTCCGCCGGCTGGGGGCGCGCCGCGGTTTTCCCGTCGAGGTCGTTCCTCCCTTCCAGCTCGAGGGCGGCGCCACCGTGAGCTCGACCGCGATTCGCCACGCCATCTCCGGCGGCGACCTGGACGCCGCGGCGGCGGCACTCGGGCGCCGCTACGCGGTATCAGGACGCGTGACCCACGGGGACAAGCGCGGGCGGCTGCTGGGCTTCCCGACGCTCAACCTGGCGCTCGCCTCCCCCCGGAAACTCCTGCCGCCCCCGGGCGTCTATGCCGTGCGCGCGCAGACGCCGCGGGGCGCGTTCGGCGGCATGATGAACCTCGGGCCCCGTCCCACGTTCGGCGACGCCACCCTCTCGATCGAGGCGCACCTCTTCGACGCGGACGGCGATCTGTACGGCGACCATGTGCGGCTGGACTTCGTGTCGCGCCTCCGCGACACGCGGCGCTTCGAGAGCGCCGACGCGCTCGTCGGGCAGCTCCGGCAGGACGCCGAGCACGCGCGGCAGGCCCTCGCCGGCGTCCGCTGACACCGGGCGAGGCGGCCCGCGGCGAGCGTCGCGGATGGCCGAAGTGCGTTGACTGAATCGCCTTAGCCCGGTAACGTTCACAGCTGCCCCTCCCCCTCCACCCACCTCCCCGCAGTCGCATGTCGAACCTGAAGTACCGCATCGCGCTCATCGTCGCGCTGCTCGCGGCGTCGATCTGGGCGCTCTTCCCGCGCACGGTGACGGAGCGCGTCCGCCAGAAGGACGGCACTCTCGTCGAGAAGCAGGTGACCCGCGTGCCGCTCAAGCGCGGGCTCGACCTTCAGGGCGGGATGCACCTCGCGCTCGAGGTCGACGAATCGAAGGGGACGGTGGCGAACAAGAGCGAGGCGCTCAACAACGCCCTCCGCGTCGTCCGCAACCGCATCGACGAGTTCGGCGTCTCCGAGCCGGTGGTCCAGAAGGTGGGTGAGGACCGCATCATCGTCGAGCTGCCGGGCATCGACGACCCGGAGCGCGCGACGCAGGTGGTGCAGAAGTCGGCCTTCCTCCAGTTCCAGATCACCGACAAGTCGCAGGCGCTCGACCGCGCCCTCCCGCGCATCGACGCCATCGCCCGCGACAAGGGGCTCGCCGTCGCCGCGGCCGCCGCCGGCGCTCCGAAGCGCGACAGCGCCGCGCAGAAGGCGGTGACGTCGCTCTTCGCCGGCAGCGCCGACAGCGCCAAGGCCGACAGTGCCAAGGCCAAGGTGGCCTCGGCCGACAGCTCCGCCAAGGACACGGGCGCCGCGGCGCTCACCGGCTCCAGGGACGGCGCGCTCTCGCGCATCCTCCAGCCCTTCCAGGTCCCCGGCCAGTACCTCGTGGCCGCGGGCGACGAGCCCGTCGCCAAGCGCATCCTCACCGACAGCACCGTGCTCGGCGCGCTGCCGCCGGGCAAGGTGGTGCGCTGGGGGAGCGACTCGGTCGTCGCCGGGGGCAAGCTCTACCGCACGCTCTTCGTGCTCGACTCGCGCCCGATCATCACCGGCGACTACCTGCAGGACGCGAAGCCGCGCACCGACCCGATCGAGGGGACGGTCGTCTCGTTCAGCCTGAACAACGAGGGCGGCCGCCGCTTCAAGACCGAGACGGCGAAGCACATCGGCGACTACATGGCCATCGTCCTCGACGACCGCGTCATGAGCGCGCCGGTCATCCAGAGCTCGATCGGCCGCGAGGGGCAGATCACGATGGGCCGCTCGGGCGACGTCCAGGAGGCGCAGGACCTCGCGCTCGTGCTCCGCGCGGGCGCCCTGCCGGTGCCGCTCAAGGTCGCCGAGGCGCGGCAGATCGGCGCCAGCCTGGGGCAGGACTCGGTCTCCAAGGGGATCACGGCCGGCCTCATCGCGATCGCGCTGATCGTCACCATCCTCGTCGGCTACTACCGCTTCTCCGGCGTCCTCGCGGTCGTGGCGCTGGTGCTCTACATGGTCTACACGATGGCCGTCCTCGCCGGCTTCGACGCCGTGCTCACCCTCCCCGGCATCGCCGGGCTCGTGCTCTCGGTGGGCATCGCGGTCGACGCGAACGTCCTCATCTTCGAGCGCATCCGCGAGGAGCTCGATCGCGGCAAGACGGTGCGCACGTCGATCGACGAGGGCTTCCGCCACGCCCTCAGCGCGATCGTCGACACGAGCGTCACGACGATCCTCACGGCGGCGATCCTCTACCAGTACGGCACCGGGCCGGTGCGCGGCTTCGCCGTGACCCTCATCGCCGGCATCGTCGCGTCCCTGTTCACCGCGATCTTCGTGGTGCGCACCTTCTACATGATGTGGCTGAGCCGCGCCCGCGCGGACCAGGCCCTGAGCATCTGACGGCCATGATTCGCATCTTCCACAACCCGACGTACGACTTCATCAAGTGGTGGCGCGTGGCCGCCATCTCGACGATCGCCTTCATCCTGCTGGGGCTCGCGTCGTTCGCAATCAAGCCGTACATCAACTACAGCATCGAGTTCACGGGCGGCACGCTGATGCAGCTCGCGTTCACGCAGCCGCCCGACGTCGGCGCCATCCGCTCGACGCTCGACCAGGCGGGCATCACCGGCGCCGAGATCCAGCAGTTCGGCTCCCCGCGCGAGTTCACCATTCGCGCCCAGGACCACCGCACGGTGAGTGAGCAGGCGGCCGGCGCTGAGGGGGTCTCGAAGCGCATCGAGCAGGTGCTCCACCAGCGCTTCGGCGACGGCGCGTTCACCGTCACGCGCAGCGAGGCGGTGGGGCCGAAGGTGGGGAGCGAGCTCCGCCGCGGCGCGTTCGTGGCGATCCTCCTCTCGTCGCTCGCGACGCTCGTCTATCTCGCCTTCCGCTTCGAGTGGCGCTTCGGGCTCGCCGCCGTGCTCTCCTCGGGCCACGACGTGCTCGTGACGCTCACCTTCCTCAAGCTGATGCACCTCGAGGTCTCGCTCACCGTCGTCGCGGCGATCCTCACCCTGCTCGGCTACTCCCTCAACGACACGATCATCATCTTCGACCGTGTCCGCGAGGACCTCAGGAAGGCGCGCGGCGAGCCGTTCCGCGTGACGCTCAACCGCGCGATCAACGAGACCCTCCCGCGCTCGGTGCTCACCCACGCGACCACGCTCGCGGCGACCCTCGCGCTGCTCTTCTTCGCCGGCGAGGTGATCCGCCCCTTCGCCTGGGTCATGGCATTCGGCATCTTCGTGGCGACCTTCAGCTCCATCTACGTCGCCGGCCCGCTCCTCCTCTGGATCGAGCAGAAGTGGCCGCGGACCGTGCCGGGTCTGAGGCCGGGCGAGGGCCGACGCGGCCAGCGCGAGACGGCGCGCCCCCGGCCGGCCCCCGCCGGGACGCTGCCGACCACCCGCTGACCGTTCCACCCGCGAGCCGCCGCAGAGTGACCCCACCTGCGGCGGCTCGCTCGTTGCGCCACGTCACGCCATGGCCACGACCTTCATCGACAGCCACGCCCACCTCGCCGACCCCGCGTTCGACCCCGACCGCGACGCGGCGGTCGCCCGCGCGCGCGCCGAGGGGGCGCTCGGCGTCGTCTGCATCGGCGAGTCGCTGGCGGCCGCGGCGCGGGCTGCCGCGCTCGCGGCCCGTCACCCGGGGGTCGTCTGGCACACCGCCGGCGTGCATCCGCACGACGCCGCGGGCTTCGACGCGGCGCGCGACCTCCCGGCGATCCGCGAGCACCTCGCCGCCGGCGCCGTCGCGGTCGGCGAGTGCGGGCTGGACTACCACTACGACCACTCCCCGCGCGACCTGCAGCGCCGCGCCTTCGCCGCGCAGCTCGCCCTGGCCGCCGAGGCGGGGCGTCCGGCGGTCGTGCATACGCGCGAGGCGGAGGACGACACGCGCGAGATGCTGGTGGACGCGGCCCGCGGCGGCGCGCGCGGCGTGCTGCACTGCTACACGGGCTCCCACGCCCTCGCCGAGGCGGCGCTCGACGCCGGCTGGTACGTCTCGTTCAGCGGCATCGTCACGTTCAAGAAGTGGACGGACGAGGGACTCCTCCGCCTCGTCCCCGACGACCGCCTGCTCGCCGAGTCCGACTCCCCCTACCTCGCCCCCGTCCCGTTCCGCGGCAAGCGGAACGAGCCGGCCTGGGTGCGCCTCACCGTGGAGCGCCTGGCCGCCGCGCGCGGCGACGCCGCCAGCCGCGTCGGCACGCTCGTGACGGAGAACGCGCGCCGGCTGTTCGGCCTGCCGCCCGTCCTCGCGCAGGTCTGAAGCGACTCACCCTATCACAACAATGACCGCCACGACACCACCGGACGAGGTGGGGCACGCGTCGCTCCGCCGTCGTCGGCGCGCGACGCTCGGCGCCGTCGCCGCCGCTGTCGTCACCCTGGTCGCCGTGCTCGCCGCGCTCCGTTCGCCGGGCCCCGGGCTCCAGTACGACGGCGTCGTGTACCTGTCGACCGCGCAGCAGCTCGTGAGGGAAGGGAAGCTCGCGACGCCCTACGCGGTCTACCCGTTCAGCGACGCGCTTCCCAACGACAGCACGCCGGCGCTCACCCACTGGCCACCGGGCTATTCCCTGGCCATCGCCTCGCTTCACGCCACGGGCCTGTCGCTCCTCGACTCCGCGCGCGCGATCCAGGCGACGAGCGCCGCGCTCACCGTCGGGCTGCTGGTGTTCCTGCTCGCTGACGCCGCCTCGCTCGCCGCCGGACTGCTCTGTGCTGCCGCGCTTCTGGTGACGCCGTTTGCCGTGGAGGACAACGCCCAGGTGTTGAGCGAGCCGCTCTTCCTCGCCCTGGTCGTGTCCACGGCGGCGAGCATGGTGGCGCGCCCGAGCCGACCGATGCTCTATGGCCTCCTCGCCGCGCTGGCCTCGGCGACGCGGTACCTGGGTCTCGGCGTCGCCGCCTCCGCCGGCGTCTGGGCACTCCTGTCCGGCGGGTCACGCACCGAGCGCGCGCGCCGAGCGGCGCTCGCCGTCGCGCCCTCCATGCTCTTCTTCGTCGGGTGGGCGCTGCGCGCGCGGAGCGTGGTCACGCCGCGGCAGGAGTCCGGCCTCCACACCGACGGGTTCGGGGCCACGGCATACCGGGGCGTCGCCACGATCGGCCGCTGGCTGATCCCGGAGACGGCGGTGGCGTCGCCCGCATGGGCCGGCGTGGCGTTCGCCCTGGCCGTCGCGGTGCTGGCCGCCGTCACGCTCCCAGCCGCGGCGCGCGCATTGCGGCCGCTCCTGCACGGCGAGCTGCCCGCGACCCGTCGCGGCCGGCTCGCGACGGCGCTTGCGCTGCTGACCCTGGCCTGCGTGGCGACGCTCCTTGCGTCGCGGCTCGCCGCTGACCCGAACGTCGTGATGGATGCGCGCATCCTGATGCCCACGATCGTGCTCATGGAGGCTGCCCTGGCGCTCGCCCTGTGGGGATGGTGGCGGCGGGCAGGCCGCGCCGCCCGCCTTTTCGGCGCCGTCGCCTTTGCCGCCTGGACCGTCGCCTCGATCCGCTCGAGCGAGCAGCGGCTCTACGTCGCGCGGCGGACCGGGTTCGCGGATCCGCGCTGGGCGCGGTCGAGCACCGTGGCCTGGGTGCGCGACAACGGATCGGCGCTACGGATCTTCTCCAACGTGCCTCCGGCGGTCTACTTGTACGCGGGCCGCTCCTCGCGCGCCCTTCCGCCGAGCGAGTCGGCGGCGAGCGCCGCGGCGTTCCAGCGTACGCTCCTCCCGGACAGCGACGTCATCGTCTACTTCTATCCGTCGCGCGACGCGAATCGACCGGAGGCGCGCCCCGCCTTGGCGCCGACCCTCCGGCTCGACACGCTCGCCGCGCTGAGCGACGGGATCGTCCTCCGCCCGTCCGGACCCGGCCGCGGCTGCGAGGGCGACCGCGGTGCGGGGGCCGGAGCGGGCTGCGCTCTGGCGGACGGCGCTGCCCCCTGAGTAGACTGCGACCGATTCGTGGTCGAGCCATACGGACCGAGTCGGCGGCCGGCACTGGAAGGACGAACCCGAACGGCGGGAGGACGACGGTGACGGCAGCTCCCTCGAGCAGTGTATCGTTAGGCGCGGCACCCGTCCCGAGCGACATCGAGATCGCGCAGCGCGCCACGCCGCGCCCCATCGTCGACGTCGCGGCCGACCTCGGCCTCGCCCCGGACGATCTCGACCTCTACGGGAAGTACAAGGCGAAGATCTCCCTCGACGTGACGCGCCGCCCCGCGCGCGGCCGCCTCGTGCTCGTCACCGGGATCAACCCGACCGCCGCCGGGGAAGGGAAGACGACCACCGGCGTCGGCCTCGCGCAGGCGCTCCGCCGCCTGGGCCGCAACGCCGCGCTCTGCATCCGCGAGCCCAGCCTCGGCCCCGTCTTCGGCCTGAAGGGGGGCGCCGCCGGCGGCGGCTACTCGCAGGTCGTCCCGATGGTGGACATCAACCTCCACTTCACCGGGGACTTCCACGCCGTCGCGAGCGCGCACTCGCTGCTCTCGGCGATGATCGACAACCACCTCCACCAGGGCAACGCGCTCGGCATCGACCCGCGCCGCATCACCTGGCCGCGCACGATCGACATGAACGACCGCGCGCTGCGCCACTGCGTCATCGGGCTCGGCGGCGTCGCCAACGGCGTCGTGCGCGAGGAGCGCTTCGTCATCATCCCGGCGAGCGAGGTGATGGCCATCCTCGCGCTCACCGCCGGCCCCGAGGACCTCGAGGCGCGCCTCGCCCGCATTCTCGTCGGCGCCGCCCACGGCGCGGCGCGCACCCCCGTGCGCGCGGGCGACCTCGAGGCCGCCGGCGCCATGGCGCTCCTGCTCAAGGACGCGATCCGCCCGAACCTCGTCCAGACCCTCGAGGGCGGGCCGGCGTTCGTCCACGCCGGCCCCTTCGGCAACATCGCGCACGGCTGCAACTCGGTCCTGTCCACCCGCGCCGCGCTCGCCCTCGCCGACGTCGTAGTCACCGAGGCGGGCTTCGGCTCCGACCTCGGCGCCGAGAAGTTCTTCGACATCATGTGCCGCGCGGGAGGGCTCGAGCCAGAAGCCGCCGTCCTCGTCGCCACGGTGCGCGCCCTCAAGCTGAACGGCGGCGCCAGAAAGACCGACCTCGCCCGCGAGGACCTCGGCGCCCTCGAGCAGGGGCTGCCCAACCTCGAGCGCCACGTCGCCAACGTGCGCCAGTTCGGTGTCCCCGTCGTCGTCGCCATCAACCGCTTCGACACCGACAGCGACCGCGAGCTCGCCATGGTCGCCGACTGCGCGCGCCGCGCCGGCGTGCGCGTGGCGATGAACGAGGTGTGGGCCCGCGGCGGCGCCGGCGGCGAGGAGATGGCGCGCGAGGTGCTCGCCCTCCTCGACGAGGGCGGCGCGCGCTTCCGGCCGCTCTACGACACGGCGCTTCCGATCCGCGCCAAGGTGGAGACGATCGTGCGCCGCGTCTATGGAGGCGATGGCGCCGACTTCTCCCCCAAGGCCCAGCGCTCCATCGACTACCTCGAGTCGATCGGCCTCGGCGACACGCCGGTGTGCATCGCCAAGACCCAGTACTCGTTCAGCGACGACCCGACGCGGCTCGGTGCCCCCACCGGCTTCCGCGTCACCATCAACGAGGTACACCCGGCCGCCGGCGCCGGCTTCGTCGTCGCCCAGGCCGGCGAGATCATGACCATGCCCGGGCTGCCGCGCGAGCCCGCGGCGCAGCGCATGGCGATCCGCCCCGACGGCTCGATCGTGGGCCTCTTCTGACGCCACGCTCGACTCCACTCTCCCACTCCCGCACCCCGGAGCACCTCTGCCCGTGAAGACCATCCACACCGACAGCGCCCCGGCGGCGATCGGCCCCTACTCGCAGGGTGTCGTCGCCAACGGCTTCCTCTTCACCGCCGGCCAGATCGCCCTCGACCCCGCCACCGGCCAGATCGTCGATGGTGACGTCGTGGCCCAGACCGAGCGCGTCATGGCCAATCTCTCCGCGGTGCTGAAGCAGGCCGGCGCCGCCTGGACGCGCGTCGTCAAGACGACCGTGTATCTCCAGGACATGGCCGACTTCCCGCGCGTCAACGAGGTGTACGCCCGCGCCATCGGCGACGCGCGCCCCGCTCGCTCCACCGTCCAGGTCGCTGGGCTCCCGCGCGGCGTCCTGGTCGAGATCGACGCGGTCGTCGCGATCGACTGATCGGAGGTACGAAACCGGGCGCGGGAGTGAGAGTCGCCCCGCGGTGATTGATGGGCAGTCGGCAGTCATCAGTCGCTGCTGTTCGTTGGGAGGTTCCGGAGGGGCACTGCAAACTGATGACTGAGCACTCCCCACTGCCAACCAGCCTCTGCTCCCCCCGGCCTCTGCTCCCCCCGGCCTCTGCTCCCCACCCCGGTTCACGTTCGGCGCTATCCTTCATTCATGTCCACCACGTCCAAGACCAGGGCCGAGCTCTTCCGCCTCACCCAGTTCGCCCGCGGCGCCGGCTGAGCGTCGAAGATGGGTCCGGGTGACCTGTCTCGCGTTCTCGCGCCGCTGCCGCGGCTGGGCGATCCGCGTCTCCTCGTCGGTCACGAGACCTTCGACGACGCGGGGGTCTTCGTGCTGTCCGACGATCTCGCGCTCGTCCAGACGGTGGACTTCTTCGCGCCCATCGTCGACGACCCGTACACCTTCGGGCAGGTCGCGGCCGCCAACGCGCTCTCCGACGTCTACGCGATGGGCGGCGAGCCGCTGACGGCGATGAACGTCGTCGGCTTCCCCACCGGGCAGCTCCCGCTCGAGGTGCTGACCGAGATCCTGCGCGGCGGCCAGGACAAGGTGCACGAGGCCGGCGCCACGATCGTCGGTGGCCACACCGTCACCGACGACGAGGTGAAATACGGCCTCGCCGTCACCGGGCGCGCCGACCCGCGGCACCTCCTCACGAACGCCGGCGCGCGGCCGGGCGACCGCCTCGTCCTCACGAAGCCGATCGGCACGGGCATCCTCTCCACCGCCGTCAAGCGCGGCGAGCTGGACGCCGACGGGGCGCGCCAGATGCTCGAGTCCATGACGCGACTCAACCGCGACGCGAGCCGCGGCGCGCTCGCCGTCGGCGCCCGCTGCGCGACCGACGTCACGGGCTTCGGGCTCCTCGGCCACCTCTCTCACGTGTCGCGCGCCAGCCACGTCACGCTGCGCGTCGTCGTCGCCGCCGTCCCGCTGCTCGAGGGCGCGGCCGAGGCGTGGCGCCGTGGCGCCCGTACCGGGGGCGCCGCCCGCAACGTGGAGTTTCTCGAAGGTCGCGTTGACTGGGGGGGAGCCGACGACGTCCAGCGCGCCCTCCTGACCGATCCCCAGACTTCCGGCGGCCTCCTCGTCGCGGTCCCCGCGGCGAGCGTCTCCGACTATCTTTCGCGCGTGCCGGGCGCGGTCGAGATCGGCGAGGTGCTGACACAGTCGCCGGTGGAGATCGTGCTCGCGTGAGTTCCGGGGGCGGATGGGGCCTGGTGGCTCCTCCGGTCTTCAAAACCGGCGCGACCTGACTGCGTCGGGTCGGGTGGGTTCGATTCCCACACGCTCCCGCCAACTCCCGCCCCGAGCCTAGCTCAGAGCCCACGGTGTCACTCCACTCCCGTCTGCCAAGCGCCGCGTCGCGCTCCCTGCCGTCGCGCTACCTGCCATCGCGCCACCTGCGGTGGTGCTGCCTGCTGGCGCTCACCGCCGCCGCCCTCGCCGCGCCGGCCACCCTCGTCGCGCAGCAGCGCGATACCACGACGCGCGCGCCGCGCCCCGCCGCGGCTCCCGCCGCGCCCGACTCGGCGCGCGCCGACAGCGCGCGCCGCGCGCCCGCCCCCGGCGACACCGTGCGCCGGCGGCCGGCGCGGACCCGCCGGGGCGCGCCCGTCGATACGCTCGCCGATTCGCTCTCCCGCCCCCCGATCTCGCCGAAGCGGGCGTTCCTCTACTCGTTTGTCGTCCCGGGGCTGGGTCAGGACAGGCTGCGCCGACGCAAGGCCGAGGCACTCTTCGCGACGGTCGAGCTCGGCGCCTGGTTCATGATCGGCAAGTCCCAGAACGACCTGCGCATCGCGCGCGCGCACAAGAAGGACTCCGTCTTCGTGCGCAACGACCCGCCGGTGCCGCCGTCCATCGACTCGGTCGCCGTCTTCTCGCCCGACCCGCTGGCCGCGCGCATCAAGGCGCGCCGCCTCCACGTCGAGGACTGGATCGCCGTCGTGATCTTCAACCACCTCATCAGCGGCGCCGACGCCTTCGTCGCCGCCCACCTCTGGGACGTGCCGGCACAGGTCTCCCTCCGCCCGATGCCGCGAGGGGTGGCCGTGAGCGCCTCCATCGCGTGGTAGCCGCGCCCTCCGCGCCCATCGGCGTCTTCGACTCGGGGATCGGCGGCCTCACCGTCGTCCGAGAGCTCATGCGCCAGCTTCCCAACGAGAGCATCATCTACTTCGGCGACACTGCCCGCGTCCCCTATGGCCCCAAGAGCCCGGACACGGTCCGCCGGTACAGCCGCGAGATCAGCGCCTTCCTCCGCGAGCAGGGGGTGAAGGCGATCGTCGTCGCCTGCAATACGGCCACGGCCCACGCCCTCCCCACGCTGCGCGAGGAGCTTCCGGTGCCGGTGATCGGCGTCGCGGAGCCGGGCGCCCAGGCGGCGGTCGCGGCCTCCCCCTCGGGGCGCATCGGCGTCATCGGCACGGCGGGCACCGTGGCCTCGGGCGCGTACGACCGCGCCATTCACGCCCTCGCCCCGGCCGCGCGCGTGACCTCGCGCCCCTGCCCGCTCTTCGTCCCCCTCGTCGAGGAAGGGTGGCTCGATACCGAGCCGACCCGCCTCATCGCCCGCGAGTATCTCGCGCCGCTCCACGACGCCGGCGTCGACACGGTCGTCCTCGGCTGCACGCACTACCCGCTCCTCAAGCCGGTCATCAAGGCGACGCTCGGCAAGTCGGTGCGCCTGGTCGACCCCGCTGAGCAGACCGCGGCCGAGACGGCGCGCGTGCTGGAGGCCTGCCACCTGCGCGCCAACGGCGGGCCGCCGAGCTACCGCTTCATCGCCTCCGACGCCCCCGAGCAGTTCCTACGCCTTGGCCAGCGCTTTCTCGGTGCGGCGATCGAGCGCGTCGAGACGCTCACCCTCGGCTGAGCCCTTCCACCGGCGCAGCTCGATCGTCTCCGGCGTCAGTCGCAGGTAGGTGGGCGAGTCGAGCCAGGAGCCCGCGTTCGCGTAGATGCCCCCGGTCGGCGCGCGCTCCAGGGCCGGGAAGTGCGAGTGCCCGTACAGCACGAGGTCGAGCTCGGGCGACGCCGCCAGCTCGGCGAGCGCGATCGACCGCAGCCCGGCCCCTCCGTCGCGCGCCCGCGTCACGCGGCTCGCGTGCGAGCTCCCCGTCGCCAGACGGCTCCCGAGGTCCGGGTGCAGCCAGCGGAACGCCGCGATCGACGCGGGGTGCCGCAGGACGCGCCGCAGCGCGCGGTAGCGCCGGTCCTCGACCGGACGCAACCCGTCGCCGTGGTCGATCCGGGTCGTCCACCCCGCCACGTTCCCGTTCCACTGCCCGACGTGGTAGCGGAGCCCCGCGTCCTCGCGCAGCACCTCGCCCCCCCAGCAGTCGTGATTTCCGGCGATCCAGAGGACGTCCACTCCCGCCTCCTGGACGTCCGCCAGGGCGGCGAGCGCCCGGAAGCCGCGGCGCGGTATCACCGTGCGCCACTCGAACCAGAAGTCGTACAGATCGCCGTTGACGATCAGCGACGCGGCGCGCCCGGGCAGCGACTTGAGAAACGCGATGCACGCCCGCTCCACGTCCGGGGACGCGGCGCCGAGGTGCAGGTCGGAGATGACGTAGCAGGGAGAGGGAAGCACGAGCGGAGTTTAGCCGGGAGCGCGCCGCTTTACAAACGCCGCGCGCCCGCGCATCTTCGCGCGCCGTATGCCATTCCGACTCTCCGGCCGCGCCGCGGCGCGCCCCTCTCGCCGCCGCGCCGCTCCCCGGCCTGGCGCCTCGCGCGCCGCCCGCCGCTCGTGAGCCTGCGCCCCCTGACCGTCGAGATGCGCGTCCGGTACGCCGAGACCGACCGCATGGGCGTGGTGTACCACGCCAACTACCTCGCGTGGTGCGAGGTCGGGCGCACCGAGCTCATTCGCGCGCTCGGCGTGAGCTACGCCGAGCTCGAGACCACCGGGCTCCTGCTCGCCGTCGCCGACGCCTCGGTCCGCTATCACGCGCCGGCGCGCTACGACGACGTCGTGCGCGTCGAGACCACGCTCAGCGACGTGCGCTCCCGCACCGTCACCTTCGACTACGTCATCACGAATGCTGCCACCGGCGCGCGCCTCGTCACCGCCCGCACCGTTCTGGTGTCGATCGACCCGGACGGGCGCACCGTCGCCATGCCGAGCGAGTTCCGCGCCCGGCTCGAGGCGGCGCTCGCCTAGCGGCCCCGCCGTGCGCACGGCGGCCCTCGCCGCGCTCTCGGCGGCCGCCATCGCCTGCGCGGGCGGCGCTGGCGCGACGCGTGCGGCCGAGCGCTCGACGCTCGACTCCCGAGCCCCGACCGCGGCGCTCCCCACGACGGCCCCGCAGGACGGGGACGTGCGCTCCTACGCCCGCCTCCTCGCGATGACCGACGCGCGCGTGGTGGACTCCGCGCTCGTCGAGAGCGCCCTCGCCTCGCGCTGGCCCGCCCTGCGCGCCGCCGCGGCCCTCGCGGCGGGCCAGGTACACGCGGCTGCACTCGCGCCGCGCCTGCGCGCCCTCCTCGCCGACCATGACACCTCGGTCGCCGCGAACGCCGCCTTCGCGCTCGGCCTCCTGCGCGACAGCGCGAGCGGCGCCGCGCTCGGCGCCGCGCTCGCCGCCGCGACGCCGGTCGCCCGGGAGGCCGCCTGGTCGCTCGGCGAGATCGGCGCGCCGGCCCGCTCGACCATCGTCGCCGCGCTGCGCCCGGACGCGCGCGCCCACGCCGCCGCGCGCCCGATGCTCCTCCTCGCCGCCGCGAAGCTCCGCCCGGTGCCGGCCGACGCGGTGCTCCCGTACGCCGCCGAGAGCGCCGGCGACGCGGCGCTCGTCCGCGCCGCGGCCTACGCGCTCGGGCGTGGTCGCGTCCCCGCCGGCGCGCGAGCGCTGCTCGGCCTCGCGGCGGCGCGCGACGGCGAGACTCGCGAGCACGTCGCGCGCGGCCTCGCGCGCAGCGCCGCCGGCGACTCACTCGCCGACAGCGCGCTCGCCACGCTCCGCCGTCTCGCCGCGGACCCGGACGCGCATGTGCGCGTGAGCGCCCTCCGCTCCCTCGGCGGCTACGGACCGCGCGCCCGGCAGCCGATCGTCGCCGCCACGCGCGACTCCGACGCCAACGTCCGCGTCGCCGCCGCCCAGAGCCTCGCCAACGTGCTCCCGGCCACCCGCGGCGCCTGGCGCGACGTCTGGGAGGCCGACACCGGCTTCATGTACCGCCGCAGCCTCGTCGCCTCCGCGGTGACGACGGGCGTCGTCCTCCCCGCGATCGATGAGGACAACCCCGACAACTGGCAACGCTGGTCCGACTGGCGCTACCGCGCCGCCGTCGCCGAGGCCGCCGCGAACGCCCCGCAGATCGAGCGCGTCCGCGAGGTGACCCTCCCCCTCACGCGCGATCCCGACGGCCGCGTGCGCGCCGCCGCCTGGGGCGTCTTCGCGCCGTGGGTCGACTCCACCGGGGCGGAGCAGCATCCCTGGCGCCGACAGCTCCTCCTCGGCGCGCTGCGCGACGAGGACTTCTACGTGCGCGCCACCGCGCTCGCCGCCCTCGCCACCCACGCGCGCGCCTCGGAGGTGCCGCGCGTGCTCGCGAGCTACGAGCTCGCGCGGCGCGACTCGTTGAACGACGCCCGCGTCGCCGCGCTCAGGTACCTCGCCGCCGCCTGGCAGCTCGACAGCGCCGCGTTCACCGATTCGCTCCGCGCCGCCGTCGCCGCCATCCCCGTCCCCGCCGACCCCCTCGAGCGCGCCGAAGGGAAGGGGAGCACCATCTTCGCTGCCTGGCGCCCGAGCACCGGCGCCCCACGCCCGCTCGCCTGGTACGAGAGCGCCGTCCGCGACGTCGTCCTCCCCGCGCTCGGCGGTCGTCCCGCCACCGCCGAGATCGTGACCGAGCGCGGTACGATCGCGCTCGAGCTCCTCGGCGCCGACGCGCCGCTCACCGTGCTCAACTTCGTGACGCTGGCGCGAGCCGGATTCCTGTCGGGGACGCGCTTCCACCGCGTCGTGCCCGCCTTCGTCGCCCAGGACGGCGACCCCCGCGGCGACGGCACCGGCGGGCCGGGCTACGCGATCCGGGACGAGCTCAACCGCCGCCGCTACGAGCGCGGCGCCATCGGCATGGCGCTCTCCGGCCCTGACACGGGCGGCAGCCAGTACTTCCTGACCCTCTCGCCGCAACCGCACCTCGACGGCCACTACACCGTCTTCGGCCGCGTCTCGCGCGGAGCGGACGTCATGGACCGCCTGGTGCAGGGCGACTCGATCCTCGAGGTGCGCGTGCGATGACGCGCGCTCGCCGCGCCGTCGCGGCCCTCGCGCTGACGTCCGGCGCGCTCCTCCCCGCGTCGGCCGCCGCGCAGCACGGCTTCGGCCAGAACAAGGTGCAGTACCGCGCCTTCGACTGGCACGTGCTGCGCGGCGCGCACGTCGACGTCTACTACTATCCCGCCGAGGAGCAGGTCGCGCGCCTCGCCCTGGTCTACGGCGAGGAGAGCTTCGACTACCTCGCGCGCCGGCTCGGACACGAGCCCCGCGCCCGCGTCCCGCTCATCGTCTACGCGTCGCACTCCGACTTCGAGCAGACGAACGTGCTCCCCTTCGTCCCGCCAGAGGGGGTGCTCGGCGTCACCGAGAGTCTGAAGAGCCGCGTGACGCTCCCGTTCCGCGGCAGCTACGCCGAGTTCCGCCACACGCTCCGCCACGAGCTGGTGCACGTCTTCCAGCTCTCGCTGCTCCAGCAGCAACGCGACCTTCGCCCGCGCGCCCGGCGCGTCGCGATCCCGCTCTGGTGGAGCGAGGGCCTCGCCGAGTACCTCTCGTCCCCGCAGGACTCGCGTGACGAGATGGTCGTGCGCGACCTCACGCTCGGCGGCCGCCTGCCGTCGCTGGACGAGCTCGGCGCGAGCACGTCCCCCCTCGTCTACCCGCTCGGCGGCGAGCTGCACCGCTTCCTGGGCGAGCGCTACGGCGACTGGCGCGCCGCCGCGCTCTACGCCGACGTCTCGCGCTACGCGTCGTTCGACGAGGCGCTCGCCGCCGTCTACGGCCACACGCCCGCCCAGCTCGGCGACGAGTGGCGCTTCGCCCTGCGGCAGCGCTACTTCCCGGGCGTCGCCGGGCGCGCGCCGATCTCCCTGGCCGGCCGCAAGCTCGCCGACCTGTCGGTCCAGCCGGTCGCCGTGCCGCGCGGCGACTCCGCCGTCGACGTGGCCTACCTGTCCCCACGCAGCGGCTACACGAACATCTACCTCCAGCCGCTCAGCGGGTCCGGGCGCGCCCGCGTCGCCGTCGCCGGCGAGCGCTCTCCCGAGTTCGAGTCCTTTCACGCCTTCGCCTCGCGCATCGACGCGCGCGCCGGCGTGCTCCTCTTCGCGAGCAAGTTCGGCGACCGCGATGCCCTCTTCTTCTGGGACGTCGCCAGGCGCCGCGTCGTCGGCCGCTACGCATTCGACTCCCTCGTCGCGATCCTCAGCCCGGCCTGGTCGCCCGACGGCAGGCGCGTCGCCTTCAGCGGGCTGACGCTCGGCGGCGTCTCCGACCTCTACGTCCTCACCCTCCGCGACGGCGCGCTCGCCCGCGCCACCGACGACCGCTACGAGGACACCGACCCGACCTGGCTCCCCGACGGCCGGTCGCTCGTCTTCTCCTCCGACCGCGCCCCGGGCGGCGACGAGGGCGCGCGCAACCTCTACCGCGTCGATGTCGACACGCGGCGCATCGAGCCGCTCACACGCGGACGGTGGCGCGACGAGTCGCCACGCTGGGACTCGGCGGCCGGCCGCGTCCTCTTCGTGAGCGACCGCGACGGCACCTTCAACCTCTACTCCACCGACACCCTCGGCACCGGCCGTCGCGAGTCGCGACTCGACGGCGGCGTCTTCGATCCCGCCCCGCTGCCCGGCGGCGGCCGCGTGCTCGTGACCGGCTTCGGCGACCTCTCCTGGTCCGTCTACGCGCTGCCGCTCGACAGCGCCGCGCGCGCCGAGACCTTCGCCCTCGCCGACTCCACCGCCGCCGCCCCCGCGAGTCCCGCCGGCGGCGGCTCGTGGGACTGGGCGGAGCTCGCCGACGCGCGCGCCACGTCGGCGGTGGGCGCCCGCTACCGGCGCCGCCTCTCCCTCGATTTCGCGACCGGCGGCTCGACCGCCGTCCCGGGGTACGGCGCCGCGCAGGGTGGGCAGATCGTCTTCAGCGACCTGCTCGGCGACCACCAGCTCTCGGCGACCATCGCCTCCTACGGCTCCGGCGGGCTCGCTGGCATCTTCGACAACTTCAACGCAGACCTCTTCTACCTCGACCAGCGCCAGCGCCTGAACTGGGGTGTGGGCGCGTTCCGCACGGCCGGCGAGTTCTTCGCCGGGAGCGCCGGCGACTTCTCGCAGCTCTACCGCGAGCGCAGCCTCGGCGCCTACGGCGCGCTCCGCTACCCGCTCTCCCGCTTCCGACGGGTCGAGGGGCAGACGCGACTCGAGTACTCCAACCGCGACGACTTCGGCAACACCCTCGTCAGCGGCCCGCTTCGCCGGAAAGGCCTGCTCGCCACCAACGTGCTCAGTGTCTCGAGCGACAACACCCTGCAGCTCGAGACCGGCCCGATCGACGGCACGCGGTGGAACCTCTCCGGCGCCGTCACGAGCGACCTGACGCACGGCGTCTTCGAGAACTGGCTCGGCACGGCCGACGTCCGGCACCTCGTTCGCACCAGCCTGCAATCGGCGATCGCCCTGCGTGGCTTCGGCTACGTCTCGGACGGCACCCGGCCGCGCGCCATACAGGTCGGCGGCTCCTGGCTGCTCCGCGGCTATCCCCGCTCCGCCGTCTCCGGGACACGGGCCTGGGTGTGGAACTCGGAGTGGCGCTTCCCGCTCGCCAACTTCGTGACGCTGGGGCTCCCCGTCGGTGCGGTCCGCTTCCCACAGTTCCAGGGCGCGCTCTTCGGCGACCTGGGACAGGCCTGGTATCGCGGCGCGCACGAGGACCGCGTCCTCGGCTCCGCGGGCCTGGGGGTGCGGACCGCGATCATCCCCGGCCTCGTCCTGCGACTCGACGTCGGTCGCCGCTTCTCCTTCGCCGGCGACGGGCGGACGAGCCCCGCCCTGGACGCCGGGTACTACCGCCGCCGCTTCGTCGACTTCTTCTTCGGTTACAATTATTGATGCTTCGCTCGACACGCCTCTCCCTCGTCGCCCTCGCCGCGACCCTCGCCGCCGGCGGGTGCGCCCCGCGCGCCGGCTCCCTCGGCGGTGCGCCCGCGCCGGCCCGCCTGCCGCGCGCGCAGCTCCCCCCGGAGCCCCGGCGGCTCGACTTCCGCTGGGAGTACCGCGACGGCGATCTGCTCGCCCGCGGCGACGGCGTCGCCCGCATCGCCCCGCCCGACAGCGTCCGCATGGACTTCTTCGTCGACGGCGGGCTCGGGGGCGGCTACGCCCTGCTCATCGGCGACCAGCTCTACACGCCGCCCGGCGCCGACGCCGCCCGGCGCTTCCTCCCACCCCCGCCCCTCCTCTGGGCGGGTCTCGGCCGCCTCGCCGTCCCTCCGGCGCGCGATACGACGGCGCGCGTTGACGGCGGAGTCCTCCGTGCCGACATTGGATCCGATCCCGTCTGGCGCGTCACCTTCGACGGCGACCGGGTCGCCCGGCTCGAGCGCATCGAGGGCGGGCGGGTGCTCGAGCGGGTCAATCGCGACTCGTCGGGCACGGTGCGTTACCAGCACAACCTCACCCAGCGGTCGCTCTCCCTCACCGTCACGCGCTCCCAGCGAGCTCCGGTCTTCGATGCGGCGATCTGGAATCATTAGCGCGTTGCTCGCGCTCGTCACCGCCTGCTTCCCGTACGGATTCTCGGGCGGCGGCCTCCCCTCGCACGTGAAGACCCTGGCCGTGCTCCCCTTCGAGAATCAGACCCCCTCCGCGTCGCTGCAGCAGGAGCTCGTCGCCTCGATGCGGCGCGAGATGGAGCGCCGGCTCGGACTCCGCGACGCCCCCGAGGCCCGCGCCGACGCCATCGTGCGTGGCACCCTCGTCCGCTACGACGTCGACGTCCCCATCTCCTTCACCGCCGACCCGAACCAGGCCACGACGGCGCGCCGCATGCTCCAGGTCACGGTCGACGTCGAGCTGGTGGACTCGCGGAGTGGCAAGGCGCTCTGGCAGCGGAAAGGACTGGTGGCCCAGGGCGAGTACTCGGAGAGCGAGGAGTCCGAGGGACGCCGCCGCGCCATCGAGCGCGTGGTGAACGAGGTCATCGAGGGAGCGCAGTCGCAGTGGTGAGCGCGCGGCGTGGCCGCAGCTCCCTCGGCTGCCTGTTCGTCCTGCTCCTGTTCACCGCCGCCGGCTACTTCGCCGTCAACGTCGGCGAGGTATACCTGCGCTACTATCGCTTCCGCGACGGCATGCAGCAGCAGGTTCGGTTCGCCAGGATGCGCAGCGACGCGCAGATCCGGCGGGACCTCGCCGCCCTCGCCGACTCGATCGGGCTCCCCGCCGACGCCGGCGCGGTCAACGTGCGCCGCACGGCCGACTCGATCACGGTGTGGAGCGACTACACGGAGCGCATGGAGCTTCCGCTCGTCGCGCGCGACTTCGGCTTCTCGCCGCTCGCTGCGGGGCCACTCTGACGGGCGCCTCCTTCGGCGCGCCCGCCGCGGCGCCCTTCGATCCGGCGCGCAAGGTCTTCACCCTCGATGACGCGGTCGCCTGGCGCCGCGATCGCGCCCGGGGGCGGGTCGTCTTCACGAACGGCGTGTTCGACCTGCTGCACCCTGGCCACGTGGACGTCCTCACCGCCGCCCGCCGCGTGGGCGACGCCCTCGTCGTCGGCGTCAACAGCGACGCCTCGGTCAGGCGCCTCAAGGGGCCGGAGCGCCCCGTGCGCTCGGAGGCGGAGCGCGCGTACGTGCTCGCCTCGCTCGAGGCCGTCGACGCCGTCGTCGTGTTCGAGGAGGACACGCCCATCCGCGTCGTCGTCGCCCTGGCGCCGGACGTGATCGTCAAGGGCGGCGACTACCGCGAGGAGACGATCGTCGGCGCGCGCGAGGTGCGCGCGCGCGGGGGCGACGTCGTCGTCGTCCCGCTCACGCCCGGCCAGTCCACCACCTCCATCATCGAGAAGCTTCGTGGATCACGCTGACGCCGGCGCCGCGCGCCCGCGCCCTTCGCGCGCCATCACCGACCTTCGGCCGCTCCGAATCGAGCGCGGCGCCAGCCCCTACGCCGAGGGCTCCTGCCTGATCGCCTCAGGTGACACGCGCGTGCTCTGCACGGCCTCGGTGGAGGAGGGGGTGCCGGGCTGGCGCCGCGGACGCGGCGAGGGGTGGCTCACCGCGGAGTACGCGATGCTCCCGCGCGCCACCCGGACCCGCACCGGACGTGAGCGGTCGCAGCTCGGCGGCCGCACCCAGGAGATCCAGCGCCTCATCGGCCGTAGCGTGCGCGCCATGCTCGACGACTTCCGCTTCGGCGAGTACACGTTGCGCGTGGACTGCGACGTCCTCCAGGCCGACGGCGGCACCCGCACCGCCGCGATCACCGGCGCCTGCGTCGCGGTCGTCGACGCGTTCGACGAGATGGTCCGCCGCGGCGCGATCCCCGCGACCCCGGTGCGGCGTCGTGTGGCGGGGGTGAGCGTCGGCATCGTGGACGGCGAGCCGCGGCTCGATCTCGACTACGAGGAGGACGTCCGCGCCGAGGTCGACATGAACGTGGTCATGAGCAGCGAGGGGCAATTCGTCGAGGTGCAGGGAACGGGGGAGCGGGGGACCTTCGACCGAGCCCAGCTCGATTCGCTGCTCGCCCTCGCCACCGCCGGGATCGAGCGGCTGATCGAGGCCCAGCGCGCCGCCCTCGCGCGGCCGGCCGCCGGATGAGCGGGGCACCATGAAGCTGCTGTTGGCCACCAGGAGCCTCGGAAAGCTGGCGGAGCTGCGACCGCTCCTCGCCCCGCTCGGCTACGACGTGGTCGACCTCGAGGAGGCGGGCATCGCCGAGAGCCCGGCCGAGGAGGAGCTCGAGCGCTTCGAGACGTTCGAGGAGAACGCGCTCGCCAAGGCGCGCTACTTCCACGCGCTCTCCGGTGGCGTCCCGGTCCTCTCCGACGACTCCGGGCTCGTCGTCGACGCGCTGAGCGGTGAGCCCGGCGTGCGGAGCAAGCGGTGGTCCGGACGGAGCGACCTCAGCGGCCGGTCGCTGGATGCCGCCAACAACGCGATGCTGCTGCGCAGGCTCGACCGCGTGACCGACCGCTCGGCCCGCTACGTGTGCGTCGCGGCCTTCGTCGGATCCCGCGGCGAGGTCGTCCGCCGGGGCGAGACGGAAGGGCGCATTCTCTCGGCGCCGCGCGGGGAGGAGGGCTTCGGCTACGATCCGCTGTTCGAGTCGGCCGAGCTCGGCCGCACGTTCGGCGAGCTCACCCGCGAGGAGAAGGCGCGCATCAGCCACCGCGGGCGCGCCGTGCGTGCACTCATCGCTGAGTTGTCGCGGGGCCATTGACCGACGATCCCGGCCTGAGTATTATCGGATGCTCGCGCGGGGCGTAGCGTAGCCTGGTATCGCGCCTGCTTTGGGAGCAGGAGGTCCCCGGTTCAAATCCGGGCGCCCCGACCTCGCAAGGCGCCTCGCTCGGTGAAGGCGGTGTCTTGCTCCGATTGATGCGCCAGTAGCTCAGTTGGATAGAGCAACAGCCTTCTAAGCTGTGGGTCGGGGGTTCGATTCCCTCCTGGCGCGCCAGCTTGCACGACCGCAGGACTCTTCTGCGCCGTTAGCTCAATTGGCAGAGCAAGTGACTCTTAATCACTAGGTTGTAGGTTCGATTCCTACACGGCGCATTTGGCAGGAAGGCAAAGGGGGTCCACGCGAGTGGACCCCCTTTGGTTGGGCGGGGTGATCGTCGCCTCGTCCAGCCCGCCGGCACCGACTCGTCAGCGATTTGCAAAGTCGCATAGGGTGGGGCTGGAACTTCGACCCCGCGCCGGGTTATTATCTGGCCCTTCGGTCGGCGAGATCGGCCGGGGCGGTTGGAGTCGCGCGGAGAGCACGTCGGCCGCGGCGAGTATCGACCGAGGGGGTTGCGAACCGGAAACGATCGGTTTAAAGTACTTCAGGTCGCCACACCGAAGGCGATGCAGCGCAAGAGGTTGAGCGCTGCGAAGGCGAGGTGAGCCGGGTTCCGGCGCCTCCTCCCGACCCCAGAAAAATCTTCGCGAAAGTTGCGAGGAGGGGTTGCGGAGTCAGCCAGACGGTGGTACAATACGAGGCTGTCGCAAACGCGACACACGCTGTTTGAAAATCGAGAAAGAGATCGCAGGATGTGCGAGGCGAGCTCGATGACCCACGGCCTGACAGGGGCTGTGGCGAGAGTTCAGACCTGATCATTCTAAGTGATTCGGACGCGCTGTCACGTGGTGATCCTTCGGGACACCGACAGCGTGGCAGCAGCTGTTCGAAGAGCCTTCAAGCTACCAACTATTGGAGAGTTTGATCCTGGCTCAGGACGAACGCTGGCGGCGTGCTTAACACATGCAAGTCACGGGGGCCCGGCAACGGGCAACCGGCGAACGGGTGCGTAACACGTGAGCGACCTGCCGACCCGCGGGGGATAGCCGGCCCAACGGCCGGGTAATACCGCATGCGCTCCCTGCCGGGCATCCGGCGGGGAGGAAACCTCCGGGGCGGGTCGAGGGGCTCGCGGCCTATCAGCTAGTTGGCGGGGTAACGGCCCACCAAGGCGGCGACGGGTAGCTGGTCTGAGAGGATGGCCAGCCACATTGGGACTGAGAGACGGCCCAGACTCCTACGGGAGGCAGCAGTGGGGAATCTTGCGCAATGGCCGGAAGGCTGACGCAGCGACGCCGCGTGTGGGAGGACGCCCCTCGGGGTGTAAACCACTGTTGCCCGCGACGATCGACTGGTTTCGACCAGTGTGACGGTACCGGGTGAGGAAGCACCGGCTAACTCCGTGCCAGCAGCCGCGGTAATACGGAGGGTGCGAGCGTTGTCCGGAATCACTGGGCGTAAAGGGCGCGTAGGCGGTGGCTTAAGCGCGCGGTGAAAGCCCGGGGCTCAACCCCGGGTCGGCCGTGCGGACTGGGCCACTCGAGCACTGTAGAGGCGGGTGGAATTCCGGGTGTAGCGGTGGAATGCGTAGAGATCCGGACGAACACCGGTGGCGAAGGCGGCCCGCTGGGCAGTGGCTGACGCTGAGGCGCGACAGCGTGGGGAGCAAACAGGATTAGATACCCTGGTAGTCCACGCCGTAAACGATGGGCACTAGGTGCCTCGGGGAGCGACCCCCGGGGTGCCGGCGCTAACGCATTAAGTGCCCCGCCTGGGGAGTACGGCCGCAAGGCTGAAACTCAAAGGAATTGACGGGGGCCCGCACAAGCGGTGGAGCATGTGGTTTAATTCGACGCAACGCGAAGAACCTTACCTGGGCTCGAAATGCTAAGTACCAGACTGTGAAAGCAGTCCTTCCCGCAAGGGATCTTAGTATAGGTGCTGCATGGCTGTCGTCAGCTCGTGTCGTGAGATGTTGGGTTAAGTCCCGCAACGAGCGCAACCCCTGTCCCATGTTGCCAGCGTGAAAGACGGGGACTCATGGGAGACTGCCGGTGACAAATCGGAGGAAGGTGGGGTCGAA
>JBJMNL010000323.1:0-3117 GCA_045804285.1 Gemmatimonadaceae bacterium
CACTCCTGAAGGTGATCATACCCGTCGAGCCGGGCAACGCGAGCATCGCGGATGGCCGCCTGCCGGCCATCATGGAGCAAGTCTTCGCGGACATCCGGCCGGAGGCGACGTACTTCGTCTCGGAGCACGGCCGGCGCTGTGCGCTGGTCGTCTTCGACCTGGCGGACTCCGCCCGGATCCCCGCGATCGCGGAGCCATTCCTCCAGGGCTTGAATGCGTCCGTGGAGTTCATGCCCGTGATGAACATCGACGAGCTACGTCGGGGGCTCCAGGCCGTCGCGTCGGCCGTGGCCGCCCCCGGGCCATCCGCGTCAGGGGTGGGCGGAGCGCGCGCGCCGCGCGCGACGCGCTGAGCGGCTCGCCGTCCGGGTCACGCGGCGGGCCGCTCCCCGGCCCGGCGCGAGCTGATGGCGACCGGCGGCGCGACGTGCGCCGCCGCGTCCCGGACCGTGTGGATCACGCGCGCATCAGGAGATGACGAGGCGCGCGATCCCATGGGCTCCCAACTGAAAGACCAGGGTGCCCGCGCCGTTGTAGCCCTCTCCCGTCACCTGCACCGCCACCTGCACCTCGTTCCCCGAGCGCCGCACGCTCGTGACGCGGATCCGGTTCCGGGTGCCGATGTTCTCGTCGGCGTTCCAGCGCGCGATCTCGGACTTGCCGGCGAAGGTGCGCCCCCAGTCGACGAGGACCGCGTCGTCGGCGAAGGCGCTGAGTAGCGCCTGGCTGTCGCCGCGATTGGTGGCATCGATCATCGCTTGAATGGGCGGCTCGAGGGTGCCGCTCGGCGGATGGCTCATGCCCCAACTTCCCGCGCCGCCCGCCGGTCCGCAACCGAGCGCGAGCCGAGCCGCAGCGCCACGGAACCCGCCCCTGAATAACTGTTGACAGCCGCGCGCACGTCCCTACCTTGGCAAGCCCTTTCCGGGGAGGATGCACTCCTCGGAGCGCCAGGTCCCGGCCGCTCGGCCGGGCCTCGGCGCGGCGCCGCGGTCGCGCTTCGGGAGCGCCGCGCATCGCGCTGGTGGTCGTTCTCACCGTCGGCTACGTCAACGGACCGCCTCGCCGCAGGCGACCGACTCGCCTCCGGCTCCCTCGCCGGTCCGCCCGTGTCCTGATCCGGGTCGAGAAGCACGCTCGAGAGCTCGCCGTGGAGCCCCGCGCGCACTGGCGGCGCCGCACGGCGCCCGCCGCGTCCACCTCCCAGCCGTCCGCGTCGCATCGATCGTCGCATCAGCAGAGAGAGCAGGGAGCCCTCATGTCGGAGACGAGCATCCATCACGGGCGCGATCTCGAGGTCGGTCGCGCCGGGAACTACGAGAATGGCCGCGCCCCGGACGAGGCGTCGCTCCAGGAGGCCGTCGCGGCGGCGGAGCGACTCGCGGCCGACACGGAGACGCCGGGGCTCACGAACCTGGAGGTCGCCGTCCGGCTGAGCGATCTGGTGCGCCTCTACTTCAGCCAGAACGCGTACGAGAAGGCGGTGCCGCCGCTGCTCCGCCTGCTCGAGCTGAAGCGCGCCGAGGGTGAGGAACGCTCCGAGGTCGCGACCATCCTCGCCAGCCTGGCCACCGCTCACCACGCGCTGGGCGACCACGACGCCGCGGCGCAGCTCTGGACGCGGGCGCTGGAGATCCGCGAGCGGTCGCTCGCGCCGAACCACTTCGCGATCGCGCGAAACCTCGAGCATCTGGCCGACGCGCGCGCGGCGCAGGGTCGGCTGGACGAGGCGGTGGCGCTGCTGCGGCGCGCGCTGCGGATGTGGGAGCAGAGCATGCCGGCGGCCGATCCGAGCATCGTGGCGTCGCGCGCGAAGATCGCCGACCTCCAGCTGATGACCGCCCTGGAGTCGTCGGGGCCCGGCTCGGGGCGGCCGCGCGCGGGGACGGGGCACGACGACACGAGCCGCGGGCCGCCCGGCGGAGGGGGAGGGGGAGGGGGAGGCGGCGGCGGAGGAGGAGGACGTCCGGACCGCGACATCGAGGCGGCGCCGGCGCCATATCGGCCGCCCGCGGCCGCCGCGCCGCCGCCCGCGGGAGCGCCTGGGCGGGCGCCCGGCGCGCCGATGTCGCCGATGCCACCGATGGATGCGCGGTGGACCGAGCGGGGGTGGACCGACGCGAGCCGCGCGTCGAGGGCGATGCGGGAGCCGTACACCCCGCTGCCGGTGGCGGAGCTGCCGTTCATGTTCGGATGGCCGCCCGCCGGAGATGAGGGCGAGGGTCTGGAAGCGAAGGAGGGCGAGCCGTGGCCGGGCCGCGACTCGGCGAGGCAGCGGCTCCGGGAGCTCGTCTTCTCCGCGACCGACAGGCTCGCCGTGCTCAGGGAGCAGCTCCGGGCGGAGCTGTCGCGGCAGAAGGCCGTGGTGGCGGGGGTGGGCGCGTTCGTTCTGCTCGCGCTCGCGTGGGCCCATCGCGACGGTGCCACACCGTCGGCGCCGTCCCTCGATGCGGCGACGGCGGCGGCGTCGCCGGCGTGGGCGCCGCTGGTCGTCACGACGGCGGCCGGCGAGCCACTCGCGGCGGACGCGATGCCGGCAGCCGCGGACACGGCGTCGCGCGGTCGTGCGGGTGGTGAGCGGGCGGCGCCGGAGCGGAGATCGGTCGATGCGGGCGCCGCCCGGCACGCCGCGGACGGGCAGCCCGCGGACGACGTCGCGCGGTCCGACGTGGACGGGTCGGCCGATGCCGGCACGCGACGGGGAGCGCTTCCGCTGCCGACCATCGACAGCGAGCTCATCTCCCGCACGATGCGGGCGGTCGAGAGCAGCACCGTCCGGCCCGCGGATTCCGCGATCCGCCGCGTACTCTTCGGCAACGCGCTGGCGCTCACCCCGGAGCGGTCGGAGTCAACGGCGACCTCGGGAGACTCCAGCCGGCTGCGCGAGCGGAGCGCGACTCGGCCCTCGTTCGCCGAGCCCACCTTCGTCCGGCCGGCGGCGCTCGCCCCGGGCACCGCGATGCCGCAGTATCCGCCCGCCCTCCGGTCGGCGCCCGTGGAGGGGAGGGTGCTGATCGAGCTCGTCGTCGACGCGGACGGCCGCGCCGCGCTCGGAACGGTCCGCGTCGTCCATTCGGACAACCCGCTGTTCACGAAGGCGGTCCTCGAGACGCTGCC
>JBJMNL010000324.1:0-2545 GCA_045804285.1 Gemmatimonadaceae bacterium
AACTATATACAAAAACCACAATCTAAACATCAAAAACAACGACCCCGTGTACCAGGTCCAGCCACCGCGACCCACGTGGCCGGTGGCGGTGTACACGTCGGCGGCGACCACGTACGGCTCGACCTTATACCTGCGCACGTCCTCCGGCGTCACCGCGTGCGTGAGCGGATTGATCATCTGATAGAGCTCGAACGCGCGATCGGCATCGCCGGCCAGCGCGGTCCCGAGGACGGCCCACAGCGCGGCGTGCGTGTACTGCGCGCCGTTCTCGCGCACGCCCGGTAGATAGCCCTTGATGTACCCCGGGTCGTGGGGCGTCTTGTCGAACGCCGGCGTGAGGAGCATGACGAGCCGCGCGTCCTCGCGCACGAGGTAGCGGTTGAGCGAGGCCATCGCCGTCGCCTGGCGCGCGTGGTCGCCGGCGCCGGAGATCACGCTCCAGCTCTGCGCGATCGAGTCGATCATGCACTCGTCGTTCTCGGCCGAGCCGAGCGGCGTGCCGTCGTCGAAGTAGGCGCGGCGGTACCATGCCCCGTCCCACCCCTGCTGCTCGACGGCTCGCGTGTAGGCGTCGGCCCGGGCGCGCCAGTCGGCCGCGTCGGCGTGGTCCCCCCGCGTGTCGGCGTGGACGGCGAACTTGCGCAGCGTCGCGGCGAGGAACCAGGCGAGCCAGACGCTCTCCCCCTGCCCGCCCACGCCGACGCGGTTCATCCCGTCGTTCCAGTCGCCGATGCCGATGAGCGGCAGCCCGTGGCGCCCGGCGGTGCAGGCGCGCTGCAGCGCGCGCCGGCAGTGCTCGTAGACGCTCCCGTGCTCGTCGGTCACCTGCGGCAGGTCGTAGACCTCGTGCTCGTCGGGACCGAGCTCGCGCATCTTGAGGAAGGGGACGTACTCCTCCAGCAGCGACGCGTCCCCGGTCACCGCCACGTAGTGGTCGACGACCCACGGGAGCCAGGCGAGGTCGTCGGAGAACTTCGTCCGCACGCCGCGCCCGCTCTGCGGGTGCCACCAGTGCTGCACGTCCCCCTCGAGGAACTGCCGCGCCGCCGCGCGGAGGACGTGCTCGCGCGCCAGCGCGGGCTCGGCGTAGACGAACGCCATCACGTCCTGGAGCTGGTCGCGGAAGCCGTAGGCGCCGCTCGACTGGTACAGCGCCGAGCGCGCCCACATCCGGCAGGAGAGCGCCTGGTAGAGCGCCCACCGGTTCACCATCGCGTCGAGCGCCGGCGACGGCGTCCGTACCCGGACGATCGACAGCCGCTCCCCCCACCGCCGCACGCTCTCCGCCGCGGCGTGCGCCGCGGCGTGCGGCGCCGCCTGTGGGGCCGTCGGTTGTGCGACGGCCACGGTCGCCGACGGCGCGCCGGTCCCGGCGCCGAGCCGCGCGATCGTCGCCCGCGCGGCGTCCTCCCCGAGCGCCGCGCCGAGCAGCACCACGACCTCACGCGTCTCGCCGGGCGCGAGCTCGAGCGCGCCGCGCAGCGCCGCGCACGGGTCGAAGCCGGCGCCCGCGGTGCCGGCGAGCGCGTCGCGTGCCATCGCCGCCGGCCGCGCCAGCGAGCCGTTGCGCCCGATGAACTCGCGCCGGTCGGCGGTGAACGACGTGCCGTGCGGGAGCGCCAGCGGCACCGGCGGCGGGCCGGCGGCCGCCGTGCCCGGAATGCCGGTCACCTCCTCGGGCGCGGCGAGACTCGACCAGCTGAAGGCGACGTAGCCGGCGAACTGCGGGTCGAAGAAGTTCTGCGCGAAGATCGCGCCGGTCGCGCGGTCGTGGCGCGTCCGCAGCTGGTGCTGCGTGTGCTCGCGCATCACGCCGAGCGCCCACTCGACGAAGCTGGTCACGGTCAGCCGCCGCGGGCGCGTCCCGCGATTCGTCACGACGAGCCGCGTCACCTTCACCGACCCCTCCCCCACTCCGGCCCCGTCCCCCTCGGCCATCGCCATCGTCAGCGACGTCAGGATGCCGGCGTGCGCGTGCTCGAAGCGCGAGAAGCCGGCGCCGTGCGTCACCCGGTAGGGCGACGCGTGGCGCACGGGGCTCGCCGTCGCGCTCCACACCTCGCCGCTCTCCTCGTCGCGCAGGTAGAGCACCTCGGTGGGCGCATCGGTCACCGGGTCGTTGTGCCACGGCGTGAGGCGGAAGAAGTAGCTGTTCCCGGCCCACGCGAAGCCCCCGCCGCTCTCGGTGACGCAGAAGCCCCCCTGCGGCGTCGCGACGACGTTCGCCCAGGGCGCCGGCGGGAGCCGCTCGCCGGCGAGCCGCACCTCGTAGTCGCCGCTCTCCGGGTCGAGCCCCCCGGTCCCGTTGAAGAAGAGCAGCGAGTCCGGATCGGGGAACGGGGAGTCGCCGGCGTCGTCGGGTGTCGGGCGCGCCGGAACGGTGACGGCGCCGTCGCCCCGCCGCGCTACCTTCCCGCCGGGGGGGCCCCCCCACGACCACGGCGGGCTCGCCGACCCGGGCCCCCACGCCCCGCCCGCCACCCCGCGGTCCGCCGCCCGCCGTCCGAGCGGCGGCCGGCCGGCCGGCGTGCCCCCGGCCGCACCT
>JBJMNL010000325.1:0-5456 GCA_045804285.1 Gemmatimonadaceae bacterium
CGTCTTCCGGGCCGCGGTGAAGACAGATGACGGTCTCGCGACCGACGTGCTCCAGACGTGGCTGGACGTGTCCTCCCACGCCGCGCGCGGTCGGGAACAGGCCGACATGATCGAACGCCGCGTGCTTGGCCCCCTGCTCGACGAGGCATGACGGCGCGCGACGACGACCTGGCATCGTTCGCGCGGCTCGTGGACGCGGTACGACCGTGGCACCGGCACCTCGTCGTGGTGGGTGGATGGGCGCACCGGCTCCATCGGCTGTTCCCGGATGCGAGGGTGCCGGCCCACGCGTCGATCCGCACCCTGGATGCGGACCTCGCCTTCGACACACGTACGAGGCTGCAGGGAGACATCGGCGCCGCGCTGGTCGCTGCCGGATTCCGCGAGGAGCTGGCCACGGAGCATGGGCCGCCCGTGAGCTGGTATCGCCCCGGAGAGGAAGGCGGCTTCTACACGAAGTTCATCACACCACTCCTTGGCAGCGCAAACCGCCGCGACGGCACACCGGATGCGGCGGAGCCGCGCGCCGGCGTGACCGCGCAGAAGCTGCGACACGTAGACCTCCTCGTCACGGCGCCAGTACCACTCGTACTCGCGCCGGGCGGCGAGATCCCCGTTGCTGCGGCGGCATCAGTCCTCGTCGCGCATCCGGCGTGCTTCATCGCGCAGAAGCTGCTGATCGCCTCGAGGCGTACACCTGCGAAGCGCGCGCAGGACGTGCTGTACGTGCACGATACCCTCGAGCTCTTCGCCGGCTCGCTCCGGGCGCTGAGCGGGCACTGGCGCAGTCATGTGAGCCGATCGCTGCACCCGCGCACGAGCGCTACGTTGGAGATCGCGATCGGAGAGCAGTACGGCCACGTCACCGACGTAGTGCGACAAGCGGCATTGATCCCGCAGGATCGCAGGCTCGATCCGGAGCGGATGCGGATGCTATGCGAGCTGGGATTGAAGCGGATCTTCGGCAGCGCATGAAAGCAGGCGGGCCCGGCGCGTTTACGCGCCGGGCCCGCCCACCGCGCGAGCGAACTACGCCCGCACCAGCTTCTTGTACGCGATCCGGTGCGGCTGGTCCGCGTCCGGCCCCTTCCGCTTCTTGAGATCCTCGATGTACGCCTGGTAGTTCCCCTCGTACCACACCACCTCCGACTCACCCTCGAACGCCAGGATGTTCGTCGCCACCCGGTCCAGGAACCACCGGTCGTGCGAGATCACCACCGCGCACCCGCTGTAGTCCAGCAGCGCCTCCTCCAGCGCCCGCAGCGTGTCCACGTCGAGGTCGTTCGTCGGCTCGTCGAGCAGCAGCAGGTTCGAGCCGGTCATCAGCGTCTTCGCCAGGTGGAGCCGGTTCCGCTCACCCCCCGACAGGTCGCCGACCTTCTTCTGCTGGTCGGTGCCGCGGAAGTTGAAGCTCGAGAGATACGCGCGCGTGTTCATCTCCTTCTTCCCGACCATGATCTGCTCCTGGCCGCCGGAGACCTCCTGCCACACCGTCTTCGACCCGTCGAGCGTGCGGTTCTGGTCCACGTAGCCCAGCACCACCGTCTCGCCGATCTTGAGCGAGCCCGCGTCCGGCGTCTCCGAGCCGGTGATCATCCGGAAGAGCGTCGTCTTGCCGGCGCCGTTGGGGCCGATGATGCCGACGATCCCACCCCGCGGCAGCGAGAACGACAGGTCGTCGAACAGCAGCTTGTCGCCGAACGCCTTGCGCAGCCCCTGCGCGATCACGACGTCGTTGCCGAGCCGCGGCGCGGGCGGGATCACGATCTCGTTCTGCGCGATCTTCTCCTGCTGCTGCTCGCTCGCGAGCTGCTCGTACGCCTGGATGCGCGCCTTGCTCTTCGACTGCCGCGCGCGCGGCGACATCCGCACCCACTCGAGCTCGCGCTCGAGCGTCCGCTGCCGCGCCGAGGCCTGCTTCTCCTCCTGGGCGAGCCGCGTGCGCTTCTGATCCAGCCACCCGGAGTAGTTCCCCTCGTACGGCACGCCGCGCCCGCGGTCGAGCTCGAGGATCCACTTCGCCACGTTGTCGAGGAAGTAGCGGTCGTGCGTGATCGCTACCACCGTCCCCGGAAAATCGGCGAGGAAGTGCTCGAGCCAGGCGACCGACTCGGCGTCGAGGTGGTTCGTCGGCTCGTCGAGCAGCAGCATGTCGGGCTGCTCGAGCAGCGTGCGGCAGAGCGCCACGCGGCGCCGCTCGCCCCCGGAGAGCTTCGTGACGTCCGCGTCCGAGGGCGGCAGGCGCAGCGCGTCCATGGCGATCTCGATCTTGTTGTCGAGGTTCCACAGGTCGAGCGTGTCGATCCGCTCCTGCACGCGCGCCTGCTCGTCGAGCAGCTTCGTCATGGCGTCGTCGTCCATGGGCTCGGCGAACGCCATCGAGATCTCGTTGAAGCGGTCGAGCAGCCGGCGCTGCTCCTTCACCGCCTCCTCGACGTTGCCGCGCACGTCCTTCGTCGGGTCGAGCTGCGGCTCCTGCGGCAGGAAGCCGATCTTCGTCCCCTTGTGCGGCCACGCCTCGCCCTGAAATTCGGCGTCGACGCCGGCCATGATGCGCAGCAGCGACGACTTCCCCGCCCCGTTGGGACCGAGGACGCCGATCTTCGCGCCCGGATAGAACGAGAGCCAGATGTCGTCAAGGATGATCCGCGACGGCGGGATCACCTTGCGCAGGCCCTTCATGACGTAGATGAACTGTGGTGCCACTGGATATCGAATGCTGAAAGTTCGCTTTGTCGTCAGTCCCGGAAACGGAGAAATCTAGCGCCGGACGCCGGGCCGGTGAACCTCGCCCCAGATCGCCCCCTCGTCCTCCCCGGCGAACACGTTCGCGTGCACCATCCACCCGAAGACGCTCGGCAGCCACCGCCCCCCCTCGGCGTCGCACGCCTCGCGCGTCGCGATCGAGCCGGCGGGACCGAACAGGAGGACGCCGCCGCGCCGCTCGGCCCATCGCTCACGGCGCGCCTTGGGCGGGACGCAGATGTCGACGTGGCGGTGCCAGCGCGCGACCGAGAGCGGCACGCGCGCGTCGAGCTCGTCGAGCGAGGCGCCCTTCGGCGCCGTGTACATCGCCCCGATCAGCACGAGCTCCCCGCGCGCGTCCTTCCGGTAGAGCAGCGACGGCGGCTGCGCGGGGTCGAAGCGGAAGGCGGACCGCACGCTCCGCCACCCGTTCGTGAAGTGATAGACGGGCTGGTCCTTCACCCGCGGCGCGAACATCCGGTAGCCGTCGGCCTCGGCGACCTTCACGTCCCGATACCTCTCGATCGACCGCCGCAGCGCCGCCGCCAGCTCGGCGGCACGGCGCCGCTCCGCGGCCGTCGCCGGCCGCGTCGGCGTCAGCACCAGGTGCGGGCTCTCGGCCATCGGCCCCGCCATGGCCGCGTCGGTCATCCCACGCGAGTCGTGCTCCGGCGCGGCCGCCCCCTCGTGCTGCGCGCGGGCCGCCGCGGGCGACAGGGCCGCCAGCGCGCCGGCGAGCAGCAGACCTCGTGAACGGATCATGGTCGCCTCGGGTTGGTCCGTCGCGATGGACGAGCCATCGCGCGCGACGTTAAGCTGAAGGCTGGGCGGCGGCTGTGGACCGATTCCCGACCGCCCCTCACCGCCCGATTCCCGCGCCGACAGTGGACATCTCGAGTCAGCTCTCCTCCAGCCCCGCCGCCGCCCTCCCCATACTCTTCGGCGCCGGCGTGCTGACGAGCCTCACCCCCTGCATCTACCCGATGATCCCGATCACCGCGGCGATCGTCGGCGGAACGACGGCCGGCGAGGAGCGCGCCCCGCGCTGGCGCCCACTCCTCCTCTCCCTCACGTACGCGCTCGGCCTCGCCCTGGTTTACTCGGCGCTCGGGCTGTTCGCGGGGCTCTCGGGGACGCTGTTCGGCGCCATCAGCTCGAACCCGTGGCTCTACTTCGCGATGGCGAACCTGCTCCTGGTCGCCGCCCTCGCCATGCTCGACGTCCTCCCCGTCCGCCTCCCGACTGGGCTCGTCACCCGCGCCGCCACCGCGGGTACCGGCGGGCGCCTCTCCGGCGCCCTGGTCATGGGCGCGATGTCGGGACTCGTCGCCGCCCCCTGCTCGGCGCCGGTCATGGCCGCCGTCCTCACCTGGGTCTCCACGACCCGCAGCGGCGCGCTCGGCTTCCTCTACCTGTTCGTCTTCTCCCTCGGCATGTGCACCCTGCTCGTCGCCGTGGGCGTCGCCGGCGGCGCCATCGCCACCCTCCCCCGCGCCGGCCGCTGGATGCTCTGGGTCAAACGCGCCTTCGCGTTGATCATGATCGGAGTGGCGGAGTACTATCTGGTCAAGATGGGACAGCAGTTGATATAGCGCTGCGCGGAGGGGCGCCTCTGCCGGTCGCGATGCCCCCTCCCCGCGCCCCGCTCCTCACTCACCCTCCCACCCCTCGAGCGTAGCCTCCCCATGAAGCGCCTGCTTTTCGCACTGACGCTGGCCCTCTCTCCCCTTCCCCTCGCCGCCCAGGAGCTCGGCCTCGCGGTCGGCTCGCGCGCCCCGGCGGCGGTGGTGGAGTCGCTCGACGGGAAGCCGGTGGACCTCGGCGCCTGGATCGGGAAGACGCCGCTCCTGATCGAGTTCTGGGCGACGTGGTGCCCGAACTGCAAGGAGCTGGAGCCCGCGCTCGTCGCCGCGCAGCGCAAGTACGGCGGCCGCGTCAAGTTCGTCGGCGTCGCCGTCTCGGTGAACCAGTCCCCCGAGCTCGTGCGCCGCTACGCCACGAAGCACGCCCTCCCCGTCGAGGTCCTCTTCGACCGGAAGGGCACGGCGACGGACGCCTACGACGTCCCCGCGACATCCTACGTCGTCGTCATCGACCGCGCGGGAAAGATCGTCTACACCGGCCAGGGGGGCGACCAGAACCTCGACGCGGCACTCGGCAAGGCGCTCTAGCGAGCCCGCTCGGGGACGGCGGCGACGCCTACTGCCGGCGCAGCGAGTCGCGCCGCGCCGCCTCCACGGAATCGGCGCGCGCCTTGATGCGGGCGAGGCGGGCGGAGACGTCGGCGTTGATCACGCGGTCGCGGCGGCGCTGGGCGTTGGAGGGGCCGCCGCCAGGCAGGCCGGTCCCGAGCGTCACGCCGCTCTGACGCTCTGGCTGCCCGTTCGCCGCGGCGGCCGCCGGGTCCTGGATCGGCGCTCCCCCGCCACCCGCCGCGCCTTCCTGCGCCCGCCGCGCGACCGCGCGCCGGATCGAGTCGCGCTGCGCCTCGCCGAGCGGCGCGTCGACCCCACCCCCGGCCCCGGCCCCGCCGCCGACGACGCACGCCACCCCGCACGGCGCCGTTCCGAACACGGCGCGCGGCGACTCGATGCGCTGGCCGGGGACGCTCGACGGTGCCGGCGCTTCCACGGACGGCGCGGCGGGAGCCGCCGGCGGACCGCCGGCGGCGCTGTCGCCCGGGGCGCCGGGCGCCCGGGGCGCGCCGGGCC
>JBJMNL010000326.1:0-2805 GCA_045804285.1 Gemmatimonadaceae bacterium
AATCGAGTCGAACGCCGCCCGCGCCGCGTCGTAGTCGCCGAGCTCCAAGTCCGCCTCCCCGAGCAGCGCCCGGTACTGCGGCACCTCGGGCTCCCTCGCGACGAGCCGCCGCGCCACGTCGCGCGCTTCCACGAAGCGGTGCTGCGCGAGCAGGCTCGCCGAGAGGGTGAGGAAGGACCTCCCGTTGCGGTTCGTGCGCAGCGCCAGCGAGCGCCGGGCGTACTCCTCGGCGCGCACGTAATCGGCGTACTCCCCCGACTCGCGCCCGCGCTGCATGTGGAGCCCGCCGAGCTGCGCGAGCGCGATCGCGCTCAGCGAGTCCTGCGCGAGCGCGCGCTCCCACGCGGCGATCTCGACGTCCCGCTGCCGCACGCGCGACTCGGCCGCGGCCGCCGCGACGGAGTCGGTGGTCGCGGCGCTCGTCGCCGCGCCGCTCTCCACGGCCCGAGCGCCGAGCCAGGTGATGGGGAGGGAAGCGGCGAGGAGGAAGGTCAGGCGAAGAGGGCGCATGACGACTCCGCGGTTGGCGCCGCCCGTCGCGGGCCCCGTCCCGGGACGGGGACCCGGGACAGCTCACGGCCTTGGAGATTCGAGATACGGGAACGTTCCCGAGAACTGCCTCACGCTCGGCGGCACGTTGTCCGACGTCAGCCCCGGCACCGCTCCGGCGCTCGGGTCGACGAGCGTGCCGAAGATCGCCGAGAGGCCGGCGTCGACGACGTCGTCCTGCAGCCGGCGGCCGCCGTAGCCTCCGGCCAGCGCCCAGCTCAGCCACCCGGCACCGCTGCCCGGTCGGTTCGGGTAGACGACGAGCACGTCGGGGACGAGCACCGTCGCGAGCGTGTTCTGGATCGTCGTGCTGCGGTCGAATGCCGCCGCGAAGGCGCTGATGCGCCCCCCGAAGTCGTTCGCCGCGTCGGTCGTCGGCGCGGTGGTGTTGTGCAGCCCGTGGTCGCGCTTCGGGAAGAAGACCTCGCTCGTCAGCGGATTGCCGAGGCGCTCGACCTGCACGTAGACGCGGTTCGGATCGGGGCCCGTGACCGTGTCGTCGTCATCGTTGCACCCGGCGACGGCGAGTGCGGCGACGAGGATCGGCGCGAGGGCCAGCCACGGCGTGCGTGGTGCGTGTGTCATCTGTCGTTCCTCCGTGCGGGCGTGGTCGTCAGGCGGCGCGCGGCGTCTGCCGCGCCTCGGCGGGTCCGGCGCTCACCTGCTGATCGTCCCCCACACGCCGATCTTGGCGTCGGTGGCGGTGGAAGGCTGGAGCAACGCCGTGGGGAGCTCGACGACGATCGCCAGCGCGTTGAACTGCCGGAGAAAGTCGATGCCCGGATCGCGGAACGCCGTCGCCGTCGGCTCCGCCGGCGTCGACAGCGGCCCGGTGGACGGGCGGCGGTCGGGAAGGATCTTGAAGAACTGCTCGAGGTCGATGAAGAACGGGTCTGCCCGCAGGCCGGCGAAGAGCTGTGTGCCTCCCGCCGTCCCGAGGAGCGAGCCGACGTTGCCCGTGAGCTCCGGGCCCGAGGTGACGAGCTTGCTCATCGGCGTGCCCGCCACGTCGGCGACCGGCGGCACGGGGCCGCGGAGCGTGATCTTCTGCGCTGTCCCCGTGCCGCGGTCGAACGTCGCCTGGAAGACGAGGTCCTCCTTCGCGTCGCCGGTGTTGTCGACCTTGATCTGGTAGAGGAGGTTCGGGTCGAACGACGCGTTCTGCCCGGCGATCGGCGACGACGTCGTGAGGACGAGCACGATGCGGTCGGCGCTCGCGCCCGGGAACGCGTAGACGTCGTTGATGTCCATGCGCGGGTTGAGCTCGACCTCGGGCGTGTCCTGGTGGTCCGACGCGAGCAACGCCCCCGCCGTCGCGACGGCGGTCACGAGGGCGGCACCCAGCAGCGCCGGCGAGCGTGGTGTGCCCATTGACGCCTCCTGTTGCCAAGGAAGTGAGCGGAGAGGCGCCGCCCGACGTCGTGCGCCCGCCCCGCATAGGGCTACGACACGCGGGGGAGAGCGGATGTATCGGGGCGAAAGACAGAAGGGCGGACGGCTGAAGGACGAAGGGCGGAATGCGGCATGAGGAATGAGGCCGGGACCCCACGGGGTGGCTCGCCCGGCCACCAGTAGCGTCCCGGCCTCATTCCGCATTCCGCCCTTCAATTCCGCCCTTCTGCCTTTCAATTCCGTCCCCAGGCTATCTCATTCCGCCGCTCCCACGATCACCACCCTCCCCGTCGGCTGCGGCACTCCCCCCTCCGGCTCTTCCGTGACGGCGACCGCCCGGAGCGCCGCGGGGTCGAGGGCGTAGGTGGCGTGCACGATGGCGTCGCCGGCCGGGGACGGGGTGAAGGTGCCGGCCGGGATCTTGGCGCGCGGGGTGACGAGCCAGAGCTGATAGGTACGGCCGGCCGGCGGCGGCGCGAGGTCGTGGACGAACATCGTCCAGCTTCCGGTCGAGCGGTCCCAGAACATTCGCGCCGAGGCGAGGCGCGGGGCGGGCACCGGCGCGGTGCCGCCGGCCTTCAGCTCGAGCACGCGCACGCCCGGGCCGGTGAGCTGCGCGAGCAGCCGGTCGCGCTCGGCGACCTGGGTGCGCACCGCGTCGAGCTCGCGGGCGGCGGCGTCGCGGGCGCGGCCGGCCTCGGCGACCGAGGCGCGCAGCGCGTCGCGCTCCCCGCGCCCGCGCAGGAGGCCGAGTGCCGCGGCGAGGGCGATCGCCGCCGCGAGGAGCCACCCCGCGCCCTCCCGCCACCGCCGCGGCGCGCGCTTCCCGGGACGCTCCACGGCGGGCTGCGCGGGCGAAGGCTC
>JBJMNL010000327.1:0-2605 GCA_045804285.1 Gemmatimonadaceae bacterium
CGGGCCCGGGCGGCGTGGGCGGCTACTCGTCAGTGGCGCCCGCCGCGAACGGACATGCGGTGGGGGTGCGGCTCCGTGGCGCCTACCAGATGTCGGACTTCCTCTCGCTCGCGGGCATCGCCCCATGGGAGTCCGAGCTGTGGTGGCTGGAGGGCGACGGCGGCCGCCGGGTCGCCACCGTGCCCGGCTTCGTGCACTGCGCCGACGCCACGCCCGCCGGCGCGCCCGTGGTGTGCGCGACGATGGACCGCGGACGCAGCACGCTGCTCGCCGTCGGCGCCGAGGGGGTGGTGCGCTCGGCGGGCGCGTTCCGCGACGTGGTGAGCGTCGTCGCGCCCGGACCCGACGGCCGGCTCGCCGTCGCCGAGCCGACCACCGGGGAGGTCGTGATCGTCGATCCCGCCCGCGGCCGCGCCTCGCGCCTCGCGCTACCGCCGGAGCTGCGCCACCCGACGGAGCTGCGCTGGACCACGGGCGGCCTCGCCCTCCTCACCTACGCGCCGCGAGGGATGCGGGTGACGGTCGTTCGACCACCGGCCGCCGGCGGCTGACGGCCGCCGGCGACTCCCCTCCGCCCGGGGCGCGTCAGGCGGACGCCAGGTAGGCCGGCAGGCGCTTCTGCAGCTGTCCGCGCCACCCCTTGCTGTTGCCGAGGAACGCCGGCTCGCGCCGCGCGGCGGGGAGCGCGTCGAAGCCCGACTCCACGACCCGGCGCAGCGTGCCGCCGTCGGGCGAGTCCTCGAGCGTGAACGTGACGAGGGTGCGCGGCTCCACGGAGTAGTCGACGGCCGCGTCGGTCGCGTTCGGGTGGCGGAGTCCCACGGCGCGCACCATCGTCGCGAAGCGGGCGACGAGCGATTCCAGGGCGGCGGAGACGCGCTGGTGCTGGTCGGTGACCGGCTGGGGGGGCATGGAGGCGAAAGTAGTGGCGAATGTCGGCAGCCGGAACCGTGGGGTGGTTTACTCAGTGACAACTTACTAAACTTCTACTTAGTAAGCGTTCGCTCAATGAATGGACACTCCTCCCAGACTTCGATGCCCGAACGGACGAACAACCCCTTTCGAGTCTCCGGCACGGTGGACGGTGAGTTCTTCACCGACCGCGCCACGGAGCTGCGGCGCATTCGCGCCGCCCTGGAGCAGCCGGCGGCCAAGCTCCTGGTGTACGGCCACCGGCGCATGGGGAAGAGCTCGGCGATCGAGCGCGCGGTGCGGCAGACCGTCGAGGCCCAGGGGCACGCGTTCGTCGCGGATCTGTCGACCGCCTCGACGGTCGTCGACATGGCCAACCGGGTGATGGAAGCGGCGACCAAGGCGCTGGGGCGCACGTGGCGCGAGGTGGCCACCGATCTGGCGAGCCGGGTGGGCGGGACGCTGAAGCTGACGACGAGCCCGGCGACGGGCATGCTCGTGCCGAGCTTCGAGGTCGCCCTCCGCCGCGCCGACGCCGAGGACCAGCGCGCCTCGCTCGGCCGCGTGCTCGACGCCGTGGACGACATGGCGCGGGTGCGCGGCGTGACCATCGGCGTCGCGCTCGACGAGTTCCAGGAGATCGCCCGGTTCGGCGGTGAGGACGCCGAGTGGCACCTGCGCGGCGTGATCCAGCGCCACCAGCACGTGAGCTACGTGCTGGCCGGGTCCAAGCCGCATCTCATCCGCCGCATGCTCGAGAAGGGGCGCGCCTTCTACGACATGCTCGAGGTGCTGCACTTCGGCCCGATGGACCCCGATCACCTGGGGCGCTGGATCGAGGAGCGGATGGAGACGGCGAGGGTCGACGCCGGCGGAGTGGGGCCGCGCGTCATCGAGCTCGCGGAGCCCCGTACCCGCGACGTCGTGCAGCTGGCCCTGAAGACCTACGACGTCACGGCCGGCGCCGGGGTGGCCCGTCCGTCGGACGTCGACGCGGCGTTCCGGGAGATCGTGGAGGACCGGGACGACCTCGCGCGCACGTTCTGGGGTGAGCTCACGGCGAACCAGCAGAACGTGCTGCGGGCGGTCTCAGTCCAGCCGGCCGGGCTGACGACCGCCGAGGCGATCGAGCGCTTCGGTCTGAGCAGCAGCAGCGCGGTGACGCAGGCGCTGGCGGCGTTCGTCGAGGAAGGGGTGCTCGTGCGGGACGAGCAGGGGGCCCGGTACGCTTTCGACAACCCGTTCCTGCGGGGGTGGGTGATCGTGAACGCGCTGCCGGATCTCGGGATCATGTTGCCGGCGACGTACCGGCCGTGAACTGAGCGCACGGGCTTCGGGGCGCGCGATTCCGAGTGCGGCGAGGACGTCGCGAGTACGCGGCCGAACGAGGGAACGAGGGCCGGGACGCGGATGGCGGCGTCCCGGCCCTCGTGCTCGCGGGCGAGCGCCGGCGAGGGGTGGGGGGACAGCTGAGATCGACGTGTTTCAATCCACACCCTCGCGCGAGGGTGAAGCGGCGCGTCGTGAGCGTGGCGCACTGGCTCCGCGAGTTTCAATCCACACCCTCGCGCGAGGGTGAAGCAGCGGGGCGCGGTGGTTCTTGCCGCGCGCGAGGTTTCAATCCAAACCCTCGCGCGAGGGTGAAGTGCTTCGCCGCCTTCCCGATGCTCTTGCCGATGCTCTTGTTTCAATC
>JBJMNL010000328.1:0-20475 GCA_045804285.1 Gemmatimonadaceae bacterium
CCTCGCCGGCATGCGGAGCACCGTCTCGAACTGCGCGCGCGCCTTTGCTTTGTCGCCGACGTCCGCGTAAATCTTACCGAGGTCGAGGTGGTGCGTTATGCGGCCGGAGTCCACGGCGACGGCCTGCTCCATGTAGCGCACCGCCTCCGGCCAGCTCGCCGAGTCGAACACCTTCCCGCCCAGGAAATTGCGCGCGATCATCCGCGTGAAGCCGCTCAGCCGCATGACCTCCGCATTCCAGACGCCCATGACGTGCAGCGCGCCCGGGTGCTTCGGGTCGTACTTCAGCGCCTCGAGCGCCTGCGCCCTCACGTCCCCCGCGTACTTCACCCGGTCACGCTTGCCGAGCGTGAGCGCGTTCCTCCCCAGCGCGCGGGCGAGGTGAAAGTGCCCCTCGGCGTCGTTCGGCCTCGCCTCCACGGCGCGGCGGGCGTACATCTCGGCCTCCTTGTAGAGCTGCGTGCGGCGGGCGGCGTTCTGCTCCCCCTCACCCTCGTCCACGGCGTCGCGCGCCGCCTTCCAGAGCGCCTCGTAGCTCTTCGGATCGGCGGCGACGGCCGCGTCGTAGTGCTTGAGCGCGGCCGCGGCGTTCATGGCGGCGTGCTCGCGGTCGCCGAGCGCGATGTGGTCGCTCGCCGACGACTGGGCGCCGGCCATGGAGCCGGCGGCGCAGAAGGCGAGGGCGAGCAGGGCGGAGCGGGCGGACATGGAGACTCCGGAGGTCGGGTGAAGGTACGGCGCTTCCGCGGTACGGGTCGCGTCGCGCGCCGCACGAGGGGTCGCCTGAAGCGACCCGCGCCGGCCGGGCGCGACCGGCGACAGACTACTGCTACCCCCGAGGCCGGTCAACGGCTCGCCCGATGCTCGCCCACCGTCTGATCGAGCGCAAGCGCGACGGCGGCCGCATCGAGCCCGGCGAGTGGCGCGCCCTCGCCCTCGCCTACGCCAGCGGCCACGTCCCCGACTATCAGATGGCCGCCTTCCTCATGGCGGTCATGTTCCGCGGTCTGGATCGCGGCGAGACGAGCGCGCTCACCGACGCGATGCTGGCGAGCGGCGACGTGCTCGACCTCGCGCACCTCACGTGCGGCCGGGTGGACAAGCACTCGACGGGGGGCGTCGGCGACAAGGTGTCGCTCGTCCTCGCCCCGCTCGTCGCGTCGCTCGGCGTCGTGGTGCCGATGATGTCGGGGCGCGGGCTCGGCCACACGGGGGGCACGCTCGACAAGCTGGAGTCGATCCCCGGCTTCCGCACCGACCTCTCGCTCGCCGAGGCGAGGGCGCAGCTCGAGCGGCTCGGCGTGGCGCTGATCGGGCAGACCGCGGAGATCGCCCCCGCCGACCGGAAGATGTACGCGCTGCGCGACGCGACGGCGACGGTGGAATCGATCCCGCTGATCGCGGCGAGCATCATGAGCAAGAAATTGGCGGAGGGGCTGACGGGGCTCGTGCTCGACGTGAAGCGCGGCTCCGGCGCCTTCCTTCCGGAGCTCGAGCGCGGCCTCGAGCTGGCACAGACGATGATCCGGCTCGGCGCCGACCGCGGCTGCCCCGTCGTCGCCCTCCTCACGGCGATGGACCGCCCGCTCGGCCGCGCCTGCGGCAACGCGCTCGAGGTGGAGGAGGCGATCGCCGCGCTCAAGGGCGAGGGCCCGCCCGACCTGATGAGCGTCACCTACGCGCTCGGCGCCGAGATGCTCGTGCTGGGGGGCGTCGCGCCGACGCCCGACGCGGCGTGGCGGATGATGGAGGTCGCGATCTCCTCGGGGCGGGCGGCGGAGAAGTTCCAGCAGATCATCGAGGCGCAGGGCGGGAACCCCGCGGTCGTGGACGACCCGGCGGTGCTGCCGCAGGCGAGCTACTGCGAGCTGTTCGCCGCGCCGCGCCGCGGCATCGTCGCGCGCGTCGAGCCGAGGGCGGTGGGGCGGGGGATCATCGCCCTCGGCGGCGGGCGGACGCGGATGGAGGACGTGGTGGACCCGACCGTCGGCTTCGTCATCACCGCCAGGCCCGGCGACTGGGTGGAGGCGGGGGAGCCGCTGGCCACCATCTTCGCGCGCGACCGCGCCGGCGTCGAGGACGGGCAGGCGGCGCTCCGTCAGGCGATCGTCATCGCCGACGAGGCCGAGCCGCCGCTCCCCCTCGTCTCGCACCGCGTGACGGCCGCGGGGGTCGAGTTATATTCCGCGGCCGACTAGCGGCGCCCGCCGCCGGTCGGCACGCGTGCTGCTGAACGACCATCAGGAACCACCGACACCGACTCGGCTACGTACCGGAGACCTCGCATGAACATGGCCAAGCTCGGCGCGCTCGGCGCCGTGGGCGCGGCGATCGGCGTGCTGCTGATCTACCTTTTCCTCGTCTGGGTGACCCGCTCGCAGACGCTCACGGGCGGGATGGACCCTATCCAGCAGACGGTGACGTGGATCGCGACGGCGATCCCGGCGCTGCTCATCGCCGCCGCGAACCTCGCGATCGCCAGGCAGCTCTGGGCGTCGGGGAACGGCAAGCGGTTCAGCTACTGACCGACGGCGAGTAGCGCGTAATGCAGAGGGGCCGGCTCCCGCGCGACGGGAGCCGGCCCCTCGTGCGTGCGACGACGCTACGCGCTACATCAGGTCGAGCGTGTTGCCGGACGGGTCTCGAGTCACTGGCCGGCGGGCTCGAGCGTGACGTGCATCGCCGGCCGCGGCCGCTTGACCGCCCCGCCGCCCCGCACATCATGGAGCACTCTCATAGGCCACGGAGGGAATGATGCGCATCTTCGCGCTCGTCTCGATCTGCTGCTCGGCGGCCGTCCTCGGCGGCTGCCGCAAGGCCGAGCGACGGGCCGCCGACACGGCGGCCATGGTCGAGGTGCCCGCCGCCCCGGCGCCGGGCGCGGCCGTTGCCGCCTTGACGCCGAAGGACGTCGCCGGGAAATGGAACATGCGCGCGACGAACGAGGCCAGCGACAGCACGCTCGTCGTCTTCGTGCTGAACGCGACGCCGGACCTCACGGGGTCGACGCTCGTCTTCAAGAACCGGCCGCCCGTGCCGGTGCACGTCGTGATCGCCGGCGACAGCGTCGTCACGGACGCGGGTCCGTACGAGAGCACGCTGCGGAAGGGGGTGCAGGTGACCACGCACGGGGTGAACCGGCTCCAGAACGGCAAGCTCGTCGGGACGACGATGGCGCGCTACAGGTCGAGTGGGGCGGACTCGGTGAGGCGGTTCAGAGTAGAGGGGACGAGGGCACAGTAGAGGGCGGGGGAGGGCGCCCACCTGGACGCCCTCGCGGCGCGAGTCGGCCATAGCGGTGCGCCGCGAGCCGGGAGCGTCATCGGCATGGGGCCGACGAAGACGGAGCGGGGCGGCTACCCGTTAGGCAGCCGCCCCGCTCGCTCGTTTCCGAAGAAATCGTTCAGGTCCGTCCAGCCAGATTCTCGACCCGACGACCCGCCGTCACACGTCCAGATTGCTCACGAAGCGCGCGTTCTCCTCGATGAACTGCCGCCGCGGGTCGACGTCGTCGCCCATGAGCTTCTGGAAGATGTCGTTGGCGAGGATCGCGTCCTCCATCGTCACCTGGAGCATCGTGCGGCGCGCCGGGTCCATGGTCGTGTTCCAGAGCTGCTCGGGGTTCATCTCGCCGAGCCCCTTGTAGCGCTGGATGTTGACCGACGTCTTGCCGTCGCCGTTGCCGAGGCGGGTGGTGATCGCGTTGCGCTCCGTCTCGTCGTAGGCGTAGTACTCCTCCTTCCCCTTCGCGACCCGGTAGAGGGGCGGCTGCGCGATGTAGATGTAGCCGGCCTCGATCAGCTCCTGCATCTGGCGGAAGAAGAACGTGAGGAGCAGCGTGCGGATGTGGGCGCCGTCGACGTCGGCGTCCGTCATGATGACGATCTTGTGATAGCGCGTCTTCTCGAGCTCGAACTCGTCGCGGATCCCGGAGCCGATCGCGGTGATGATCGTCCGGATCTCCTCGTTCGAGAGCACCTTGTCGATGCGCGCCTTTTCAACATTGATGATTTTGCCACGAAGTGGCAAAATCGCCTGGAACTGCCGGTTGCGCCCCTGCTTCGCCGAGCCGCCGGCGGAGTCGCCCTCGACCAGGTAGAGCTCGCACAGCGACGGGTCGACGAGCGAGCAGTCGGCGAGCTTGCCCGGCAGGTGGCCGACCTCGAGCCCCGACTTCTTGCGCGTCAGGTCGCGCGCCTTGCGCGCCGCCTCGCGCGCCCGCGCCGCCGACATCGCCTTGTCGATGACCGCGTTCGCGACCTTCGGGTGCTCCTCGAGGTACTGCGAGAGCAGCTCGTTGACGACGCTCTTGACCGCGCCCTCCGCCTCGGAGTTGCCGAGCTTCGTCTTGGTCTGCCCCTCGAACTGCGGCTCGTGGACCTTGACCGAGAGCACGGCGGTGAGCCCCTCGCGCACGTCGTCGCCCGAGAGGGCCGTCTCCTTGTCCTTCTTGTTGAGGTTCGAGCTCTTCTGGATGTAGAGGTTGATGACGCGCGTGAGCGCGCTCTTGAACCCCGTGAGGTGCGTCCCGCCCTCGTGCGTGTTGATGTTGTTGACGAAGGAGAAGACGTTCTCGTTGTAGCCGTCGTTGTACTGCATCGCGAGCTCGATGCCCATGCCATCGCGCTCGGTCTCGATGTAGATGACCTCGGGGTGGAGCGTCCTCTTCCCGCCGGTGAGGTACTGCACCATCTCCCGCAGCCCGCCCTTGGCGTGGAAGGTCTCCTCCTTCTCCTGCCCCTCGCGCTCGTCCCTGATGGAGATCGTGACGCCCTTGTTCAGGTACGCGAGCTCCCGCAGGCGCGCGGCGAGCGTGGCGTAGTCGTAGCGGAGCTCGGGGAAGATGAGGTGGTCGGGCTTGAACCAGACCTTCGTCCCCGTCTCCTTCGGCGCGACCTTGCCGAGCACCTTGAGCTTCGTCGTCGTGTCGCCGCGCACGAAGTCGATGTAGTGCTCCTTCCCGTCGCGCTTCACCCACACCTTGAGCTGCTCGGAGAGGGCGTTGACGCACGAGACGCCGACGCCGTGCAGGCCGCCCGACACCTTGTAGCTCGACTTGTCGAACTTGCCGCCCGCGTGCAGCACGGTGAGCGCCAGCTCCACCCCCGGCATCTTCTCCACCGGGTGGATGTCGACCGGAAACCCGCGCCCGTTGTCCTCGACCGTGATCGAGTCGTCGCCGTGCATCGTCACCTTCACGATGTCCGCGTAGCCGGCGAGCGCCTCGTCGATCGAGTTGTCCACCACCTCGTACACGAGGTGGTGCAGGCCGCGCGGACCGGTCGACCCGATGTACATACTGGGACGCTTCCGGACCGCCTCCAGCCCCTTGAGCACCTGAATCTGGCCGGCATCGTACGTCTGCGCCGGCTTCTCCGCAGTCTTCGCCATGTTGCCCTTATGAAAGACGAGAAACAGACCCGAACACGCGCCGAAACGCCATTCGATCACAACTTAACAAAGGTAACATCCCGGAGCCCCGGACGCAAGCCTGAGCAGTTTCCGCAAGTATCTGTAAATGCTACACTTACGGACGCATCTAACGCTTGAGCTGATAGCGGATTTTTCGCACCGGCGCGCGCCCCTCCTTGACGTTCAGCGCGCGCAGCAGCTCGGGCTCCATGAGCGACAGCTCGGTCGCCCAGGCGTTCGTCCGCACCGCCACGAACAGCGTCCCGTCGGCGGTGATCATGAGCGGCTCGGTAACGGCCGCGATCTGCGCGCCGACCAGCTTCGCCCACTCGGGGACAACCGCGGCCTGCTCGACTCGCGCGGCGATCCCGGCCTGCTCGAGGACACCGGCGAGGAGCGCGCTGATGGGCTCGGGCTTCTTCTTCGGGGTGCGGTCTGACATGGAGCGGGCGCGGGGCCAGGGTGGCGCGACGGGCGGGAGGCGGGGACCGGCGGGCGCAGGAGCTCGACGCACCACCGGTGCACGACAGTGACGCGTGACCCGGCCGCGGGTAAAGCGCCGAGCCCGCTGGCGAATCTACTCGCCGTCCGCGGCCGGCGTCCCGCGCCCCGCACCGCGCGACAGCACCCCGTCCCGGATGTCCCATCGCTCCAGGCGCGTCAGCTCCGGCGGGATGTCCACGGCGCGCGGGACGACGAGCAGCGTCTGGCCCAGCCCCTCGGCGCCGAGCAGCTCGAGGATGCGGTGGGCGCGGCGCGCGTCGAGCTCGGCGAAGGGGTCGTCGAGGAGAAAGAGGGGGGCGGCGCCGGCCGCGTCGCGCAGCGTCGCCGCCTCGAGCATGCGCAGCGCGATCGCCGCGGTGCGTTGCTGGCCGGCGGAGCCGAAGCTACGGAGGTCGCGCCCGTCGAGCTGCAGGTCGAGGTCGTCGCGGTGCGGGCCGGCGTGCGTGACGCCGCGTCTGAGGTCGAGCGCGCGCCTGGCGTGCAGCGCCTCGGCGAGGAGCTCGGCGCGGCGCGGGACGTCGGCGCCGGCGGGGGCGACGAGGGCGCTGGCGTAGCGCATGCGCGCGGCGCCGCGCTCCCCGATCGCCGCGCACAGCGCCGCGAACTCCGGCGCCGAGCGCTCCACCCACGCCACGCGCTCGGCCCAGAGCAGCGCGCCGTGCTCGGCGAGGGCCGGCTCCCAGACGGCGACGCGCGCGTCGCTGGCGCCGGAGCGGGCCGCGTCACGGAGCGCCGCATTGCGGCGCGCGAGGGCGGCGCGGTAGTGCTGGAGCGCCACGAGGTAGCGCCGCGAGGTGAGGGCGAGCGCGACGTCGAGGTAGCGCCGCCGCTCGCTCGGCGCCCCGGCCACGAGCTGCACGTCGCCCGGGGAGAAGATGACGGACGGGAGCGCGCCGAGGGCGTCGCTGAGGCGGGGCGGCTCGGCGCCGTCGCGCCGCGCGCGCTTGCGCTTGCTCGCCCGCTCGAACCCGACCGCGACCGCGCGCGGCGTGCCGTCGCCCGCGTCGGCGCGCGCGGCCACGTGGAAGCCCGCGGCGCCGAAGCGCACCAGGTCCTGGTCGCGCGCGCCGCGCACCGAGCGCAGGAGCTGGAGATAGTAGACCGCCTCGAGCAGGTTGGTCTTGCCGTGGCCGTTCTCGCCGACGACGGCGATGCCGTCGGGCGGAAGGTCGAGGTCGAGCCGCTCGAGATTGCGGAAGTCGCGGACGGCGAGGTGGCGGAGGCGGAAGCGCCCGGGGGACGTCGCGTCCGGGGAGCGCCGGGCGAGGGGGACGTCGCTCATGGCGCCCTGCTCATGGCGCCCTGCTCATGGCGCCGTGATGATGGCGCCGTGCTCATGGCGCTGTCGGGAGCGCGCCCGCGTGGCGCCCGCGCGCGGCCGAGCGCGGGGCGGCGCAGAGGCCGGCTCCGTCGGCGGTGCCGGTGCCGGCGGCACCCCCGACGTGGACGACGCGCGATGCCTCGGCGACGAGCTCCTGGTCGTCGGTCGCGGTCGCGTAGACCTCCACCGGGGCGCCAACGGGCGCGCTGGACGCGACGTGGAGCGAGAACTCCAGGCGGGCGGCGCGCGCGCGGTCGTACGTCTCCCGCCGGCTGAAGACGCTGTCGGCCGTGCAGGCGTAGACGGCGAGCGACGTGATGCCGCTGCCGTCCGTGGCATCGACGCTGCCGTCGACGCTCCCGCCCGGCGCCGGCGCCGGGCTCGCGAGCTCGAGCGCGAGGCGCGGGACGTCGAGCCGCTCGCGCTCTCCGGCGCACGCCATCGCGGCGAGGTAGAGCGGGAGCAGGGGCGCGACGAGCGCGGGCGTGGCGAGCCGGCGCGCGGCGAGCGCGCGGCGTGCCGGGCGGCGACCGCCCCGCGCCGTCACTTCCCGGCGAACTGCGCCGGTCGCTTGTCGAGGAATGCCTTCATCCCCTCGCGCATGTCCTCCGTGGCAGCGAGCAGGCCGAATTGCGACGCCTCGAGCGTGAGCGCGTCGTCGAGCGCCATGTCGAGCCCGCGGTCCACCGCCTCGACGCAGAGGGCGGCGGCGAGCGGGCCGTTGGCGAGGACCTGGGCGAGCATGGCGCGCGCCGCGCCGAGCAGCTCCCCGGCCGGCACGACGCGGTTCACGAGCCCGATGCGGTAGGCCTCGGCCGCGTCGATCATCTCGCCGGTGAGCAGGAGCTGGAGCGCGCGCCCCTTGCCGACCAGGCGGGGGAGCCGCTGCGTGCCGCCGTAGCCGGGCACGATGCCGAGCTTGACCTCCGGCTGCCCGAACTTCGCCTGCTCGGAGGCGATGCGGATGTGGCAGGCCATGGCGAGCTCGCAGCCGCCGCCGAGCGCGAAGCCGTTCACGGCGGCCACGGTCGGCTTGGGCGAGGTCTCGAAGCGGCGGAAGATCCCCTGGCCGCGCTGCGCCCGCGCGCGGGCGGTGACCGTCGTCTGCGACGCCAGCTCGGAGATGTCGGCGCCGGCGATGAAGGCGCGCCCGGCGCCGGTGAGGATGACGCCGCCCACGTCGTCGCGCGAGCGGGCCTCGTCGATCGCGCGCCCGAGCTCGACGATCGTCGCGTCGTTGAGCGCGTTGAGCTTGTCGGGGCGGTTGACCGTGATCGTGGCGACGCGGTCGGCGACGTCGAAGGTGACGAATTCGTAGGCCATGCGCGGGGACCGGGGTGGAGGGTGGACGGCGCGCCGGAATCTATCCGGCGGGCAGGGGGGGAGACCAGCGCGGGCGTCGGGAATGGCGATGTCATCCCGTCGCCACTCCCGGCGCCCCGATCCGGCTCCCGGCTCCCGATGCGCCGTGCTCGTCTCCGGACCGGAACTTGCCCCCCGCCCCCCGCATGGCCGACCGGTGGATCCTTCGCAGGGGGAGCAAGCGGAGCGGGTTCCGCTACGTCACCGACGACGGCGCGCAGCCGGTCCGCGATGCGGCGACGCGGGCGCGGATCGCGGCGCTCCGCATCCCGCCGGCATGGACCGACGTCCACGTGGCGCCGAGCGCGGCGGCGGCGATCCAGGCGTGGGGGTTCGACGCGAAGGGGCGGAAGCAGTACCGCTATCATGACAAGGCGGTCGAGCGGGGCTCGCTCCGCAAGTACTACCGCGTCCGCGAGCTCGCGCTCGACCTGCCTCTGATTCGCGAGGCGGTGGCGCGCGACTTCGCCGCGGCGCCCGCCCGCCGTGGCGGCCGGCGCGGCGGGCGGGCGCCGCGGATGTCGAGGGCGCGGGTGACGGCCGGCGTCGTGCGGCTGATCAGCGAGGGGTTCTTCCGCGTGGGGAGCGAGCGCTACGCGAAGGAGAACAGGACCTTCGGGATCACGACGCTGCAGAAGCGCCACGCGCACGTCGAGGGCGACAGCGTCGTCTTCCACTACGTGGGGAAGCGCTCGATCGAGCAGCGGCAGGTCGTGGTGGACGCGGCCCTCGCCCGCTTCGTCGAGGAGCTGCTCGAGACGCCGGGGAAGCGGCTCTTCCGCTACCAGGACGACGAGGGGAAGTGGAACGACCTGACGTCCCGCGACGTGAACGGCTACCTCCACGACCTGGTGGGAGTGCCGTACACGGCGAAGGACTTCCGCACCTGGGGGGGCACGCTGCGCGCGGCGACGGTGCTCGCCGAGCTCGGGGCGTGGAAGACGCCGACGGAGGCGAAGCGGAACGTGGTGACGGCCGTGCGGCTCGTCGCCGCGGAGCTGGGGAACACGCCGGCGATCTGCCGCACGTCGTACGTCCACCCGATGGTGCTCGCGCGCTACGAGGACGAGGGGGCGACGATCGCCCCGGACCTCGAGCGCCTCCGCGCCCGGGCGCGGCGCGGCGACTGGCGTCACGCCCCCGAGGAGCGGGCGCTGATCAAGTTCCTCGACAAGTACTTCCCCGAGCGCCGCCGCAAACGCAGGGACGAGCGCGACTCGCGGGCGGCGTGACGTCGCGCGCGCGGGGGCGGGCGCGGCGTCCGTCCCGGGCGACGACCGATATTCCGACCGCTCGCGCCCGGCGCTACGTTGACCGTCATGCAGATCGTCGAGGCGGTGCGGTGGGCGCCGGCGGGGGACGCGGTGCGGATCGTCGACCAGCGGCGGCTCCCGGAGCAGCTGGTGGAGCTCGACCTCCGGACGATGGACGAGGTGCGCGAGGCGATCAGGACGCTCGCCGTGCGCGGGGCGCCGGCGATCGGGGTGGCGGGGGCGATGGGGCTCGTGGCGGCGCTGCTGCCGTTCGCGGACGAGCCTGACGAGCGCTTCCGCGACCGCCTCGCGCGCGCGGCGGCCGCGATCCGCGCCGCGCGGCCGACGGCCGTGAACCTGCCCTGGGCGATCGACCGCATGACGGCGCGCGCCGCCGCCTGCGCGGCGTCGGGGCTCGCGCCGCGCGCGACGCTCGACGCGCTCCGCGCCGAGGCGACGGCGATCCTCGAGGAGGACCGCGCGATGTGCCGGCGAATCGGGGAGCACGGGCTCCCGCTCGTCGGCGACGGCGCACGCGTCCTCACGCACTGCAACGCCGGCGCGCTCGCCACGGCCGGGATCGGCACCGCGCTCGCGCCCGTCTACGTCGCGGCGAGCGAGGGGCGGCGGGTGGAGGTGTACGCCGACGAGACGCGCCCGCTGCTGCAGGGGAGCCGGCTCACCGCCTGGGAGCTCGCCCGCGCCGGCATCCCGGTCACCGTGCTCACCGACGGCATGGCGGCGTCGCTGATGCGCGCCGGCAGGGTGGACCTCTGCATCGTCGGCGCCGACCGGATCGCGGCCAACGGCGACGTCGCGAACAAGATCGGCACCTACGCCCTCGCGGTCGCCGCCCGCCACCACGGGGTCCCATTCTACGTCGCGGCGCCCACGTCCACGGTGGACGCGGCGACGCCGAACGGCGACGCGATCGAAATCGAGCAGCGCTCCCCCGACGAGGTCACCCGCCCGCTCGGCGGCGTCCGCGTCCACAACCCGGCGTTCGACGTGACGCCGGCGGAGCTGATCACGGGGATCGTGACCGACTGCGGGATCGTGGGACCGCCGTACTCCTTCGGTAACCGCAACGGCAAGGGCAAGGGCGGAACGAGGCATGAGGAATGAGGCCGGGACCCCACCGGTGGCCAGCTTAGCCACGAGTAGGGTCCCGGCCTCATTCCGCATGCCGCCTCTTCAATCCCGCCCTCTCGAGCTCGCCCTCTCGATCCCGCCCGCTCATTTCATCCTCTGAGCTCTCCCCGCCCATGAAGCACGTCCTCGCCGTCGATCAGGGCACCACCGGCACCACCTGCCTCGTCGTGGCGGCCGACGGGCGGGTGGTGGGGCGCGGGTATCAGGAGATCACGCAGTACTTCCCGGAGCCGGGCTGGGTGGAGCACGACGCGGACGAGATCCTCGCCCGCACGTGGCAGGCGGCGCGGGCGGCGATCACCCAGGCCGGGGTCACGCCGGACGCGGTCGGGATCACGAACCAGCGCGAGACGGTCGTGCTCTGGGAGCGCGACACCGGGCGCCCGGTGCACCGCGCCATCGTCTGGCAGGACCGCCGCACGGCGGCGCGCTGCGCCGAGCTGGCGCCGGTCGCCCCGGAGATCACCGCGCGCACGGGGCTCGTCGTCGACCCCTACTTCTCGGCGACGAAGCTCGAGTGGCTGCTGCGCGACGACGCCCTGCGCCGGCGCGCCGAGCGCGGCGAGCTGGCGGCCGGCACGGTGGACTCGTGGCTCGTCTGGCACCTGACGGGGGGCGCGGTGCACGCCACGGATCCGACGAACGCGTCGCGCACGATGCTCTACGACATCGGGCTCCTCGACTGGAGCGACGCGCTCGCGGCGCGCTTCGGGGTGCCGCGAGCGCTGCTCCCCGAGGTGCGCCCGTCGAGCGGGAGCTTCGGCGTCACCCGCCGCGAGCTGTTCGGCGCCGAGATCCCGATCGCCGGCGTCGCGGGGGACCAGCAGGCGGCGCTCTACGGGCAGGGCTGCTGGGAGGCGGGGCAGGGGAAGAACACGTACGGCACGGGCGCCTTCCTGCTGCTCAACACCGGGCGCCGGCGCCCCGAGGCCGGCGGGGGGCTGCTGACGACGGTCGCCTGCGACGCCGCGGGACGGCCGGCGTACGCGCTCGAGGCCGCGATCTTCGTCGCGGGCGCGGCGATCCAGTGGCTGCGCGACGGGCTCGGCCTCCTCGAGACGGCGGCCGACAGCGAGGGGCTGGCGCGCGGGACCCCGTCCACCGGCGGGGTGTATTTCGTGCCGGCGCTGACCGGCCTCGGCGCGCCGAACTGGGAGCCCGAGGCGCGAGGGACGATCGTGGGGCTGACGCGCGGTACGACGCGCGCCCACCTCGTCCGCGCGGCGCTCGAGGCGATGGCATACGGGACGTGCGACGTGCTGCGGCTGATGACCGAGCGCGGCGGCGTCTCCTTCGACCGGCTGCGCGTGGACGGCGGAGCGACGAGCAACGATTGGCTGATGCAATTTCAGGCGGACGTGCTGGGGGTGCCGGTGGAGCGGCCGGACGTGATCGAGACGACGGCGCTGGGCGCGGCGGGGCTGGCCGGCGTCGCGACGGGCGTGTGGTCGGACGCGAGCGAGTTCATCGCCCGCCGGCGCTTCACGCGCTTCTCGCCGAGCGACGGTGCGGGCGCGGCTCGCGCGGGGCTCGCGGGGTGGGAGCGCGCGGTGCACGCCACGCTCACCTGGGCGAGGCACGGGCGGTGAGCGGCCGGACGCGCTCGCTCCGACTCGTCGCGCCCGACGGGTCGCCGCTCGCCGCCGCGCTCGACGCCCACTGCGCGGCGCTGGCGGGCTGCCGCCGCTGCGCGCTCGGCGAGCCGGCGGCGCTCCCGATCCTCGCCGAGGCGCGCGACACGCGCGTCATGCTGGTCGGGCAGGCGCCCGGCAAGACGGAGATCGTGGACCGCCGTCCATTCGCCGGCCGCGCCGGCAGGACGCTCTTCCGTTGGCTGGCCCAGGCCGGCCTCGAGGAGGCCGAGGCGCGTCGGCGGGTCTACATCGCGGCCGTCACCCGCTGTTACCCCGGACCGAGCCCGAGCGGGCGTGGCGACCGCGTCCCGTCGCCGCGGGAGCGCGCGCTCTGCGCGAGCTGGCTCGACGACGAGCTCGCCCTGATCCGGCCGGCGGTGCTGATCCCGGTCGGCCGCCTGGCGATCGACCGCTTTCTCGGGCCGGCGCCCCTCGAGCGGCTGGTGGGGGAGGCGCACCGGGTGACGCACGGCGGCGGCGAGTCGCTCGCCCTCCCGCTTCCGCATCCGTCGGGGGCGAGCAGCTGGATCCACGAGCGTGGCCACCGTGCCCTCCTCGACCGCGCGCTCGGCCGGCTCGCCGAGGCGCTGGTGGCGGTGGGCGCGGTCGAGCCGGCCGGCGCCGGGCGGGCGGCCGGGCGCGTCGCCGCCGGGCCCCTCACCGCGGGGCGCGTCGCCTGATGCGCCCACTCCTCGTCGTCGCGCTGATGCTGCAGGCCCGGGCCGGCGCCGTGGGCGCGCGCCCCCCCCACGACTCCTGGTTCGGCGCCGACAAGGTGAAGCACTTCTTCATGAGTGCCTTCGTCCAGAGTCTCACCTACGGCACCCTGCGTGCGGCCGGCGCCCGCCACGACGCTTCGCTCGCCGGAGCATCGGCGGCGACGGCGGCGGTCGGCGTGGCCAAGGAGCTGCGCGACAGGCGGGCGTACGGCCTGTTCAGCGTCAAGGACCTGACGTGGGACGCGGCGGGGGTGGGGGTGGGGACGGTGCTGTTGAGGCGGACGGCGCGGTGATCGTCCCGGCCCCTGGTACCGGGGGGCGGTACGGCCCGGCGCCCCGGCACGCGAAGCCAAATGGCGCGGTTTCCCGCGTCGCCCTACTATATTTTCGTGCTCACGCGCCCGTCGTCATCCGGCGCGCCCTCACCTCGGAGCCCCCCGCGGGCGACTCATGGCGAACCTGATCGATCCTCAGCTTGGCGACCGCGCCCCCGGCAGCGAGCGGCGCTCGAACCTCGTGCTCCGCGCGCTCATCGACGAGATGCTGGAGCGCGTGCGGGAGCTCAATCGCAACACCGGGGTGTGGACCGTGGACGAGCGGGCGAAGGCGGAGACCGAGCTCGACGCGATCATGGCGCGGGTGCGCCGCGTCGCGTCGCAGAAGGGGAGTGGCTGAGAGGGCTCTCATGAAGGCACGCACCAAGTTTCTCGCCACCGGCGTCGGTATCCTTGGAGTGGCGGGGTACCTGATGGCCAGCTCGATCAACAGAACCGGACAGTACTGGCTCACGCCGCAGGAGCTGGCGGCCAGGACCACCGCCGACAGCTCGTTCTACGACGTCGGCATCAAGGTCGGGGCGCGCGTGGTGCCCGGCTCGATCCAGCGGGCGGCCGGCGGGCGCGAGGTGAGCTTCCGCGTGACCGACGGGGCGCAGACGTTCCCCGTCGTCTACCGCGGCATCACGCCCGACACGTTCACCGATGGCGTGGACGTCGTGGTCGAGGGGCGGCTGGGGCGCGACGGGACCTTCCGGGCGACGACGCTGCTCGCGAAGTGCGCCTCGCGCTACGAGAACGCGCCCGACAAGTACAAGCAGACGCCGGGCTACCGGCAGCAGCCCGCCGCGCCCGCGGCGCGCGGCGCCTGAGGGGAGTGACGCAGTGATCCTCGTCGGCGAGCTGTCCCTGTGGGTCGCCTTCCTCATGGCGGCCTGGTCCACCACCGTCTCCTTCGCCGGCGGCGCCCTGCGGCGCCCCGACCTCGCGGCGAGCGGAGAGCGCGGCGTGTACGCGACCTTCGCCTTCGTGCTGCTCGCCGCGATCGGCCTGTGGACGGCGATCTTCTCGCACGACTTCTCGCTCAAGTACGTCGCGTCGTTCACGAGCGCGAACCTGCCGACGCCGTACCTGTTCGCGGCGCTCTGGGCGGGCCAAGCGGGGTCGATGCTCTTCTGGTGCCTGATCCTGTCGCTCTACTCGGCGATCGCGGTCTTCACCAACCGCACGGCCAACCGCCGGCTGATGCCGTACGTCACCGGCACCCTCGCGGCGACGACGCTCTTCTTCCTCGCCACGCTCTGCCTCGGCGCCAACCCGTACGAGCGGCTCGACTGGATCCCGGCGGACGGGCGCGGGATGAACCCGCAGCTCCAGAACCCGGGGATGGCGATCCACCCGCCCAACCTCTACCTGGGCTACGTCGCGACCACGGTGCCGTTCGCCTTCGCCGTCGCGGCGCTGATCACGCGCCAGCTCGACGCGAGCTGGCTCGCCGCCGTGCGCCGCTGGTCGCTCGTCTCCTGGTTCTTCCTCACCGTCGGGATCACGCTCGGCATGTGGTGGGCGTACGTCGAGCTCGGGTGGGGCGGCTACTGGGCGTGGGACCCGGTGGAGAACGCCTCGCTGCTGCCGTGGCTCACCGGCACCGCCTTCCTCCACTCGATCATGATCCAGGAGAAGCGCGGGATGCTGCGGAAGTGGAACGTGACGCTCGTCGTCTCGACGTTCCTCCTCTCGATCCTCGGCACCTTCATCACGCGCAGCGGGATCATCTCCAGCGTCCACTCGTTCGCGCAGTCGCCGGTGGGCAACTGGTTCGCGGGCTTCCTCCTGCTCGCCACCGGCGTCACCGCCTACCTGGTGGCGACGCGCCTCAAGGACCTCGAGGCGAAGGCCGAGCTGGAGAGCATGGTGAGCCGCGAGGCCGCCTTCCTCTACAACAACCTGGTGCTCGTCGGGATCGCGTTCTCCGTGCTCTGGGGGACGCTCTTCCCGATCATCAGCGAGGCGGTGCGCGGGTCGAAGATCACGGTCGGGGCCCCCTTCTTCAACGCGGTCAACGTCCCGCTCGGCCTCTTCCTGCTCTTCCTGACCGGCGTCGGGCCGCTGATCGCCTGGCGGCGGGCGTCGGTGTCGAACCTGAAGCGGCAGTTCGTCACGCCGACGATTGCCGGCCTGGGCGCCGGGGCGGCGCTCCTCGCCCTCGGCATGCGCGACCCCTACGCGCTCGTCGCGTACACGCTCGCGGGCTTCGTGACCGGCACCATCCTCCAGGAGTTCTACAAGGGGGTCGGCGCGCGGATGCGGCTGCACGGTGAGAACCCGGCGCTCGCGCTCGGGCGGCTCGTCGGACGCAACCGGCGGCGGTACGGCGGCTACGTCGTCCACTTCGGCGTCGTGGTGATGTTCTCCGCGTTCGCCGGGCTCGCCTTCAAGCGCGACAACGACGTCACGCTCAGGGCCGGGGAGTCGTACGAGGCGACCGACCCGTGGGGACACCGCTGGCGCTTCGTCAGCCAGGGGGTCTCGCGCTACGACGAGCTGAACCGCCAGGTGACGGCGGTGGGGCTCGAGGCGTACCGCGACGGCGTCTCGAAGGGGCTCATCAAGAGCGAGAAGCGGCAGCACGTGGACAGCCAGGGGAACCCGACCTTCGAGCCGTCCACCGAGGTCGGCATCCTCGAGTCGGTGAAGCAGGACGTCTACGTCGTGCTCGCCGGCGTGACGGGAGAGGAGACGGCGGAGATCCGCGTCACCTTCAACCCGCTCGTCTGGTGGGTGTGGTACGGGGGGATGATCATGGCGGTCGGCGGGCTGATCGTGATGTGGCCGCAGGCGGAGCGGCGGCGCGCGCAGAGCGGCTACGTGGCCGCGCTCCGCCCGCAGGGGGAGCTGGCCGGCGTGGAGGTCGGGTGATGCGCGCGACCGCGGTCGCCGTCACGCGGGTCACCGTCACGCGGCGGCAGTTCCTGGCCGCCCTCGCCGGAGGCGCGGCCGCCGCGGCGGCGACGGCGGCGGGCGCCGAGCGCCTGCTCGCCCAGGGTGCCACGGTGCCGGGCGCGCAGCAGGGTGAGGCGCCGAGCGAGCCCGCGGCGCAGGGTGCCGACCCGGCGGCGAACCAGGGCGCCGCGAACGTGCCGATGAACGAGGGCGCGTATCGCGATGTGCGTCGCCCGCCCAAGCCGGGCGCGCGCCCGTCGATGACGGCCGACGAGCGCGACGCGCTCGAGCACCACATCCACTGCCAGTGCGGCTGCTCGCTCGACATCTACACCTGCCGCACGACGGACTTCTCCTGCGGCGTCTCGCCGGCGATGCACCGCGACGTGATGTCGCTCGTCGAGGGCGGCTACTCGGCGGACGAGATCATCGCCGCCTTCCGCGGGGCGTACGGCGAGCAGGTGCTGATGGCGCCGGTGAAGGAGGGGTTCAACTGGGCGGGGTACCTGACGCCGTTCGCGGCGTTAGGCACGGGGGGCGTCGTCGTGGCGGCGCTCATCCGGCGGTGGGGGCGCCGCGCCGAGGCGGCGGCGGTGCCCACGCCCGCCGTCCGCCCGCTCCCGGTGGACGCGTCGCCGGAGGAGCTGGCGCGGATCGAGGCCGCCGTGCGGGGGGACGACGCGTGACGCCCCTCCTCATCGGCACCGCGCTCGCGATCGCGGCGCTCGCCTTCGTGCTCTACCCGTTGATCGCGGGCTCCGCCCCCGCGTCGTCCGCCGCTCGAGGCGGCGCGACGCCCGCGGGTGCGCCGGCGGGGTCGCCCCCCGCGGGCGGCGGGTCGGCGATCGAGGCGCTGCGCGAGATCGAGTTCGACCGCGCCACGGGCAAGCTCTCCGACGCCGACTACGACGCGCTCAAGGCGACGTACACGCGCGAGGCACTCGCCGCCCTGCGCGCCGACGAGTCGGCGCGCGCGGTCGCCGCGCTGGCGGTGGAGGACCCGGCCGAGGCGGCCGTGCTGCGCTACCGCGGCGCGCTGCTCGCCCTTCCATCGTGCGAGGTCCACGGCCCGCGACCCGAGCCCGACGCCGTCTACTGCTCCGACTGCGGGCGCTACCTGGCTGGCAAGTGCGCGCACTGTGGCGCCGTGGTGAGCCAGCTCGGCGCGCGCTTCTGCACGGAGTGCGGGAGCTCGCTGGCGGCGTAAACGAACGGCGGCGGGCACGACCCGTGCGCCCGTCGCGGGCTCCATGAGCTCCGCCCTCGTTCTCGTCCTCCTCGTCGCGGTCGCCTACCTCGCGACGCACGTCGCCTACGATTGGATCGCCGAACGCCTCCTGATCGTCAGCGGGGCGGAGTACCTCGTGCTCGGGCTCCTGCTCGGCCCGCAGGTCGCCGGCCTCGTCTCCGACGCGACGCTGGAGAGCTTCCGCCCGGTGGTCACGCTCGCTCTCGGGTGGGTGGGCGCGATCGTCGGCATGCAGTTCTACCTGCCGCGGCTCGTGGCCATCCCGGGGCTCACCTACCGGCTCGCCTTCAGCGAGGCGGTGGCGACGCTCGGCGTCATCACGGGGCTCGAGCTGGTCGCAATGCGCTGGCTGTACGGCGGGACGCCGCGCGAGCTGCTCGGCCCCGCGCTCGCGCTCGGCGCGGTCGGCGCGGCGTCGGCGCCGTCGGGGATCGCCATCGTGGCGCGGCGGATCGGACGCCGGGCGCCGGTGCTGCGCCAGCTCGAGGTCGCGACGGCCATCGACTCGCTCGTCGCCGTGGTCGCGTTCGGGCTGCTGCTGTGCGTGCTGCACCCGCCGACGCCGTCGCTCGCCCGCTCCCCCACCCCCACCGAGTGGGCCGTCATCAGCCTCGCCGTCGGCGGCGTGGCCGGCCAGCTGTTCCACCTCTTCCTCGGCGACGAGCGCAACGTGGACCGGCTCGTCGTGGCGCTCGGCGGGGCGGTCATCCTCGCCAGCGGGACGGCGGCGTATCTGCGCCTGTCGCCGCTGCTCGTCTGCCTCACGATCGGCGTGGTGCTCGTCAACACCGCGCGGGGGCGCCACGAGATAGCGGCCGTGCTGGCCAAGGGGGAGCGGCCGTTCTACTACGTCCTGCTCATCTTCGCGGGGGCCTCGTGGCGGCCGAGCGCGAACGCGGCGCTTCTCCCCGTCGTGCTCTTCCTCGTGGCGCGCGTCGTGGTCAAGGTCGGCGCGGCGCGGATCGCCACCTGGGCGAGCGGCGCCCTCCCCGTGCTCGGGGGCCGCTGGGGGCTCGCGCTCTTCGGCCAGGGGGGGCTCGCACTGGCGCTGGCGCTCGAGTACCTGCGGATCGAGGGCGCGGCGTACGCGAACGTCGTCTTCACCGCGGCCGTCGCCTCGGTGCTCCTCACCGACCTCGCCTCGGCGCGCGTCGTCCGCTCCGTGCTCGAGCCGCTGCTCGAGCCGGCGCTCCCGGCGGAGGCTCCAGTCCCGGCCCCGCCGGCGGCGCCGTCGGCGCCGGCCGCGGCCGGGAGCGAGGGACGCTAGGTGCGGCGCGCGATCACGCTGCTCCTCCTCCTCGCGGGGATGTACCGCGTCCTCCCGCTCGGCGTCGACGGCGGCAGGTCGCCCGCGCTGCTCACGTTCGGCTTCCTGATCCTCGCCGCGTATACCATCGGCGAGACGGCGCCGCTGCTGCGCGCGCCACGCATCGTCGGCTACATGGCGGCCGGCGTGCTCTTCGGGCCGCAGGCGCTCGGCACCGTCACCCCGGCCGTCATCGGCGAGCTGGGTCCGGTGAGCGACCTGGCGATCGCCCTCATCGCCTTCCTCGCCGGGGCGGAGTTGCAGTGGTCGGAGATCCGCGCCCGCGGCGTGACGATCGTGAAGATCATGTCGCTGGAGCTGTTCCTGGATTTCATAGGCGTCTTCGCGGCGCTGTACCTGCTGCGCGGAATGCTCCCGGTGCTGGCGGCGCTGCCGACGCGCGAGGTGATCGCGTTCTGCGCGCTGTTCGCGGCGGTGGCGATCGTCCACTCGCCGGCGGCGACGATGGCGCTCCTTTCGGAGACGGGGGCGCGCGGCCCCGTCGCGCGCACCACCCTCGGGGTCGTGCTGCTCGCCGACGTGGCGGTCGTGATCGTCTTCAGCGGCACGATGGCGGTCGCGCGCTCGCTGGCACCCCCGGAGGGCGGGGAGGCGCTCTCGGCGGCGCGCGTGGCGTGGGAGCTCGGCGGCGCCGTGTTCGTCGGCGCGCTGCTCGGCGCCGCCGTCGCCCTGTACCTGCGCTTCGTCCACCGCGAGCTGTTCGTCTTCGCGGTCGTGGTCGCGCTCTTCGGCGCGGCGATCGCGCGGCTGGCGCACGTCGAGGTGCTCCTGACGCTGATCGTCGCCGGCTTCGTCACCGAGAACGCGAGCGGGGGGCGGGGCGAGTCGCTGCGCCACGCGATGGAGCGCTCGGCGGCGCCGCTCTTCGTCGTCTTCTTCGCGCTGGCCGGGGCGCGGCTCGACCTGCGCGGCGTGGTCGCGCTCTGGCCGGTGGTGCTCACCGTGGTGGCCGTCCGCGCGCTCTGCATCTGGGCGGGCTCCACCCTCGGCACCCGGTGGGGGGGCGCCGGCGCCGCCGAGCGGCGCTCCGTGTGGATGGGCCTCGTCTCGCAGGCCGGCGTCGCCGTCGGGCTCGCGGCCGTCGTCGCGGAGGTCTACCCGGAGCGCGGCGCCCAGCTCCGCAACCTCCTCCTCGCCGTACTCGCGGTGAACCAGACCGTCGGCCCGATCCTGTTCCGGAGGGCGCTGGTGCGGAGCGGGGAGGCAAGGGAGGCAGGGGGCGCCGTGATCGGCCCGCCAGTCACGGCCACTGGCCCCGTCCCCGCTCGGGAATAGAGGGCTCCCTATCCGATACACGCTCCCTACCCGCTACACGCTCATCGTC
>JBJMNL010000329.1:0-24542 GCA_045804285.1 Gemmatimonadaceae bacterium
CGGAGTTGCGCCAGCCGAGGGAGAGGACGGCGAAGAGGCGCTTGCGGACCGGGTTGGTCTCGCGGTCGCGCAGCGTCGCGATGTCGGGGATGAGGCCGATGTAGAGGAAGGTCGTCGAGATCGTGAGGTAGGTCGAGATCGCGAAGACGTCCCAGACGAGGGGGCTCTTGAACTGCGGCCAGAGGAGGCGCCAGTTCGGGTACGGCACGAGCCAGTAGAACTTCCAGGGGCGCCCGATGTGGATGATCGGGAAGAGCCCCGCCGTCATGACGGCGAACACCGTCATCGCCTCGGCGCACCGGTAGATCGTGGTGCGGAAGCCGGCGCGGAAGAGGTAGAGGATGGCGGAGATGAGGGTCCCGGCGTGGCCGATGCCGACCCAGAACACGAAGGTGATGATGTAGACGCCCCACATCACCGGGGGCTGGTAGCCGGCGTTGCCGAGCCCCCAGTAGATCTGGTAGATCCACATCCCCGCGCCCCAGAGCATGCAGGCCACGGCGACGCCGAGCGAGGCGAACCACGCCTTGGTCGGCGCCAGCGTCCGGATGATTTCGTTGTCGACCTGCTCGTAGTCGCGGACCGCGGGGAGCTGGACGTTCGCCGAGGCGACGTTCGGCCGGCGGACGGGCTCCTCGGACGGACGGGGGAGCGGTCGCGCAGCAGTGGTAGCCATGCGCGCCTCCTTACGCCGTAGCCGGCGCGGTCCCGATCGCCGGCGCCGGGTGATTGACCTTCTTCAAGTAGACCACCGCGGTGTAGGTGTTCAGCTCTTCGAAGACATGATAGGCCCGGCGGTCGACCGCGAGCTGCGCGACCGTCCAGGCGTTGTCCGCGGCGTCGCCGAAGACGATCGCGCGCGACGGGCACGCCTGCGCGCAGGCCACCGTGAACTCGTCCGGCTGCACCTCACGATGCTCGAGCTTGGCCCGGTGCTCGGCCTCGCGGATGCGCTGCACGCAGAACGTGCACTTCTCCATGACGCCCTTCCCGCGCACGGTCACGTCGGGGTTGAGCTGCCAGTGGAGCGGCTCCGGCCAGGCGTACTGGCGGCGCTCCGGCTCGCCGTAGCCGAACCAGTTGAAGTAGCGGACCTTGTACGGGCAGTTGTTCGAGCAGTAGCGCGTGCCCACGCACCGGTTGTAGACCTGGACGTTGAGCCCGTCGGGCGAGTGGTACGTGGCGTAGACGGGGCACACCGGCTCGCAGGGCGCGTTGCCGCAGTGCTGGCAGAGCATCGGGACGAAGCGCGCCTCGAAGTCCGGGTCGAAGCGCTGCTCCGAGTCCTCGGCCCCCTCGAAGTAGCGCTCGAGACGGATCCACGTCATCTCGCGCCCCTTGAGGATGTTCGCGCCGGGGCGCGTGTCCCACCCCGAGTCGTCGTTCGCCGAACCGGGCCGGAGCGCGCGGCCCTGCCAGGGCGCGCCGACCGTCGGCAGGTTGTTCTCGGCGTAGCAGGCGGTCACGCACGCCGAGCAGCCGGTGCAGCGCGCGAGGTCGATGACCATCGCCCACCGCCGCTTGGCCATGCCGCTCCAGTGCTTCGGGTCGTACATCCCGAGGTCCTTGGACGTCGGGTCGCCGAAGTCGCCCTGGGCGTCGTTCGCCACCGGGGAGCGGAGGCCTGGCAGGAAGGCGTGCGAGGCGTCGCCGGGGAACTCGTGCTCGTTCTCCCCATGCGGGACCTCCCCTTCCTCGCCCCCGGCCTGGACGCGGCCGACCTCGTGCTGGACCTGCGGCGCGCCGCTGCCCTGACCGGCCTTCCCTCCCTCGCCTGGGGGGGCGTTCGGGGAGATGGCCTGGCCGCGCGGCGCGGTGCCGCGTCCTGCGCCCTCGGTGCCGCCGGGCGTGAGCTCCTCGGCGTGCTGCGAGCCGCGATCCTCACGGAGCGTCGGCCGGCCGCCCACCTCGGTGACGAGCACCGCCTGGGCGACGCCGCGCCCGTGCTGGCGCGAGGAGCCCTCGGTGGAGACGAGGGGAGAGCTGGCGCCCTCCTTGGTGACGGTCGCCTTGGAGGCGGTGAGCACGAACATCCCCGAGCGGTCCACCCCGAGCGGGACCGCGTCGAGCGGGTTGACGCCGATGCCGTCCGCGTAGCGGCCGTAGCCGGTGTAGTGCGGGCCCTCGGTGTTGCGGGCGTCGAACTTCTGGCCGCTCTGGCTGCGGTGACCGCGGCCGAGCGCCATCGCGACGGTATCGGGGCGGACGCCGAGGTACAGGTAGGCGGGGGCCGTGACCGAGCCCGCCGCCGTCTTCACGGTGAGGTGGTCACCCTGCTCGACGCCGAGCTTGCGCGCCGTCGAGGGGTGGATCTCGATCCACGACTGCCACGCGATCTTGGTGACGGGATCGGCGAGCTCCTGCAGCCAGGGCTTGTTCGCGCCGCGGCCGTCGCCGAGCAGCGGCGACGGGTAGACGACGAAGTAGTACTCGCCCGTCGTCTGGTCGATCGCGGGGGCGGCGTGCGCGGCCGGCGCGGCGGCCGGCGCGGGCGCGGTGCGCGTGGGGGCCGAGCCGGGCGCGACCCCCTTCGCGAGCGCCGCCGTGAAGGCCGGCGCGCCGCCCGGGAAGCGCGAGATCAGCCAGCTCCGGTAGTCGGGGAACGGATAGCGCGCCGCCTGCGCCGGGTCGGCCTTGGCGGCGGCGATGAGGACGTCCGCCGTCGCGCGGGTGTTGAACACCGGGTCCATCGACGGCTGCTGGAGCGAGATCGTTCCGCGGCCGGCCTCGGCGTCGCCCCACTGCTCGAGCGCGTGGTGGTCGGGGAGGACGAGGTCGCAGAGCTCCGTCGTCTCGTCGGGGAAGCTCGAGAAGCTGACCTTGAACGGGACCTTGGCGAGCGCCGCGGCGACGTTCGCGCTCTTCGGCAGACCGTGCACCGGGTTCACGCCGCGCACCATGAGGAGCGGGACGGCGCCGGCGTTCATCCGGTCGAGGAGCGCCGCGAGATCGGCGGGGGTGGCGGCGCCCTCGTACGTCGGGCGGGCCTCGGCCGGCTTGATCGTCTGGCCGACGTTGCCGAGCGACTGGTTGAGCGCGTTGACCGCGAGCGCGAGGTCGGTGGCCTGCGCGGTCGTGCCGCCGGCGAGCACCATGCTCGGTCGGGCGGCCGTGAGCTGGGCCTGGAGGCGCTGGAGCTGCGCGACCGGGACGCCGCTCGCCTGCGCCGCCTGATCGAGCGTCACGCCCGCGTTGCCGCGCAGCGCGTTGACAATCTGGAGCTCGCTCCCCGGGCGCGCCGCGATCCACTCATCGGCGTTGAGGCCCGTGAGCGAGCGGCGGGCACCCACGTACACGAGGCGCGGCGCCCCCTCTACCTTGGCGCGCGCGTCGGCCCAGTCGAGCTGCTGCGGGACCGAGTCGCCCCACTGGTCGAGGAAGTCGGCGCCCAAGGAGACGACCAGGCGCGCCGTGGAGAAGTCGAGGCGCGGCCAGGCGGCGCCGTACGACTGACGGTTGGCCGCCATGACCGCCACCGGCGCGTCGGAGTCGTAGCTCAGGTGCGCCGGGATCCCGAAGCCCGCGAGCCACGTGTCGAGAAAGCCCGGGAAGCTGCCCGTCTCGTGGCGGTTGAGAAATGCCGCGCCGCCGGCCTGGCCGCGGCTGCGGAGCTCGCCGAGACGCTGGTTGAAGAGGGCGAGCGCCTTGTCCCATGTGGTCGGGACGAGCTTCCCGCCCTGCTTCACCATCGGCCCGCGGAAGCGGTCCGGGTTGTAGAGCCCCTGCAGCGCCGACTGCCCCATCGCGCAGAGCGCGCCGCGGTTCATCGGGTGCGCGGGATTCCCCTCGAGCTTGATCGTGCGTCCGTCGCGCGTCTCGGCGATGACGCCGCAGCCGGAGGCGCACTCGCGGCAGGTGGTCGCGTAGTACGTGGACGTCCCCGACACCGTCTCGTCCGGGTGGTTCACGTACGGAATCAGCTTCCCGACGTCGTCGGTGCCGCAGCCGATCGTGGCGGTAGCCGCGCCGGTCACGCCGAGAATCTTCAGGAAGTCTCGGCGCTTGACGCCGGTGGACTCCGGTTCAGTGCTCATTCAGTGGCTCCTCGCGCCAGGCGGAGGGAAGAGGCGATCGGGGGTGACCCGCGAGTGGGGCGGCGCGCTGCGGCGGGCGAGCGCGGCACGCAGCGCCCGGCCCGCCGTGGCGACACGCCGGTCAGTAGTGGCAGACGGAGCAGTCGTAGCGCGCGCGCTTGATCCGCCCGCTCGTCGCCGCGCCGCCCGGCGTGCCCGGGACGCCGGGGCTCGCGCCACGCGTCTGCGCGTTGGCCGTCTGCACGAGCGAGAGCGCGCCGGCCGCCGCGTCGCCGGCGTCCGCCGACTTGATGGGCTGGTAGCCGTTGGCCGTCTTCTGGTAGCCGGCCAGGCTGTCTCCCTTGGCCGGGTCGTAGCCGTTGACGTGGCAGTTGATGCACCAGCCCATGTTGAGCGACGCGTACTGGTAGACCTGGTTCATCTTCTGCACCTGCCCGTGGCAGGTCTGGCAGGTCACGCCCGCGTTCACGTGGCGCATGTGCGGGAAGTGCACGTACTCCGGCACCTTGTGAATGCGCACCCACGGTACCGGCTGCTTCTTGTTCCAGTAGGCCGCCAGCCGCTTGATCTCCGGCTTCCCGGTCGCGATCACCGTGTGGCACCCCATGCAGGTGCTCACGGCAGGCATCCCCACGTCGGGGGACTTGTTCGCGTTGTTGTGGCAGTAGAGGCAGTTCATGCCCAGCTTCTGCACGTGCAGCGGGTGCGTGAACGCGACCGGCTGCGCCGGGGAATAGCCTTGGTCCGACGACGCGGCGGAGTAGCCCCACGGGCCCTCCTTCGCGCTGAGGTCCACGCCACGGAACACCGTGTCGCGGATATTGAGCCGTTCGTCGTGCGGTCGGTCCGCGCCCGGCGCGTTGGCCTGGGCACCGCTGTACGCGGCCAGCCCTGCCACGAGTGCGCCGACGGCGAGGAGCGGCGTGACTACGGCCCACTTCCTCCTTCTCGTCATCTCAGCGACCTTGTTGGAGTAAGCCGAATGAAAGACTCGGCTTTGTGAACTATTTCACAAGCTCGAGCACAAGCGGGCGAAAGTTACCCGGGGGAGAGTCGCGCGCAAGAGCCGCACCCCGCGCGCCGAGGCACACTCGCTTTTCGCACGATCGCGCCGCGAAAGACGCGCGCGTGAGACGGCGCGGCGGAGCGCTCCACGCTCCGCCGCGCCGTCCGTTCACGCCCGAGCGTGTCCCCCATCGCGACCGATCAGCGCGACGCGGCCCGGCGCGCCGCGGCGACGATCGCGTCCGCGTGCGCGAGCGGATGGTCGCGCACGTCGTCGGGGAGGAGCTGGAGGTTGGCGGTCGGCGTCTGGGTGAGTCGGAGCGGCCACCCGGTGCCGAAGACGAAGCGCTCGCTGCCGACGGTGCGGAACAGGTGGGCGAGGTGGTCCTCCGGCGGGCCCCAGATCCAGGAGACGTCCCACCAGACGCGAGAGCGCTCGTCGGGCGTCAGCCCCCAGTGGACCTCCTCGATCATCTCGCGCCCGGCGCCGGCGACCACGATGTGCGGGTGCTCGCTCACGCGCGCCAGCGATCGCACCGCCGCCGCGCCGAGGTCGCCGGCCGAGTCCATCCAGTGGCGCTGGCGCAGGTCCTCGAAGCGGACCGTGAGGGCGAGGACGACGCCGGCCTCCCCACACGCCGCGGCGAGGCGCGCCATCGTCGGATCGTGCGGGCCCATCCCCCACTGCGGGGGAAAGGCGCGCACGGCCGGCGCGCCGTCGTCCGCCGCCGCGCGCAACGTCCGCTCCCAGCCGGGCCAGTCGGGGCGGACGGTCGGCGTCGCGCGCAGCGTCGCCCGGAAGGGCGCGAGCGCCTCGGCGAGCAGCTCGTTCCCGTGCGCCGGGTCGCGGTGAAACGCGGAGGGCAGATGTCCGACCCACGCCGCCCCCACCCCTTCCCGCGCCAGGACGCGCACTAGCACCTCGGGATCGGGATGCGGGACGTGGCGAAAGGGATAGGGACCGATGAAGGTGTGGACGTCGGTGGGCGGGGACATCGGCGGGCGGGGATGGGGAGGCTTGGAAGGGGGGAGGCGGGAGGCGGAATGAGGGATGAGGAATGAGGCCGGGCCGCGGCAGGTACCAGGTACCTGGGCCTACGGACGCATCGTGGCGGAGTCATTCCCAGGTACCAGGTACCGGGGGCGGCCCGATCTCGTGGCGGAGTCGTTCCCCGGTACCAGGTCCCTGGAGCGGCCCGGCCCCATTCCTCATCCCTCATTCCGCCCATCAGACTCTCTCATCCCGCCCCTCAATCGACTCCGATCTCGAAGGTCGCGGCCGGGAAGATCCGCACCGCGTTGCGCCAGCGGACGAGCGCCATCTCGGCGGGGCCGAGGCCGGCGACCTCGAGGGCGCGTAACTTGGCGAGCCCGGTGCACATCGTCACGTCGCACCCCCAGACGATCCGCTCCGGCCCCACGGCGGCGAGCGCGTCGTCGAGCATCCCGCGGTCCACGCCGCTGCCGGAGCTGTCGAGGTAGACGTTAGGGAGCTCGCGGACGGCGGCGAACGTGTGCGCGTAGTCGCCGCCGCCGCCGATGTGGGCGAGGATGAAGCTGGTCTGCGGGTGGCGCGCGGCGAGACGACCCAGCTCCACGCCGTCCGACGCCTCCTGGTTCCCCCACTCGCGGCGGCGCCACTGCCAGACGTGGTGCAGCACGGGGAGCCCGCGCCGGCCGGCCTCGGCGGCGATGGGGTCGACGAGCGGGTCGTCGGCGCGCCGGCTCGCGCTCAGCTTCACGCCGACGGCACCCCGCGCGACGCCCCGCTCGATCTCCGCCAGCGCGTGGTCGGTGTCGTTGGGATTCACGTGCACGTAGCTGCGCACGCGCGCGCCCTCGGCGGCCTGGAGGGCGAGCATCTCGTCGTTGGCGCGCGTGACGTCCGCGGGGGAGGCGAAGTAGGTGGGCGACGTGTGCCCCCAGCTGCCGAGGATGGACGCGACGTGGCAGGTGATGCCGATGCGCTCGCCGGCGCGGAGTCGCGCGGCGTTGAGCTCGCGCCAGGCGGCCCGTCCGCAGCCCGCGTGGGCGAAGTGGGCGTGGACGTCGATCAGCGGCTCGGGGCCCGCGAGCGGCGTTCGGGTGGGCGCGGCGATGCTCTGGCTATGCGGGGCGGGCCGTTCGGCGTTATTGGTGTCGCGGGGGGGGGCCCCCCCGGCGCGCGCCGCGCTCATCGTCCCCGCCCTCCCCCGCCCCCCGCGCGCTCCCCCTGCCGGCGCTCCTCCTCGAGCAGCTCGACGAACGCCGTGCTCGCCGCCCGCTCGATCGCGGCCACGGCGCGCTCGTCGTGGGCGAGCGACGCGAAGTCGTAGGCGCCGCGCTTGAAGAGGACGCCGCTCGCGCGCGCGAGCGCGAGCCACCGGTCCTGCCGCGACTCGTCATCGAAGCGCACGAGCCACATCGGCGCGATGCCCTCCACGCGCACGCCCGTCGCGCCGCTGGCCGCGATCGCGCGCTCCACGGCGCCCCGCATCGCCTGGCCGGCGGCGGCGAGCGCCGCCGGTACGTCCTCCGCCTCGTGCCGGTCGAGCACCGCGAGCGCCGCGGCGAGCGCCGTCCCCTCGCAGGCGAGCGTCGACGAGATCCAGGTCGCGCGCGCCGCCTCCATCACCGCCGCTCGCCCGACGACGGCGGCCAGCGGGAAGCCGTTCGCCATCGCCTTGCCGAACGTCGCCAGGTCCGGCTCGACGCCGGCGAACTCCTGCCAGCCCCCGGTGCGGACGCGGAATCCGGTCTTGATCTCGTCGAAGACCAGCACCGCGCCCGTGCGGTCGCACAGCGCGCGCGCGGCCTCGAGCCAGCCCTGCGACGGCTCGCGCTCCACGAACGGCTCGAGGACGATCGCCGCCAGATCGCTCCCCGCCGCGGCCGCCGCGGCCTCGAGCGCCGGAAGGTCGTCGAACGGCACCGGCACGAAGTCGGCCGACGCGCCGGCCGGCACGCCGACGCCGCCCTTCGTCCACCAGTCGAGCCAGCCGAAGTAGCCGCTGCCGACTACCCGGCTGCGCCCCGTCGCCGCCCGCGCGATGCGCACCGCTGCCGCGCACGCCTCGGCGCCGCTCTTCACGAAGCGCACCTGCTCCGCGCACGGGATCACCTCGCACAGCCGCTCGGCGAGCTCCACCTCGAGCACGCTCGAGAGGCCGGCGACGTTCCCCGACGCCGCCGCCTCGACCACGTTGCGCGTGACCGCCGGGTCGGCGTAGCCGAGGGCCACCGCGCCGAGCGCCATGGTGCAGTCGACCAGCGACTCGCCCGAGACGGTGACGAGCGTGCAGCCCGAGGCCCGCACGTAGTGCGCGGGCGAGGTCGCGTCGTCGGGGCCGAAGAGCGCCGCCGGCCGCTTGCTCCCGGTCGACGCGCCGCCGGGGATCACCGCGTCGGCGCGATCGCGCCACTCGCGCGCGACGTCGTCTTCCCGGTACTCGTCTCCGTACTCGTCGCCCCCCTCCGGCGTCTCGTCGTCGATCGCGTCGTCCGCGACGTGCTCGGGCTGGGGGACGGAGAGGGGCGGGGACTCGGACTTGCGCGAGCGGAAGAAGGCCATGGGCGTGACGGGGAACGCGGGTGCGGAGCGCGCGCGGATCAGTCGCGCGGCGGACGTGGAGCCTGGGAGGAGCCGCCTGGCGAGGGAGGCTCGCGCTCCGGCGGGTCCACGACGGCCGCGTCCCCCGCCCCGCGCCGCGCGTCGCGCACGCCGCGCTCGTAGGCGAGGCGGTCGACGCGCTCCACCGTGCGCAGCACCTCGATCGCCGTGGCGCGCGCGAGATCGATCTCGCGGCCGTCGGGGTCGGCGCGGTAGAGGAGCGAGCGCAGCGAGCGCATGACCAGCTCGGGATTGCGAGTCTTGAAGAAGTCCACGGCCGCGAGGGCGCGCTGCGCGTCGGCGAAGGTGCGCTCGTACTGCTCCCCCGTCGCCGCCGGGGCGTGCTTGCGCGGGCGCGGCAGGCGGCGGGTCGCGTCGCCGGCACTCAGGTGCAGCTCGTACAGCGCGACGAGCACGGCCTGGGCGAGGTTGAGCGAGGCGTGCGCGGTGGTGGGGATCGTGACGGTCACGTGCGCGTGGTCGAGCGCCGCGTTGGGGAGCCCGTGGTCCTCGCGCCCGAACAGATACGCGACCCGCCCCTCGGGAGCGTATCCCATGAAGTGCTCGGCCACGCTCCGCGGGTCGTGCCGCTCCCACTTGGCCGCGCGCGGCTTGCCGACGAAGGCGGCGACGCGCACGCAGTCGGCGAGCGCCTCCTCCAGCGTGTCGAAGTGGCGGATGCGGCGGTAGACGTCGGCGGTGTCGTGCGCGATCTGCTCGATGCGGTTCAGGTCGTACGGCACCGGGCGCACCAGGCGCAGGTCCGAGACGCCCATGTTCTTCATCGCGCGCACCGTGGCGCCGATGTTGATGGGGTCCTGCGGCTCGTAGAGCACCACGCTCACCGCGGCGAGCACGCTCCGCGCCGACGGGAGGTCGCCCCCGGCGTCGGGCTCGTCGTTGGCGGTGGGCGTCTCAGACATGCGCGGGAGTGGCGGCTGGTGCGGCGATCGCGAACGTGACGAGCCGATCGAGCGGCTGGCGGTCGCCGCGCAGGTAGACGAACTCGCTGCGGGCACCGCTCAGCACGAGCTGCCCGCGGCGCCGCTCGCGCCCCGGCGCCGTCTCGTTGACGACGACGTCGAGGCGGAGCGCGGCGGGCGCGGCGCCGCCGAGCTCACCGAGCGGCACCACGCACCGCACAAGATAACCGGTGCGCCACGGGCGCCACTCGGCAGCGGGCGGCGGCGCCACCGCCGCCGCGTCGGTTCCGGCGACGGGGGAGACGCGCACCCTCCCCTCTGGCCATTCCGGGACGATACGCCACCCGGCGACCGACCGCCCGTCGGCCGACGCGAGGTGGAGCTGCACGCCGTCTCCGTTGACGTCGGGGTGCTCGTTGTCCATCTCGTTCACGGCGCCCGCGGGCGCGAAGCGCAACGCGCTGCGCGGCACCCTCACCTCGACGACGAGCGCGTCCGCGTGCGCGAGGAGGGCGAGGTCGGCAGAGGGCGCGCCGGCCTCGCGCCAGCTCTGCTCCGAGCGACGGTACTCACGCTCGCCGAGGGCGACGACGAGCGCCCCCGCGGGCGGCGCCTCGGCGAGCGGCGGAAGCTCGCCGAGGCGCGGAATCGTGTCGAGTGGCGGCGGGGCGGCGTCGGACGCGGGCTCCGAGCCGGCGCTCGCCGGTGCCGGGCGTGGGACCGCGCCGCCCAGCTCGATGCTGCTCGACGCGCCGCCCCCCCAGAGCGCCGCGCGCCAGCCGTCGCCCTCGCGCCGGTGCTCGTGCCGATCGCCGCGCGCGAGCTCGACGACGAGCGTGCCGAGCGCGTCGCGCGTGACGCGCCGTACCGCTCCGCGCCAGCTCCAGACCGACGTGATGCGCCCGCGCGGCGCGCGCAGCCGAACGAGGTGGAAGCGCCGCTCCGCGGCGCCGGGCGGTCCGGGCGCGACGGCGCGCCACCACTCGGGGCGCGCTCCCTCCGCCGCGTCGGCGACGACCCAGACGTCGGCGGCCGCGGCGCTCGCGTCGGGCGCGGTCGCGCGCAGGCGCACCGAGGCGGGCGCGCCGCGCGCGCGCTCGGCGCGCTCGACGAAGTCGAAGCCGTCCTCGCGGCCGCCGCCGCCGGAGAGTGCCGCGGGCTCCCATCCGTCCACCGGCTCGAGCTCACCGTCGGCGTGCAAGGGGAGGTCGAGCGTCGACTCGCGCTCCGCCTCCCAGGTAAGCTCGTCGACGAGATAGTCGGGCATGACCACCACGGCGCGGCGCGCGAGAGCGCCGGGCGCGACCCGGGCCTCGGCGTCCACCCAGCCGGCGCCCCCCCGCTCCTCGAAGGCGCGCAGCACTCCGTCCACCGGCTGCTGCGAGTGCCCGTCCACAAGAGGTGCCGAGTGTGCGAGGGTGCTCCTGTACCAGTGCAGCGAGCGGTCGACGTACGAGCCGGTGCCGACGTCGTCGAGCCAGCGCGTCGCGCCGTCGGAGAGCAGGAGGTTGAGCCGGTCGGCGTGGCCGTGGCCGCCGCCGGAGCGGCCGTAGTCGAGCGCCGCGTACACCCGCCCCTGGTCGCGGCGCAGGATCGCGAGCCCCTGCGCGTCGAGCAGCACCGAACGGCGCGGCAGCGGCGCGAGCGGGGGCAGCGTCTCGCGCGCGAAGAGGAGCGAGCGCCAGCCGAGGTCGGCGCGCGAGAGCGAGCTGGCCGGCGCGTTGCGCTCCGACTCCGCCGCCGAGCGGGAGCGCCCGGTGTCGCGGCGCGGCAGGTCGCCGGCGTAGAGCTCGGCGAGGGCACCGGCGAGCCGCTCGTCGTCCCCGCGAGCCAGGCCGAGCTCCGCCATCTCGGCGAAGCGCCACTGGCGTAGCGACACGGCGTACTGCGAGTCGCGGCGCGACGGGAAGGTGAGGTCGGGGAGCGCGGAGACGAAGGGGGCGGCGAAGCCGGCGGCGAAGCGGGCGACGAGGGGCGCGGGGAGCGCGAGCCCCGCCACCTCGGCGAGGGCGACGCCGTACCAGAGGCCGCGGTGCGCGAACTGGTGGTAGTTGTCCCCCTCGTACCACGTGCCGTCGTCGAGCAGCCCGCGCTCGAGCTGCTCGACGAGCCCCGACGGGCCGTACACCGCCCGCTCGGCGCGGCGAGGGTCGTCGAGCAGGCGGGCCGCGGCGAGCAGCGCGGCCGCGTTCCACACCTGCCGGTTCGAGCCGCCCTCGTCGTACGACGCGATCAGCGCCGCGCTCGGCTCGGCGACACGCGCGCGCACGTCGCCGGCGAGCGAGCGGGAGACGTCGCCCGCCGCCTCGCGCAGATCGAGGGCGACGGCGAGCTGCAGGAGCCAGATCGACTCCAGGTAGGTGCTGAAGAACGGACGCGTGGGACCGAGGACGTTGTCCCGGTTCGGGTAGCGGAGATAGAGCTCGGCGTAGCGCGCGAGCACGGCGTCGGCGAAGCGCGCGCAACCCGGCTCCTCGCGCAGCAGGTGCAGCGCCGCGGCGTGGACGGCACGCTCGGCGAGCCAGAGCTGGTACCACATGACCCAGCTCCGGTAGTGCGCCTCGTCGTCGTAGACGCGTCCGCAGACGGGGCAGCGGTGCGCGCGGGGCGACTGCGGCTCGAAGTCGAGCGTGGCGCCGTCGGCGGGGCAGCGCCCACCGGCGCGCGAGAGGCGCGCCTTCTCGAGCGGCACGAAGAGCTCGCCGCCCACGACGGGCGCGAGGTCCGCGGCCAGCGAGTCCGCGAGCGGAGCGAGCGCGCCGCGCGCCGCGGCTCGCCGGCGCGCGGCGTCTCCCGGGGCGAGCAGCAGCGTCACCGGCGGGACTGGACGACGCGCCCGCCATCGACGCGCCAGTCGTGCAGCGTGACCAGCTCGCCGCGCAGGTCCATGGTCACCCCGGCGAGGCGGCGCGCGAGCCCCTGCACGCCACGCGAGTGGTAGACCCACGCCGCCGGGACGTCGCGTGCGAGCTCGAGCTGCACGTCGCGCCAGGCGGCGCGGAGCTCGGTCTCGCTCGTCGCCCGCCGCGCCGCGGCGAAGAGCGAGTCGAGGCGCGGCGTGTGATAGCCGGCGTAGTCGAGCGTCCCGCCGGCGAGGCGCGAATCGAACATGGCCGCAAGATAGGCGAGCGAGAGGTCGCCCGGCACGCCCGTGAGCAGGGCATCGAAGCGCTTCGGCGTCGCGCGCGCGGCCGAGAGAAAGGCCCCGAGCTCGAGCTGCCGGACCTCGACGCGCAGGCCGCGCGCGGCCAGGTCTGCCTGGAGGAGCTGCTCCACCGCGTTGTCGCCGCTGCCGACGGTGAGCAGCTCGAAGGCGAGCGGCCGCCCGTCGCGCGCGCGTCGGCCGTCGGCGCCGCGCGGCCAGCCGGCGGCGTCGAGGAGTGAGTCGGCGCGCGCCGCACTCTCCTCGACCGTACCCGGCACGGCGAGCGGATTGTCGGTGGGCACGACCGAGCGCGCCGGCGTCGCCAGCCCGCCGAGCGCGCCCTCCACCACCCGACGGCGGTCGAGCGCGAGGCTCACGGCGCGGCGGACGCGTACGTCGTCGAAGGGCGCCCGCGCGGGGTTGAAGACGATCGCGGTCGAGAAGAGCACGGGGTAGGTGAGCACGCGGAGCGACGGGTCGCGCTCGGCGAGCGGTGCCGCGGTGGGCGCGATGCCGGCGACGTCGAGGTCGCCGCTCACGAGCCCGGCGAACTTGGTCGTCGCCTCGTCCACCACCGCGACGACGAAGCGGCGGAGGCGCGGCGGGCCGCCGAGCGCGGCCGGGAAGGAGTCGTTCCGCGCGAAGACCCAGCGCTGCCCCGGCCGCCGCTCGACGAAGCGGAAGGGGCCGTTCCCCACCGGGCTCCGCTCGAAGGGGGCGGAGCGGAGCGCGCCGCGCGGCACCGCGGCGAGCAGGTGCGCGGGGAGGATCGGCAGCTCGCAGAGCACGGACGGGAACACCGGCTGCGGGACGGCGAAGTGGACCACGAGCGTCGAGTCGTCGGGCGCCGTCACGCCGTCGACGCCGGCGAGGTCGGCGTAACGCGGGTAGCCGGTGGCGGGGTCGCGCGCCGCGTCGAGCGTGAAGGCGGCGTCGCGCGCGGTGGTGCGTCGCCCGTCGTGCCAGCGCAGCGCCGGCTCGAGCGCGAAGGTGAGGCTCCGCCGGTCGGCGGACCACGACCAGCCGCGCGCGCCGTACGGCCGCGCCACCAGCGCCGAGTCGTAGCGGGCGAGGGTGACGAAGAGCGCGTAGCGCTGGACCTGGCGCGAGAGCGGGTGGACGGTGACGAGCGGATTGGCGGCCTCGAGATCGGAGCCGGAGGCGTAGACCACCGTGTCCGGAGGACGGTCCGGCGGAGCGCAGGAGAGGCCGGCCACGAGCGCGAGGAGGGCGAGCGCGGGACGGAGAGCGTCGAGGGCGCCCCTCTCCCGGTCGAGCCGCCCGCTCGACGCCCCCCGCCCCGCGCTCCCCCTCCCCCGCGTGGCGGCCGGTGCCTCCCTGCCCGTTGACGTGGCCCGCGCGTCGCGCATCATGATGCCGTGCTCTTCCTCCTCCGCCGGCTGGCCGTCGCCGCCGCCCTCGTCTGGCTCGTCCTCACGCTCACCTTCGTGCTCGTCCGCGCCGCGCCCGGCGACCCGGCGGCGCTCCTGGTGCCGCCTAACGCCTCGGCGGCGGACGCGGCGCGGCTGCGGGCCGAGCTGGGGCTCGACGCGCCGGTCGCGGTACAATATGCACGCTGGGCGGCGGGGGTGCTGCGCGGCGATCTCGGGGAGAGCTTCGCACTCCGGCGCCCCGTCACTCGCGTCCTCGCCGAGGCCCTGCCCATCTCGCTCGCGCTGGGGGGCGTGTCCCTCGCGCTCACCTTCGTCATCGGGGTCGCGGTCGGAACGCTCCAGGCGGCGCGGCGCGGACGGGCGAGCGACGCGCTGCTGACGGTGGGGACGACGGCGCTCTACGCGGCGCCGAGCTACTGGCTGGCGCTGGCGCTCGTCGCCCTGTTCACGACCGGGGCGGCGCGGTGGGGCTTCCCGGCGGCGCTCCGCCTGCCCGCCTTCGGCGTGCGCGACCCGGCCGGGACGGCCGGCGGCCTCGCCGCGGCGGCGGACGTCGTCCGCCACGCGCTGCTCCCGGTCACGGTGCTGACGGCGGTGGGCGCGGCGGGGATCGCGCGCTACGCCCGCTCGTCGGTGGCCGACGTGCTGGGGAACGACTTCGTGCGGACGGCGCGGGCCAAGGGGCTCCCGCCGCGCGCCGTCTACGGGAGGCACGTGCTCGCGGTCGCGCTGCCGCCGCTCGTCGTCCTCTTCGCCCTCGCGCTGCCGGGCGTGGTGGCGGGCTCGGTGTTCGTGGAGAGCGTCTTCGCCTGGCCGGGCATGGGACGCGCCCTGCTCGCGGCGATCGCCGCCCGCGACTACCCGGTGGTCATGGGCGCGACGGCCGTCTACGCGGCGCTGGTGATCGGCGCGAACCTCGCCGCCGACCTCGCCCTCCCCCTGGTCGATCCGAGGCGCCGGTGAGCGGCGCGGCGCGCGTCTCGCTCGCGGTGCTGGCGCTGGTCGCGCTCGGCGCGCTCCTCGTCCCCGCCCTGGCGCCGGGCGACCCGCTGGCGATCGGCGACGTGCTCGGCCTGCGGCTCCTCCCTCCCGGCAGCCGCGACGCCGCGGGGCACCTCCACCTCCTGGGCACGGATCGCTTCGGGCGCGACCTGGCGGTGCGCATGCTTCTGGCGGGGCGCCTCTCGCTGCTCGTGGGGGTGCTCGGCTCACTCTTCTCGGGCGCGCTGGGGACGCTCGTGGGGCTGGTCGCGGGATGGCGCGGCGGCGCCGTGGACCGGCTGCTCATGGCCGTCGCCGACGTCCTCCTCGCCGTCCCGCGCCTGGTGCTCCTGCTGATCGCCGCGTCGCTCTGGCGGCCAGGCACGGCGACGGTCGTCGCGGTCCTCGTCGCCACCGGCTGGATGGGGGTCGCCCGACTGGTGCGCGGCGAGGTGCTCGGCGTGCGCGCGCTCCCCTTCGTGGACGCCGCCGCCGCCCTGGGCGTGCCGCCGCCGCGCGTGCTCTGGCGGCACGTCCTCCCCAACGCGCTCGGGCCGGCGGTGGTCGCGACGACGCTCGGCGTCGGCAACGCGATCCTCCTCGAGAGCGGGCTCTCCTTCCTCGGCCTCGGCATCCAGCCGCCGGCGCCGAGCTGGGGGAACATGATCGCCGGCGGGCGCGACCTGATCGTCGTCGCGCCCTGGGTGGCGATCGCGCCCGGCATCGCACTCGTCGCCACGGTGCTCTGCTCCACGCTGCTCGGCGACTGGCTGAGGGACCGGATCGCAGGGGAGACGGGGGGAGCGGCGAGGTTCGCGGGGGTCGGGGCGAGGGAAAGGGCGTGACGAGAGGGAGGTCGGGGGAACGGCCGCTCGGGACGGCCCTCGGCGGAGTCGCCCCTCGCGCGGGAACGGATGCGTGACGCCGTCGTGAGTTTTGAGTTGTGAGTTGTCAGTCGTGAGTATCACGCGGGGCGGCGGCCCGCGCGCAGGCTGCGCTCCGCCCCTCCGGGACGCCCCGAACCGGCGGGGTCGCGGTGGCCGCCCGGCGCGCCACTACCCGTCACTCACAACTCATCACTCATCACTCAGAACGCCATCGCGAGCTGGCTCGTGGCGGAGAGATGGTCACCCCGCACCGTACGCCACCCCGCACCGGCTCGTGCCACCGCGCCCCCTCCCCGCGAGCCGTCCCCGCCCCTTGTTCACCGCACCAACACCGTCACCACCCCTCGAGGCCCCGCGACGAACGGCACCCCGTCCCCCTCGACCGGCAGCACGTCGACCGGCGTCTCGTCGAGCCGCGCGAGGCGCGCCTCCCCGATCGGGAAGCCGAGGCTCCACCGTCCCGCCACGGGCCGCTCGGTGACGTTCACGCAGCGGAGCACCGCCCACTGCCCGTCCTCGCTCGGCTTCGCGGCCGAGAAGGCGAGCCCCGCCCCCGTGAGCTCGAAGCCGCGCGTGGGCGCCGGGAGGGCGAGCGCGGAGCGGAGCGTCGCGGCGGCGAGGGGGACCAGGACGTCGTCCGCGGCGCGCTCGATGGCGTCCGCCACCGCATCGTCGAGGGCCGCGTGCGGCATGAGGGCGAAGCGGGCGGCGAACGGGCCGAGCGACTGTGCCTCCGGAGTGGGCACCGGCCAGCCGGCGTGGCCCGGCCGCTCCGGCAGGTCGTCGCGCGACAGCTCGCTCACGGCGCGCACCAGCGTGACCGCGACGCCGCCGTCCTCCCCCGCCTCGTATTCGGCGAGCCCGTCGGAGAAGAGCGTCACGCCTCGCATCGCGTCGTGCACGGTGACGAAGCGGTGCAGCGGCGCCGTCGGCGGCGGCGTCTCGGCGACGCGGTCCTCCGGCGGCACGGCGAGCGCGAAGCGAGCCACCGGCCCGAAGGCGGCGTCGGCGCGCACGGCGCCGCCGGTCACGCCGGTCGCGAAGCGGACGCGGAGGCGGTGGTCGCGGGCGAGGTTCTCGCCCTCCACGTGGACGCGCACGAAGGGCGCGCCCGCGTCGAGGATCAGTCGGACGGCGAGATCGAGCTCGACGTGGCGCCGCGAGCGGCGCGGGCGCACCGGCGGCTCGTCGCCGTCCCCCTCGCCCGCCACCGCGAGCGACGACGGGACGCGCAGCCGCCAGCGCGCTTCCAGCTCGCCGCGCAGCGGGCCGCCGTGCAGCACGCGCGCGCCGCGGAACCAGGCGCCGGCGACCGGCCTGCCCACCGGCGATGGCGTGTAGAGGTCCCCGCCGTCGCCGACGTCCTCGAACCGGAGCAGCGGCGTGATCGACGCGCCGGGCAGCGCGGGTGCGTCGAGGGAGATCTCGCCGTCGGCGCCGACGGACAGGGTGAGCAGGCCGTTGGAGAGCGTGAGGTCGCGCGCCGTGACGGGCGCGACGCCGGGCGGTGGCGCCGGCGCGGGCGCGACACGCTCCACCAGCTCGTACGACCGCGTGCCGTAGCCGGCCATCGGCGGCACCCAGACGACGGCTCGCGCCGCCTCCACCAGGTCGTCGTCCGGGTAGTGGCGCGGCGACTCGATCCGGTCGTGACGCAGCGAGCGCCCGAGGAGCTGGATGGGGAGGTCGCTCGACGCGGCGTCGACCGGAGCGCCGCGGCCGTGGGTCGTCCGCGTCGCCCGCCCGCCCGAGCCGGGTCCGACGGGGACGTCGCGCAGGAAGGTGAGCAGCTCGACCTCGGCCACGCCGCCGCGCGGGCGCGGCGCCGGGTTACGCACGACGAGGGCGCGCCGCCATGCGTCGCGCCGCGTGCGTGCCGCCACCGGGTCGTGGCCGACGACCACCTCCAGGGCGTCGTCGCGCACCCCCGCGCCCTGCGCGAGGGCGTCGTCGAGGCGCGCGTCCATCGCCCGAGCGACCTCGTCCGTCGAGCAGCCGCAGAGCGTGTCGTGCGGATGACAGAGGAGCAGCGTCGTCCACGCGGCGCGCAGCAGCGGCGCGAAGGGGACGCGCGGCGCCTCGCGCTCGCCGCCGGCGCGCGCCGCGCGCGACACGCGGGACGCGAGCAGCGCCCACGGCTCGCTCTCGCGCGCGAGCAGCCGCTCCGCGAGCGCGTTACGGCGCTTCTGCGCGGCGCGCGTCGCGAACGTGCCCTGCAGCGTCCACGTGTAGCCGTACGAGTCGCGCAGCTCGCCCGCGACGACCGGGAGCTCGCGCGCCGCCGCCCGGCGCACCGCCTCGGCGGCGAAGGCGGCGAGCGACGCGCGCACCACTCGGTCCGGCGCGGCGGCGGCCGCGAGCGCCGCCGCGGCCTCGTCGAGCGCGAGCTGCCGCGCGTGATGGTCGGCGCCGTTCTGCACGAGCAGCACGCCGAGCTGGGCGCGGGGGGCGAGCTCGGCGCGCATGCGCGCCCAGCGCTCAGCCGCGTCGGTGGGCGAGGTGGGGAGACTCGAGCCCAGCTCGTAGCCGTCGCGCGGCAGGTGCCAGAGGAGCGCCGTGGCGCCGTCCGGGGCGCGCCAGCGGACCGCGTCGCCCGGCGGCCAGCGTCGCCCGCCGTAGCCACGCCAGGCGATCACGACGTCGAGCCCGAAGCCGGCGGCCAGCGACGGAAGCGCGGCGGGGTGGCCGAACGAGTCGGGGCAGTAGAGCACGGGCGGCGGCGCGGCGCCGAGCGCGTGCAGCGCGCGCCGGCCGGCGAGCAGGTTGCGCACGAGCGCCTCGGCGGACGGCAGCAGCTCGTCGGCGAGCACGTACCAGGGCCCCGCCTCGAGCACCCCGTCGCGCAGCGCGCGCTCGAGCGCGTCGCGCCGCTCGGGGCGCACGGCCAGGTAGTCGTCGAGCACGACGCCCTGTCCGTCGAGCAGGAAGGGGGAGCCCGCGCCGCGCCCGGCGGCCGCGTCGTCGAGCAGCTCGTCGACGAGCGCCACGAGGCGCTGCCGGAAACGGCCCGAGGGGTGGTACCACTCGCGGTCCCAGTGCGTGTGCGACACGACCAGGACGTCGAGCGGCGGCGAATCGGCGGGCGTGGCGGCCCGATCGCCGGCCGCTGCTTCGGCCTGGCCGGTGAGTACGGGATCGGGCTCGCGTGGGGCGCTCACGCCGCGAAAGCTAGCGCACGCACCCGGGCGCGACGAGGCGGGCGTCAAGCGAAGCGGGCGCGCCCGACGTCTCCGTCGGTCGCGCCCGCACGACAGTTCGGCGATCCGGCGCGAGGCCGCGCCGCGGCGTCAGACCACGGGCCTGCGGCCGGTGATGACGCGGTACAGGATCACGATGACCGCCAGCACGAGCAGGATGTGGATCAGCGAGCCGGCGACGTGGAACACCCCGAAACCAAGGGCCCAGAGGACGAGCAGAATGATCGCGAGCGCCAACATAGGTCACCACCTCGAAGTTTGGGAAGGGCTTCGCCCGCGCCCTAACGCCCGGATCGCGAGCCTGGCCACGCGTTTGGATAGGCAACTGACGTGCCGCGTTCGACATGCGGGGCCGCGCTGCCCGCCCGGTGCGGAAATGGCGTGGCGCCCGGCGCGGACGGGGAGCGCTTCACTCCTGCCGCTCGCCGCCGCCCTGGCGCGGGTGCTCCGCCAGGTGCTGCGCCGCCTGCCGCGCGAGGAAGATGCGCGTCGCGCGCACGTCGTGGCCGATGTCGATGAGGAGGATCGCGAGGTCGCCGCTCGCCCAGAGCAGGGCGGCCGACACGATCAGCTTCACCGACTCGGCCAGGAGCGTGGGCAGCGCGGCCGAGCCCTGGGTCACGAAGCCCATGACCACTTCCGCGACCAGGAAGAGCACGAGGACGCTCGCCAGCACCCGGAAGAGCTTCGACAGGTAGCGCAAGCCGGTGTACGGCTCGATGTCGCTCGCCCGCACCTGGGTCACCGCCTCGGGCTCCTGCCGTCGCGGCTCGGCGGCGCTCTGTTCGCCGGGCCCCCGCGCTCTCGCGGTGGCGGCCCCCGCCGCGCTCTCGTGCGTCATGCTCTGCTGCGCCATAATCGTCTCCAAGGATCACGTTCGCCGGCCGGTGCCGGGGCCCCGCCGGGCGGCGAGGCGTGGGGTGTCGGTGCGCGGGCGCGCGGGGGCGCTGACGTCAGCCGTCGCCGCTCCCGACCCAGCGCGCGCGGAAGCCGCGCGTATCGACGTGTGCGAAAGGACCATGCCCGCCGGCGGCGACGTAGACCCCGCAGCCGCCGACGAGCGTAGGGTGCTCGCGCTCGACGCGCTCCACCGCCCGCTCGATGACGCGCGCATCTTCGATGTTCACCCGGTGGTCGCCGTTGAGATCGTCCATCGTGCCGTCGCCGTTCGAGTCGATGAAGATGTCGGCGGCGTCGCCGTACATGTGACGGCTGAGCCCCGCGCGCCCGCTCGGGTCCCCGCCCGATGCGTTGTACTGCGGCGTGCGGAAGCCGCTCATCACGCGCACGCCGCGCACGTCGACGCCACGGGAGGCGAGGTCGGCGAGGACGAGCTCCAGCTTGTCGACCAGCTTCGTGTCCACCACCAGGTACTTGGGCCAGACGTCCTGCTGGTCGTGCGTCAGGAAGTCGCGCAGGCGGAAGTGCTCCGAGAGCGGCGTGTCCTGGTTCTCGCGCGTGACCTCGATGAAGCCACGCGGGGGCGCGTACGCGTTGCCGCGGCCGCGGCCGCGCTCCGTTGGCCAGTTGCCGATGTAATAGAGACCGATCCGCCCGCGCCGCTTCTCGGAGAAGGGGGTGAGCGTGATGATGTTGAAGTCCGCCACCGGGCGGATCGCCGAGCCCACCTGGAGCGCCACCTCCCAGACGCCGGGCGTGCGCGGCGCGGCCGCGAGCGAGGAGTCGGGCGAGCGCGTCGCCGGCGCGGCCAGGCCGGCGCCGGCGACGCGCTTGCCGCTCGCGGAGACGGCGACCTGCGCCCCCGCGGGGAGCGAGTCCTCGAGGATGGGCGCGCCCGCGGGCTGGATGCGCGCCCGCAGCCGCCCACTCTCGCCACGAAGCGGCGACTCGGCGGCGGCGAAGGCGTTGACCGCGGCGTCGGTGAGGTAGGCCGTCGTCGGCGCGTCGCCGTCCGTGAGCGCGGCGGCGATGCCGGCCGTGACGGGCGTCACCGCGTCGGGGGAGTCCGTCTCCGCCGCCTCGGCGCGCGCCATCGCGATCGACCATGCCCACCCGGCCGCGAAGAGCACGAGCACGAGCCCCGAGACGACGTTGAAGATCCGTTCTCCCCTCGGCGTCACCCCGGCGCGGTGCCAGCGGCTCGCCGGCGGCTCGGGGAGCGCGAGCAGCGGCTCGGTCGAGTCGAGCAGCGCGTCGGCGGCGTGGACCAGCACCTCCTCCAGGTGGTGCAGCGCCTCCGGGATCGACGTCCCCCAGCGGTGGGACTCCGGCGCGGCCGTACCCGCCCGCCGCCGGTCGTGGGTAGATTCCGAGGCTGTCACTGGCGGCGCTCCGTCGGTGCCCGCCGCTCCACGCCCGTCCTTCGTCGGCCGACTTCGCTCACGTCTCTCCTCCGCATCGTCATGCCCGAGCTGTCCGAGCTGTTGCACCGCCTCCGCGATCTCCCGAGCCTCATCCAGTGGGCCGGCTACGTGGGGCTGGCCGCGATCATCTTCACCGAGACGGGGCTCTTCTTCGGCTTCTTCCTGCCCGGCGACTCGCTCCTCGTCACCGCCGGCCTGATCGCCTCCGGCGTGCTGGAGGCGAAGGGCGTCTCGCTCAACGTCTACTCCCTCGGGCTCCTGCTCACCGCGGCGGCGATCCTCGGCGACAACACCAACTACTGGATCGGGCGCCTCTCCGGGCCTCGCGTCTTCAGCCGCGACGACTCGCTCTTCTTCCGGCGCAAGCACGTCGAGCGCGCCCACGCCTTCTACGAGCGCCACGGCGCCAAGACCGTGGTCCTTGCGCGATTCATGCCGATCATCCGGACTTTCGCCCCGCTCGTGGCCGGCGTGGCCCGGATGGACTACCGCACCTTCCTGACCTTCAGCGTCATCGGCGGGTTGACGTGGATCTGGAGCATGCTGTTCATCGGCTACTTCCTGGGCCGCTTCATCCCGGGGGTGGAGCACCACGTGGAGAAGGTGATCCTGCTCGTGATCTTCCTCTCGGTCCTCCCCGGCATCGTGAGCTGGTGGCGGGAGCGGACGCGGGCGACGGAGGCCGCGTAGCGGACTCTGGGAGCACCGTGGACCCAGCGGACGGGGGGGAGGGCGCCGGGCGCTCCACTACCCCGGCGCGGCGGCGGCGCTAGCTTTGCACGTGCAGGCCGACCTCTGAACCATCAGGAGACTGCCCATGGCGCACACCCTTCCGCCGCTGCCGTACCCGCCGGAGGCGCTCGAGCCGCACATCGACGCGCAGACGATGCAGATCCACCACGGCAAGCACCACCAGGCCTACGTCAACAACCTGAACGCTGCGCTCGAGAAGGCGCCCGAGCTCCAGAACAAGCCGCTCGACGCGCTGCTCGCGGGCCTCGGCTCCGTCCCCGAGGCGATCCGCACCGCCGTGCGCAACAACGGCGGCGGCCACTGGAACCACACCCTCTTCTGGCAGATCATGGCCCCCCGCGCGGGCGGGGAGCCCGCGGGTGCCCTCGGCCAGGCGCTCGCCCGCACCTTCGGTGACCTCGCGAAGTTCCGCGAGCAGTTCACCGCCGCGGGCGTGGGACGGTTCGGCTCCGGCTGGGCGTGGCTCGTCGCCGACGGCGACCGGCTCTCGATCTCGAGCACGCCGAACCAGGACAACCCTCTCATGGAGGGGAAACGCGAGGGAGACGTCCTGCTGGGCCTCGACGTCTGGGAGCACGCCTACTACCTCAAGTACCAGAACCGCCGCCCGGACTACATCGCCGCGTGGTGGAACGTGGTGAACTGGCCCGAGGTGTCGCGGCGCTACGACCAGGCGCGCGGCGGCCGCTGAGGGGGCACGGGGCGCGGTCCGCCGAACGCGGACGGGGCCGGGCGAGACAATCTCGCCCGGCCCCGTCCGCGTTCGCGCCAGCTGGCGCTCGCCGTCAGCCGAACAGCGCGCCGACGATCCAGATCACCGCCGCCACCGCGGCGGCCCTGCCGCGCGGGATGCGCCCGACGACGCTCAGCCCGAGCGCGAGCAGCACCGCCACCCAGATCGAGAAGACGTCGACCTGACCGGCGAGCCGGAGCAGCATCGGGTTCGTGGTCGTGGGGTCGAGGAAGCGCGCGGCGCTCAACGTGACGCTGTAGCGCGAGGTGATCGAGTCGGGGTTCAGGAGGAGCCCCTGCACGCCCGCGAGCAGCGACTCGAGCACCCGCGGCACGTGCGCATAGGTCGATACCATCATCGCCGGCGCGAGCGGGCCGGTGGCGCCGGCGAGCTTCCCGCCGACCCAGAGCAGGAGGGCGACGATGCAGACGCGGAGCGGGGTGCCCACCAGCACCGCGAGGAAGCCGAACTTCTCGAACATCGCCCTCCCCTTCTCCATCTGCTCCATCGTCAGCTTCGGATTCTTCGCCATCGCTTCGGCGGCCTTGCGCTGGAACTCGGCGTCCATGACGGGTTGCAGCCCGCCCTTGGTCACGAAGAAGACGACCGTCATGAGCACCGTCAGGATGGCGAGCGCCAGCCCGAACTGCCCGGCGCGCCGCCGCTCGAACACCTGCGACGGCGCGTAGAAGATGTCGACGAAGTCTTCCCAGATGCCGGTCGTCTTGGCCGCGGTCGTGGCGGGTGTCGTCACGGGGAGCTCTCGGTGGGAGGAGGTGGAGGGGGAGCACGAGGCGCCGGCCTGCGCGCCCGGCCACGATAATACGACCCGCAGCCCCCCCGCGTTACTCCAGCCCGTTCCGACCGCCCGCTACTCCGCCGGCCGCTCGTGGCGCGGCGGGACGGCGGCCGGATCGCCCGCCGGCGTCTCGCCGCCCGTCGGCGCCGATCCGGGGGCGTCGCCCCCGAGGGGCGACACCCCGTAGACGAGGTCGTCGATCCCGCCGTCGCCGCGCTCGTCCACCGCGGCCGCGGGCACCATCGGCGGCCGCCGCGCCGCCGCGCGCTTCTCCGCGGCGCTGATGCGCATGAGGAGCGGCGGGGTGACGAACGTCGTCGCGAGCACCATCAGCATCAGCGCGCCGAACTCCTCCGCGTCGATGGCGCGCGAGGCGAGGCCGATCTGGGCGAAGATGAGTCCCACCTCGCCGCGCGGCACCATCGCCACGCCGACCAGCGTCCGGTTGCCCCGGAACCACCAGGGCGCGTAGCCCGCTGCCACCTTCCCCGCCGCGCCGACGACGATCAGCAACACGCCCACGACCAGCGCGCGGGAGCTCGCCAGCGCGCCGAGCTCCACCTGCGCGCCGACGCCGGCGAAGAAGATGGGGACGAAGAAGTGGCCGAGCGACGTCGTGGCGCGCTCGATCCGCTCGCGCTGGGGCGTCGGGTGCAGCACGAGACCCGCCGCGAAGGCGCCGACGATCATCGCCGAGCCCGCGACGTCCGCCAGCCAGGCGAGCGCGAACGCGAAGGCGAGCGCGGCGAGGCCGAGCGTCCCCGACGTCCGCACCCGC
>JBJMNL010000330.1:0-24625 GCA_045804285.1 Gemmatimonadaceae bacterium
GGCGGCGGGCGCGGGGGCGGAGGCGGGAGCGGCGTCGCGCGCGACCGCGATGCGCGTTGCGGCCGACAGCGCGGCCGGGGACAGCGCGGCGCGCGACGCGCTGCCGCCGGCGCTCGCCGCCCCGCTCGCCGTGGAGCCGTATCTCGCCGACCACTACGTGGCCGCGACGACGGGCGGGGACTGCGTGGTGCAGGAGGCGGCGGCCGCCCCCGAGCTGCGCCGGCGAGTGCACCTCCGTCTCCCCGACTCGTCGGCGCTCGTCGTCTTCGCGCGGGCCGACACGGGGACGCTCGAGCTCCGCCGGGTGGAGGTCGTGCGTAACCCGGTGGGGGACGAGCAGCTCGGCTTCGTGTGGGACTCGGACGGCGACCGGACGACCGAGGTGCGCTGGCCCGCCCGTGGCCGCGGCCACCCGGAGACGGTCCCCTACCCGCGCGGCGGTCCACTCCCGCGCGCCCTGCGAGCGCTCGGCCGTCGTCTGCTGACGCTCGCCTGCCCGGCCGCTGGGCCGCCCGCCGCCGGCGCGGCGGGTGCTCGTTAGGCGGTCGCGCTCAGTAGTCGCTCGCGACGAGGTCGCGCGCCTCGGGGTGCTCGGCGAGCCAGGCGCGCACGAAGGGGCAGGAGGGGACGATGCGGTAGTCGTTCTCGCGGGCGTAGTCGAGCGCCGCGCGGACGAGCGACGCGCCGACCCCGTGCCGCTGCGCGCGCGAGGGGACGATGGTGTGCAGGAGGTCGAGGACCCGCCCGTCGAGCTCCTCGTAGCTCAGGTAGGCCTCCCCCTCGGGGAGGGCGGCGAAGAACTTCGCGCCGTCGGCGTCGTGCTCGATCGTCGGCATCTGGGGATCGCGGGGGCCGGTCGGGCGTGTCTGCATGGTCCTCATATGCCAGCGGTGGCGGCGTGGTTCCGTGCCGGTGGCGCGAGAGCTCCGGCTCCGCGCGTCGTGGGTTGCCCCGGGGGTGGAGTGGTGGCTAGGCTGGCGGGGGGGCCCCCCCGACCGGGAAGGTAACGCGTCCGCGGAATTCGCCGGCACCGGAAGCGCGCGGGCCGCATCCATCCCCCCGTCCCCGCCCCGCCGCTCACCAGATCATCCAGCCGACCCTGCCCATGCCCCCCCGCCCGTACATTCTCGCCGAATCCACCTGGAAGAGCGTCGCCGCGACGCCGTACGAGGTCGCGGTCCTCCCCTGGGGGGCGACCGAGGCTCACAACTATCACCTTCCCTACGCCACCGACACAATCCAGTGCGACGCGCTGGCCGCCGAGGCGGCGCGGATCGCGTGGGAGCGGGGGGCGCGCGTCGTCGTCCTCCCGACCGTGCCGTTCGGCGTGAACACCGGGCAGCTCGACATCCGGCTCTGCCTGAACATGAACCCCAGCACGCAGGCCGCGCTCCTCGCCGACCTCGTGCACGCGCTCGAGGCGCAGGGCGTCCGCAAGCTCGTCGTCTTCAACGGACACGGCGGGAACGACTTCCGGCAGATGATCCGCGAGCTGCAGCCGCGGACGCGGGTCTTCCTCTGCGCCCTCAACTGGTACAAGGTCGTGGACCAGGCGGCCTATTTCGCCGACCTCGGCGACCACGCGGGGGAGCTCGAGACGAGCGTGATGATGCACGTCGCCCCCGAGCTCGTGCTCCCGCTCGAGGAGGCGGGCGACGGGCGACAGCGCCGCTTCCGCGTCGCCGCGCTGCGCGAGGGGTGGGCGTGGGCGCCGCGCGCGTGGACGAAAGCGACCGTGGACACCGGCGTGGGCGACCCCGCTGCGGCGACGGCCGACAAGGGGCGCCGCTTCGCCGCCGCGGTCACGGAGCGGATCGGCGGATTCCTCGTGGAGCTGGCGTCCGCGGACCCTGAGGACCTGTACGAGGCGGACGCGCCGACCGGCGGGAAGTAGCACGCGTCCCGCCGGCCGCGTCCCGCTCGCGCGGTCCCTCCCCGTGGCTACGGGTTGACGACCACCTGCGCGCTCGCCGACTGGCTGTCGACGGTGGCGGTGATCGTCACCAGCGCGCCGCCCGCTGGCGCGGCGACGCCCGTCACCGAGCCCTTGCCGTCCACCGTGGCGACGGCCGGGTCGCTGCTCGTCCAGGTCGGGACGCGGTTGGTGATCGTCACGTCGTTCGGCGCCGTCTTCGTGCCGTTCACCGTCGCCGTGAGCTTCACCGTGGCGCCGACCTTGATCGTCGACAGCGTGGGGGTGAGGGTCACACGCGTCACCGGACGGTTCTGCACCGTGATGACCGTGGTGTCGGCCCGGCCCTCCACCGCCGCGATGACGTGGGCGACGCCCGCGTCCTTCGGCGTCACCGTCCCGTCGGCGGCGACAGCGGCGACCGCCGTGTCGGCGGCGTCGACCGTGTAGGCGAGCGCGCGCCGCGGCAGGGAGTCCTTCGCCGCGCTCAGGGCGACCGCGCGCACCTTCACCTTCTCGTCGGCGAAGAGGGTGGGGTCGGACGAGGTGAAGACGACCGAGCCGACCGCCACCGGGGTCACCGTGACCGGGATGTCGAGCGTCGCCGACTCCTTCGACACGGGGTCCGTGTACTTGAAGCTGAGCGTGGTCGAGCCGCCGGCGAGCGCCTTGATCACGCTGTTAGCGCTGTTGCGCACGACGAGGACGGCCGGGTTGGCGGAGGTGACCGTCATGCCGGTGCGCGACGACATGACCGTCCCGTTCGCCCGATCGTAGAGCGTCGTCCCGAACTGGAGCGAGTCGTCCTGCGTCAGGGCGAGCGGCGTCTTCTCGGGGACGATCTCGAACTTGGGGGTCCTGGTCGGCGTCACTCCGTCGTCGTCGGAGCAGGCGATGGCGGCGACGGCGAGCGCCGCGACGAGGAGCGAGGCAGGCTTGAGACGCGTGGACACGGAGCTGGGATGGTGGGTGGGAACGGCGGGACCGCGCTCGGGCAGCGGCGTGCGGCGGGACGCCGCGGCCTGAGGACCAGAGTCGAGTCCGGGCGCGGCGCGGGGAAAAGATGAGGGGTAGGAGGCGGCTGGTCCAGTCTGGTTGGGGGGGTGGGCGGGGCGGGAGGCGGGAACGGCGGGCGGGGGCGGCCCCGGGATGTCACTCGACCGGTCGCCCCTGCGAGCGGGACGGATGCGTGACGCCGTCGTGAGTGATGAGTTGTGAGTTGTGAGTCGTGAGTAGCGCGCCGGGCCGCCCGCGTCGCGCGGGGTGGGGGCCTCTGCTCCGGGACGCCACGATCCGGCGGGGTCGAGGTGCGCCCCGGGCGCGGCACTCCCCGTCACTCATCACTCACAACTCATCACTCAGCACGCCATCGCGAGCTGGCTCGTGGCGGAGAGATGGCCGTCCCACGCCGGCCCGTAGCGCCGGGCGCTCTTCCCCCTCCGACGACCAGAGCGCCCAAAGCGTTGCGGCGGCCCCGTTGGGCGGGGCCGCCGCAACGCCACTTATCTCACATCATCACGCCAGAATCCGCTCAGATCGCCCCGGCAAACGTGTCGCACGCATCCATCCGCCCCGACGTGAAGCCGCGCTTGAACCAGCTCACGCGCTGGGCCGAGCTGCCGTGGGTGAACGACTCCGGGCGGATGCTGCCGGTGGTCTGGCGCTGGATCCGGTCGTCGCCGATCGACGCCGCCGCGTTCAGCGCCTCCTCCACGTCGCCCGACTCGAGCAGGCGGCGCTGGTCGGTGGAGTTCCCCCAGACGCCCGCATAGCAGTCCGCCTGCAGCTCGAGGCGCACCGACAGGTCGTTGGCGAGTTGCGGGCGCCGCTCCTGGAGCTCGCGCACGCGCTGCTCGGTGCCGAGCAGGCGCTGCACGTGGTGTCCGAGCTCGTGGGTGATCACGTACGCCTGCGCGAAGTCTCCCGACGCCCCGAACCGCTGCCGCAGCTCGTCGTAGAAGCCGAGGTCGATGTAGACCTTCTGGTCCGTCGGGCAGTAGAAGGGGCCCGCCGCCGACTCGGCGACCCCGCACCCCGACCGCACGGCGTCGCGGAAGAGCACCAGTTTGGCTTCACGGTAGGGCGTACCGGCCTGCTTGGGCAGCACTTGCGCCCACGTCCCCTGCGCGTCGTCGAGCACGAAGGAGACGAACTCCACGAGCTTGTCCTCTTCCGGTGTGGACCGCACCGCGCCAGCTGCGGGCGCGACCTCGCCGTTCGCGGTCGTCGTCGTGCTCGGGACGGTGGCATCGGTTCCCGAGATGAAATCGCGTCCGAAGATCAGGCTGAGGACGAGGAGGATGAGCGTGCCGCCGATCCCCAGGCCGGCCCCGCCGAGGCGGATTCCGCCGCCACCCTCCCCACGTCGATCCTCGATGTTCGAGCTTCGGCCGCCAGCTGTCCAGCGCATCGCTCCCTCCTCGTGGTGATCTGCCGTCCCCGCTGTGCTCCCGTCCGGGTCGCGCCGGCGGCAAGGCATGGGGAGGGCGACTGAGTCGTGTCGGGAGGAGCGGAGATGGCAGAAAGCGGACCGCGACCGCCGGCGGCCACCGGGCTCGGCGGCGCGGCGGCGCGGCGGGCGGGGACATACCTTATTGACCGTGCTCTCCAATTGACCGCGCCCTCCGCGATCCGGCGGCCCAACCATTTCATGGGAGCGGGTGTACGGGTGTATCACCGGGTCGCCCTTTTGGCCGACGGACGCCACGCCAGGACTCCATGATGCCAACTCTCGACCGCTTCGCGCGCCGCCGTGCGGTGATGACCGGCGCGCTCGCCGCGCTCCTCGCCCCGCTTGCCGCGTGCAAGACCCTTCGCGAGACCTTCCCGAGGCGCGAGGACGTCTTCAAGCCGATTCCCGTCTCGCTCGGCGAGGAGCGCGTGACCGGCAAGGACACCTCGTACGTGCTGGCCGGCCGCGGCTACCAGGTGATCACGCGCGACCGCGAGCTCCTCCCCGACGCGAAGACGGCGCTCGATCGCACGTCGTCGGCCTACCGCCGCTACTTCGTGGCCGACCCGCCGACCGTCGGCGTGCTTCTCCGCACGCCGCCGCGCAAGGGGGCGCGCCCCGACTCGCTCGCCATGCCGGGCGCCCGCGTCGTGACGATGACCGGCTGGCGTGAGCGCGACGACGATCCGCGCCGCGGCATGCTGCCCCCCGAGGTGCGCTCGGGATTCGTGGCGCTTCCGCTCGCCCGCGCCTGGCTCGCCGCCCTCGCCGACTCGCTCGCCGGCCCCCTCGCCGACTCGCTGCGCGCCCCCGCCTCCGCGCCTGCCGGAACCGGGAGCCCCGCGTCGGCCGGCCGCGCCGCCGCGACGGCGGCGCGCGAGGACCCGCGCGTCCCCGATTGGGTGGAGCGCGCCGTGCCCGCGCTCGTCGCCGGCGAGGGAAGCGTCGACTTCGTCTCGCTCCAGCTCGCGCAGCACCCCGACAAGCTGCTCCCGCTGCGCTCGGTCGTGACGGCGCCCCGGCCGGCGGCGCCGGCCGACAGCGACCAGGGCGCGCGCGGCGGACGCGGGACGCCGCGCGGCGGCGGCCGGCGCGGGGGGGCGCCGCTGAGCGGAGCGGCGCTCTACGACGCCCAGGCGGTGAGCTTCGCCGAGTTTCTCGCCGAGCGGGAGGGGCGGCAGTTCGTCGGCCAGCTCGCGACGGCGCTCATCCGCGGCCGGTCCTTCGACCAGGCGATCGCCGGCGCCGGCACCGTCCCGCACGACCTCGACACGCTCGACCGCGCCTGGCGCGGCTGGCTCGAGGTGCAGCGCGCCGACTACGAGTCGCGTCGCCCGGGGCGGTAGCGGGGCGGGGGCGGGCGGCGGGTCGCGGGACGAGCCAACGGTAGCGCCGCGCGTGCTGTATCAGGGAGATGCAGGACGGTGCGCCTCGCGCTGCGCGTCCCGGCGCTGTGCGCCCCGGCGCCGCGCATGCCGGCGCTCCGCGTCCCGCGCCCGCTTTCGACCCGCAGTGCCGTTCCCGTGGCAGACACCCTTTCCTACGATGGCGGCTTCGCCGCCTTCCCGCTTCCCGGCGCACGCGCGCGGCCCACGCCACGCGGCGCCCGGCGCGATCGCGACCGTGGCGCCGACGTCCACCGCGGCGTACCTGCGCTGCCGGCGGTGGTAGAGGACGACGCCGGCCCCCGCGCCGACGAGGCGATCGCCGACGCGGCGGGCACGGACCACGCCGCGCCGCCCGACGAGGCGGCGCTCGTCGAGCGGGCACGCGCCGGCGACGCGTCGGCGTTCGACGAGCTGGTACGCCGCTACATGGCGCGCGCCTTCCGCATCGCCTATCGTCTGCTCGGCCACCGCGAGGACGCCGAGGACCTGGTGCAGGACGCCTTCGTCCGCGCGCTGGAGAAGATCGACACGTTCGAGCGGGGGCGCCCCTTCGCCCCCTGGTTCTTCCGCCTCCTCACCAACCGCGGCCTCAACGCGCGCAAGGCGCGCGCGCTCCGGCAGACCGCCGCGGTACCGGAGGAAGCGGCGTCGCCGGGCGAGTCGCCGCTGGCATCGGCCGAGCGCGCGGACCTGCGCGAGCGGCTCCGCGCGGCGCTGGAGGGGCTTCCGGCCAAGCAGCGCCTGGTCGTGCAGATGTTCGAGGTCGAGGGCCGCTCGAGCGCGGAGATCGCGGCGGCGCTCGGGATGGCCGAGGGGACGGTGCGCTGGCATGCGCACCAGGCTCGAAAGGTGCTCCGCGCGGCGCTCGCGCCGCTTCAGCAGAGTGAGGAGAGATGACGCACGACGATCGGACGCATCCCGACGTGCCGCGCGACGACCTGACGCCCGACCCGACGCTCGGCGCCGCCCTGCGCGACGTGCTCGCCAACCCGCCGCTGGAAGCGGTGGACTGGGCGGCGCTCGAGCGGCGCATCGCCGACCGGACGGCGCTCCCGCTGCGGCGGCGGCGGAGCGCCAGGCGGCGCGACCGGCCGGCGCCCTGGTGGGAGCTCACCGCCGCGTGGGCGCGGGCCGCGATCCCGCTCGGCGCCGCCGCCGGGATCGCGGCCGGCGTGCTCGCCGTCACCGCCCCCGCGGCGCGCAGCTCGACGCCGAGCGAGCGCGAGGTCCTGCTCAGCGCCGCCACGGCGACGCTCTCCGATCATGACGCGGCGGAGACGCTGGTCGGCACCACTTCCGGCGACTGGCTCCTCGGCGAGGCCGTCGGCGCGGCGTCGGCTCAGACGCCGTCACCGTCGCGGAGCGGCCGATGAGCGACCCGACCGCCGACGCCATGGGCCCGGAGAGCGGGAGCGCGCCGGCGCTTCCGGCCGCCGCCACGCGCCCGGGGCGCGCCATGGCGATCGCCGCCGCGGTGCTCCTCTTCGTCGCCGCCGCCGGCGTCGCCGGCGGGGTGGCGCTCGAGCGGCTGGTGCTCGCCCCGCGCGCGTTCGCCGCCGGCCGACCGCCGGAGGGGGGGTGGGGTCGCCGCGGCGGCTTTCTCGGGGGCGGGGAGCGGGGGCGCCCGTCGCGCGATGCCCAGGAGCGGTTCCGGCGCGAGTTCGGGATCACCGACGAGCAGGACCGGCGCATCCAGGCGATCCTCGACCGGCAGACGCCGCGCATCGACTCGGTGCGTGGCGAGATGCGGCCGCGCCTCCAGGCGCTGATCGAGGAGACCCGCCGTCAGATCGACTCCGTGCTCACCCCCGAGCAGCGCGAGCGCATTCATGCGGCGGAGCGGCAGCGCCACCGTCGAGGTCCTGGTCCCGGCGGCCCTCCGCCCGGCCCTCCGCCCGGAGAGCCGCCTCCGGAGCGGCCCGGCCCGGCGCTCTAGCGCTCGCGCGCGGGTTCCGGGAGGCGAGGGGGCACGGCCGTTCGCCCGCGAGCGGCGCGGACGGCCGCGGCCCCGCCGCTCAGCGGCCGTCGCCGGGGGGACCGCCGGGGCCGCGGCGCTGCATCCGCTCGCGCAGCGCGGCCAGGTTCTGGTCGTAGACCTTCTGCTGGTCGGCGGTGAGCACGGCGCGGATCTCGTCGCTCTGCTGACGCATGAGATCGAACATCTTCTGCCGGTCGTCGGGGTTGGCGCGCGGGTCGAGGTCCTCGCGCTGGGCGCGGTACTTCTGGCGGATCGCGTCCACGCGCGAGCGCTGATCGGCGCTCAGCTCGATGCCGCGCAGCAAGACGTCCTCGCGCGGGCCGCGCCGCATGCCGCCGCGGCGCCCGCCGGGCTCCTCGGCGCGCGTCGCCGCCGTCGCCGCGGTGGTCGTTTCCGGTGCCTTCGCGTGCTTCGCGCACGCGGCACCCAGCGCGAGCGCGGCGGCGGCCGCCGCCAGTCCAATGCGGTTCATGGGTCCTCCTGAGGGTGAGGCACGGGCGTCGCTCTCCTCGTCCCGTGCCCCATGCGCTACAGCGCGGGCCCGCGCGCCGTTGGGGCGTGCGAGGGCCGCCACGCCGCCCAACGTTTCGGGGGCGGCCGGGGTATCTCACGGAGTGGGCGCGACACCGCGGCACGACCGTCGCGCCGGAGGTCCACTCGGACGGCCCGCGTGCCGCATTCTGCGTGCTGCATTCTGCGCGCGGCGCGAGCCGCTCGTCCATCCCTCAGCCCCGATCGATCGTTGTCCGTTCACTCGTCCCAACTCTCCCCGCGGCCGCCAGTCATCCGCGTCCGCGACCTGCGGCGCGAGTACGAGCTGGGAGGCGAGCGCGTGCTCGCGCTGCGCGGCGTCAGCGTCACCGTCGAGCGCAACGAGTACGTCGCCATCATGGGCCCGTCGGGCTCCGGGAAGAGCACGCTCATGAACGTGCTCGGCTGCCTCGACACGCCGACCGCCGGCGATTACTGGCTCGACGGGCAGCTCGTCTCGCGGATGTCCGACGCCGAGCTGGCGCGCGTGCGGAACGAGGAGATCGGCTTCGTCTTCCAGACCTTCAACCTGCTGCCGCGCGCGTCGGCGCTGCACAACGTCGAGCTCCCGCTCGTCTACGCCGGCCTGCCCGGCGACGTGCGGCGCCGCCGCGCCGCCGAGGCGCTCGAGCGCGTGCAGCTCGCGCACCGGATGGACCACCGCCCGAACGAGCTCTCCGGCGGCCAGCGGCAGCGCGTGGCCATCGCCCGCGCCCTCGTCACCGAGCCCGCGCTCCTGCTCGCCGACGAGCCCACGGGGAATCTCGACAGCCAGACCGGCGAGGAGATCCTCGCCCTCTTCGAGCGGCTCCACGGCGACGGCCAGACGATCGTCGTCGTGACGCACGAGCCCGACGTCGCGGCGCACGCCGGGCGGCGTCTCGTGCTGCGCGACGGCGTGATCGCGAGCGACGAGCGCACCGCGGAGCGCGCCTCACCCCACGCCGTAGTGGCACTCGCATGACGACCCTCGCCCGCGCGCTCCTCGCGCTCGCCCTGCTCTCCCCGCTCCCGCTCGCCGCCCAGCGGTCCGACTCCCTGGCCGCGGCGCCCGCTCCCCCCACCGACTCGTCGGCGCGGCCGATCTCGCTCGACGAGGCGATCCGCCTCGCGAAGCGCAACGCGCCGGCAGCGGTGCAGGCGCGCGGCACCGAGCGGACGAGCCGCGCCGCGGTGACGTCGGCCTACGGCGCGTTCATCCCGAACGTGTCGGTGAGCCTCGGCGGCGTCCGGCAGTTCACCGGTGCGGGCGACCGCACGCGCATCAACCCGCAAACCAACGCCGTCGAGACGCTGTCGCCCGCGCCGTGGTCGTACAGCAGCGGCCTGTCGCTCAACCTGAACCTCTTCGAGGGCGGGTCGCGCATCTACGGCGTCCGCTCGGCGAAGGCGGGGGTGCGCGCCGCCGAGGCGAGCGCGGTGGCGCAGGAGTTCGACGTCGCGCTGAGCGTGCAGCAGCAATACTTCGCCGTGCTCGCCGCGCACGAGAGCGAGGCGGCGGCGCGCGCGCAGCTCGAGGAGGCGCAGCAGCAGCTCACCACGTCGTCGGCGAAGCTGCGGGCGGGCGCGGCGACCACCTCGGACTCGCTCCGCTCGGTGATCCAGGTCGGGAACGCGCAGCTCGCGCTGCTCAACGCCCAGACCGCCCTGCGGAACGCCGACGCCGCGCTGACGCGCCTCGTCGCGTCGCCGGTACCCGTGACGGCGCAGGAGAGCGACTCGCTCGACGTCGCGGCCGCGGTCGCGCTCGACAGCGCGACGCTCGCCCGGCTCGCGGCCGAGGGGCCGGCGGTGCGCCAGGCGGCGGCGCAGCTCGGCGCGGCGTCGGCGAGCGCCAAGGCGGCGCGTGCCCCCTACCTGCCGACGGTCACCGCCAGCTACTCGCGCGCGGGGAGCGGCACCGACCCGCGCTTCGGCTACGGCAGCGATCCCTACCAGTACAACGGCCGGCTCAGCCTCGGCCTCTCCTATCCACTGTTCAACCAGTTCACGCGCGAGGAGAGCGTCGTCCGCGCGCGCGTCGCCGAGGACAACGCCGAGGCGACGCTGCGCGACACCCGGCTCGCCGCGCAGCAGCAGCTCGTGCAGGCGCTGAGCACGCTGCGCACCGCGCAGCAGCAGATCGCCATCCAGCAGGCGTCGGTGAGCGCCGCCGAGGAGGACCTGCGCGTGCAGCGCCAGCGTTACCAGCTCGGCGCGTCGACGCTGCTCGACGTCCTCACCTCGCAGACCCAGCTCGCGCAGGCCCGCTCGGCGCTCATCCAGGCGCGCTACGACGCCCGGGTGGCCCGGGCGCAGCTCGAGGCCGTGATCGGCCAGGAGCTGCCCTGATCGTGGCGGCAGAACCCGTGACGCGTCGCCGGCACTGGCTCGACCGTTGCGCCTCGGGCGTCGTCGAACGGGCGTCAGGCCCTTCACAGCAACTCATCCAGGGAACATGAACCTCTCTCCTCGCGGCCGCCGAGCGGTGACCCGGCTCGCCGCGGCCGCCGCCGCGGCCGTCCTCGCCGCCGGGTGCCGTGGCAAGAGTGCCCAACCCAGTCTCGTCCAGACCGCCGCCGTCGAGCGGCGCGACATCGTCGTCGAGGCGGAAGCGACCGGGACCGTCGAGCCGGTGGACACCGTCGCCGTGAAGTCGAAGGCGAGCGGGCTGGTCATCAGGCTGCCCGTGGAGGTCGGCTCGACGGTGAAGCCGGGCGACCTCCTCGTGCAGATCGACACGCGCGACCTGCGCAACCAGTACGAGCAGGCGCGCGCCGTCCTCACCGCGGCGAACGCGCAGTTCGCGGTCGCCAAGGCGGCCCGCGACCGCGCCGACCAGCTCGCGGCGCAGCGCGTGATCACCGCGGCCGAGCGCGAGAGCGCGACGGCGAGCTACGCCAGCGCCCAGTCGCAGGTCGTCACCGCGCGCACGAACCTCGACATCGCGCAGCAGCGTCTCGAGGACGCGACCGTGCGCGCGCAGGTGGGGGGCACGGTGATCAGCAAGCCCATCTCCGTCGGGACGGTCATCTCGTCGGCCACCTCGTCGGTGAGCGGCGGGACGACGCTGCTCACGATCGCCGACCTGTCGCGGGTGCGCATGCGCGCGCTCGTCAACGAGACCGACATCGGCAACGTCAAGGTCGGCCAGCCGGCGACGGTGACCGTGGACGCCTTCCCCGACCGCCGTTTCACCGGCATCGTCGAGAAGATCGAGCCGCAGGCCGTCGTGCAGCAGAGCGTGACCATGTTCCCCGTGCTCGTCTCGCTCCAGAACCCCGACCGCGCGCTGCTGCCGGGGATGAACGGCGAGGTCACGATGCGCGTGCAGGAGCGCGACAACGTGCTCGCCGTGCCGGTGGACGCGGTGCGCGGCACGCGCGACGTCGCCGCCGCCGCGCAGGCGCTCGGCATCCCGGCCGACTCGGTGCAGCGGCTGATGCGCGCCCAGTTCGCGAGCCGAAGCGGCGGCGGCAACGGCGGCGGCAACGGCGCGGGCAACGTGCAGAACGACGTCGGGCAGACGGTGCCGGTGACCGACTCGGCGTGCAACGCGGTGACCGCGGCGCTCGGCAAGAATCCCGGCGTGCAGGCGAGGATGGACAGCCTGCGCCAGCGCGCGCGCGCCGGCGAGATCGACTTCCAGGCCATGCGCGATTCGATGCAGGCGCTCTACCGGAAGGCCGGCGTCGACCCCCAGGCGGCCGGCGCCTGCCAGCGCCGCCGCTTCGCCAATGGCGGCGGGAGCGGCGCCGCATCGGGCGACGGCGTCGGGACGCGTGGCGGGAGCGGGAGTGGGAGCGGAAGCTCGCGTGGCGGAGCGGCGCTCACCCGCGGGGTGGTGTTCGTGAAGGATTCGGCCGGCTGGTCGCCGCGCTTCGTGCAGCTCGGCGTCAGCAACTATGACTACACCGAGGTGCGCGGCAGCGTGCAGCCGGGCGAGCAGGTCGCGCTGCTCGGCGCGGCGCTCCTCCAGCAGCAGCGGCAGCAGCAGAACGAGCGCATCCGGAGCGTCACCGGCGGACCACTCGGCGGCGGCGGCGCCGGTGGTGGTGGTGGAGGTGCGGGGGGACGCGCGGGTGGCGGCGGCGCGGGCGGCGGCGCGGGCGGCAGTCCCCGCGGCGGAAGCTGAGGAGGGCGCGTCATGCAGTTCGGCGAAACGCTCTCCGTCGCGCTCGGCGCGCTGCGCGTCAACAAGCTGCGCTCCTTCCTCACCATGCTCGGCGTCGTGATCGGCGTCGGCGCGGTGATCGCGATGGTCTCGATCGGGCGCGGCGCGCAGGAATCGGTGAACCAGCGCATCGCCGCCCTCGGCACGACGCTGATCACCGTCACCCCCGGGCAGATCTTCGGGCGCGGCGTGGCGTCGCAGAGCGACCGGGCCAAGCTCACGATGGACGACGCGACCGCGCTCGAGGAGCGCGGCCAGTACATCGACGCGGTCGAGCCGGAGATGTCGGGGACGGCGCAGGTACAGTACGGGAGCGCCAACGCGAGCACGACCGTGCTCGGCACGACGCCCAACTACCCCGAGGTGCGCAGGTACACCATCGCCGCCGGCCGCATGTTCACGGCGGGGGACAACCAGGGGAGCCAGCGCATGGCGGTGCTCGGCTCGGCGGTCGTGCAGAATCTGGGGGTGGCGAGCCCGGCGTCGCTCGTCGGTGAGGCGATCCGCATCAAGGGGATCCAGTTCACCGTCGTCGGGGTGCTCGCCGAGAAAGGGCAGGGCACCGCGTTCGGAAACCCGGACGATCAGGTGCTGATCCCGATCAGCACCGCGCGCTTCCGCGTCCTGGGCACCGACCGCATCCGCTCGATCAACGTCCTCGCCCCGTCCGAGGCGCAGATCCCGCAGACGATGGCCGACGTGCAGAGCATCCTCCGCCGCTCGCACCGGCTGCGCCCGGGGCAGAACGACGACTTCACGATCCGCAACCAGTCGGACTTCCTGAACACGCTCGGCGAGACGACGCAGACCTTCACCTACCTGCTCGCCGGCATCGCCGCGGTGAGCCTCCTCGTCGGCGGGATCGGGATCATGAACATCATGCTCGTCTCCGTCACCGAGCGCACGCGCGAGATCGGCGTCCGCAAGGCGCTCGGCGCCACGCGCCGCACGATCCTGCTCCAGTTCCTGATCGAGGCGGTGATGCTCTGCCTGCTCGGCGGCATCATCGGCGTGGCGCTGGGCGCCGGCGCCGCGTACGGTCTGAGCCGCGCGGCGTCGTGGAAGGCCTCGATCTCGCCGATGTCGGTGGTGCTCGCCTTCGCCTTCTCCGCCGCCGTCGGCGTCATCTTCGGCGTCTGGCCGGCGCGACGGGCGGCGAGGCTGGATCCGATCCAGGCGCTGAGATACGAATGACGGTCGGACGAGAACCGCCGACTGCGAACTGACGACTGCGAACTGACAACTGCGAACTGCAGTTGGCAGTCGTCAGTTGGCAGTCGTCAGTCGGCAGTTCGCAGTTCGCAGTGTGCGGTTCGCGGTTGCCGACGGCGAGGTTGCGGTTCACGCGGTCGAGGTCGTACGAGTCGCTGCTCGTCATCCCTGCCGGCCGGTACACGTGCTCGCGGATGTAACCGAAGTAGTCCTGCCCGCTCGCGACCTCGATCACCTTGCCGAGCACGAGCATCCCGGTGTTGCTGTACGCCCAGCGCGTGCCCGGCTCGAAGCGGTGGGAGTCGCTCCGCTGCGCGATGGCGCCCGCGGGCGCCGCGGCGCCGGCGAGGAGGAGCGCGAGGCGGAGGCGGGGTGCGGCGGCGCCGCGCGAGACGGGGGCGGGAGGGCGCGAGGTGGGGGCCCGCGTCGGGGCCATCGGTCCTCGTGGAGTGAAAGGTGCCACGGAACGTGCTACGATGCGGACGGGGCGTTCCCGTCGGGCGGGACGCGCGCTAACTCTCCCGTGCCTCGTGTCGCATGCGTCCGGTGGGTCGCCCGCCGTGCGCCGGCGGTGTCCCGCGGCTCATGATTGTATACGAATATGCCATACAAAGGTGTCGGACCGACCGGCCGGGCCGGGGCGCGGAGGGGGGCGCGGGGGGCCCCCCCCACGTCGGAGTCTACGGAGCGCGACGGTCCGGCGCGACGCCGTTCGCCCGCGCCGGCGAGCGATTCGCGGCGCCCCACCGTCGCCGCCGCCGGCGTCTACACCCGCGTCCGCGACCTCATCGTCCGCGGCCGGCTCCTGCCGGGCGCGCGCGTCACCGAGACCGAGGTCGCTACGCGGCTCGCCGTCAGCCGCACGCCGGCGCGCGAGGCGCTGCGCCGCCTGCACCACGAGGGGCTGCTCGTCGCCGCGGCGCGGGGGGGACGCGGGGCGCAGACGCGGCTCGCGGTCGCGCCGATGACGCGCGACGACGTCATGGAGCTCTATCACCTCGCCGGCGCGCTCGAGGGGGTGGTCGCGCGCGCAGCCGCCCGACTCCCGACCGCCGGTCGGCGCGCCCTCGCCGCCGAGCTCCGCTCGGCGGAAGTCGCCTTCCGCATCGAGGCGCGCACGCGCCCCCCCGACTTCGACCGCCTCTTCGAGCGCCACGACGCCTTCCACCGCGCGCTGGTCGACAGCTGCGCCGGCCCGCGCACGCGCGCCCTGCTCGAGACGATCCGCCCGCAGCTCGACCGCTACGAGTGGTACTACGCCCCACTCATCGGTCCCGACTTCCGGCCCACCTTCGCCGAGCACGCGGCCATCATCGACGCCGTGCGGTCGGGCGACCCCGATGCGGCCGAGCGCGCCGTGCGGGCGAACTGGTGGTACGGGGCGGAGCGGCTGGCGGCGGTGGTGGACCGGCTCGGGGGGCGGCAGGACGGGTGGTGAGGGGTCGCGAATCGACCGCCCGCGACGCTCCCGCCGCGAGCGTCGCGCCCCTCACCCCAGTGGGAGGAACTCCACCGGCGGCCAGAGCGTGAGCACGCCCGCCGCGAGCACGCCCGCCGCGGCGGCGGGGGCGGCGACGCCGGCACGCGCGAGCCAGACCGTGAACGTCGAGCCGACGCCGGGCGTGCTCTCGACGGTGAGGTCGCCGCCCATGGCGCGCGCGAGGTCGCGGCTGATCGCGAGCCCGAGCCCGGTGCCGTGCTGCTCCTCGCCGTCGGCACGCTGCACCTGCGCGAACGGCTCGAAGATCCGCTCCAGGTCAGCGGTCGGGATGCCGCGCCCGGTGTCGGAGACGGAGATCGCGACGCGACTGCCCGCGACGCGCGCCGCCACGCCCACCGTCCCACGCTGGGTGAACTTGGCGGCGTTGGAGAGGAGGTTGACGAGCACCTGGAGCAGGCGGTCGGGGTCCGCGCGGACGAGCGGGACGTCGTCCATCGGCGTGCGCTCGAGTCGCAGCCCCTTCGCCGCGATCACCGGCTCGGCGAGCGCGGCGGCCCGGGCCACCACCTCGGCCGGCGCGACCTCCGCGATCTCGAGAGAGAGCTGGCCGGCCTCGATCTTGGCGGCGTCGAGCAGATCGTTGATCAGCGCCAGCAGGTGCTGCTGGCCAAACTGGATTCGCGCGAGGTCGTGCCGTTGCTCGGGCGTCACCGGGCCGCGCACGCCGTCCGCGATGAGCTCGGCGTAGCCGGCGATGGCGTTGAGGGGAGTGCGCAGCTCGTGGCTCACGGCGGCGAGGAACGCCGACTTGGCGCGCGTCGCGGCCTCCGCCTCCTCGCTCTTGCGCGCGAGGGCGCGGTTGGCCAGCGCGAGCTCCGCCGCCAGCGCCTCCGCCTCCCGCACCTTCTCCTCGAGCCGTAGCGCCGAGCGCGCCTCGAGCTCGGCGGCGAGCCGCTCGACTTCGCGCGCGTGCTCCTCGGCGCGCTCGCGCTGCGCGCGCAGCCGCGCGCTGAGCGAGCTCGTGACGACGGCGACGGCGGCGAAGACGGCCAGCCCGACCGCGTCACGGACGCTGAACTGGCCAAAGGAATAGCGCGGCGGAACGAAGAGGAAGTCGAGCGCCGTCGCGGCCAGGGCGGTCGCGAGGAGCCCGGGGCCGAGCCCACCGTACCACGCGCTGCCGAGGACGGCGGCGTAGAAGAGGAGGGAGTACTGGGGCGCCAGGAGCGGCTCGCCGGCGCGCGTGAGCTCGGCGGCGAGCGCGACGAGGAGAACGGCCACGGCGTAGTGCCGCGGCGCGGCGGATCGGCGCGCCGATGCGCGCGGGCGCGCTCTGTCCCTGCCCGGCATGGCCTCCTGTCCCGATGTCTCGACGAGTGGCATCTGAGAGTGATATCTGACGCAGACGCGCGGGTGGAGCCGGCGTTAAGACGTCGTCGGGCGCCTGACCATGGCGGCATTCATGTCGCGCGCCATCGCCGCCTGGGAGACCGCCTACGGCGCCGGGGGCGTGCTCTTCGGCCGATGCAAAGGAGAGTGGAAGTACGTACCAGGCTGCGGGTCGCGGCGTATCCTTGTCTGCACGGGGAGGAGAACATGGCAACTCCAGCTACCGTGGCGGAGCTCCAGGTGAAGTCGCACAGCTCGCCCGACGCGCTCCGCACCCCGAACAGGACTGCGGCGCTTGCCCGGGCGTGCCCTGAGTGATGCATCCGCCTGGCGGTGCGGTGCAGAGGCGCGCCATGACCGTCATGCGGCACCTGCTGGCGATCCTCCTCCTCCCCGTCGTGGTCACGGTCGTCGTGCCCCACTGGCTCATGGACGCCGAGCTCCCGCTCGCCGGCGCGCTGCACGCGCCGCCCGCGGTGGCGCGCGGCGCGCACGTCCTCGGCGCGCTCCTCTTCCTCGCCGGAGGGGCGCTCTTCCTCTGGTGCGTCGTGCTCTTCGCCCGCGTGGGCCAGGGCACGCTCGCGCCGTGGGATCCGACGCGTCGCCTGGTGGTGGCGGGCCCGTACCGCTACGTCCGGAACCCGATGATCAGCGCCGTGGCGGTGGTGCTCGCGGGCGAGGCGCTACTCCACCGCTCGCCCCGACTGGCCGCGTGGCTCGCGCTGTTCGTCGCGCTCAACCAGGTCTATTTTCTACTGGTCGAGGAGCCGGGCCTCGAGCGGCGCTTCGGGGCGGCGTACCTGCGCTATCGGCGCGCGGTGCCGCGCTGGGTGCCGCGCCGGCGGGCCTGGCGCGATGAGCCCCCGACGACCGGCGCCACCTGACGGGGCGCCGCAAGCGACGGGGCGTCGGTTGGCCACCAGCATCGGAGTCGGGCGAGCATGGTCGAGTTCACATACCGGTCCGCGCGTTCGGGGAGTCTCGTCGGCGGACTCGGTCTCGTCATCGCGATCGAGACGGCCGCGCTCCACCTGTGGCTCGCCGCCCGGCACCCCGTGCTCGCGTGGACCCTCACGGCCGGGAGCCTCGCCACGCTTGCCTGGCTGGCCGCCGACTACCACGCGCTCGGCCGCGGGGCCGTGCGCCTCGACGACGACACGCTGGACCTGCGCGTCGGACGCCGGCTCTCCCTGCGGCTGCCGCGGACGGCGGTGCTGGCCGCCGTCCGCCCGTCCTGGCGCGACCTCCCGGCGGCCGGCACCCCCGGCGCCGGAGACTACCTGAGCCTCATGAAGCCCGCGGCCCCGAACGTCCTCGTCACCCTCGCCGACCCGGCCGCCATCCGCCTGCCCGGCGGGCTGGCGCGGCGGGCGCGGCGGCTCGGGCTGCGCCTGGACGACCCCGACGCGTTCGTCGCCGCCCTCGCCGTCACCTCCACGCCGGCCCAGGCGCCGACGACGCGTCGCTTCGATCGCGCCGAGTGAGCGGCCACGGTGCTGCCGCGGGCGGCAGGCGGTGCACGCTCAGTGGTGGGGCGTCTGCGGGGCCATCCTTGGCGCGGTCTCGGCGAACGAATAGGCCGCCTTCGGGCAGGTCACGGCCGGGTTGGTCGGCGCGAACATCCCGAGGGGATTCTGCTTCCAGAGCCACACGTGCAGGTCGTAGTGGTGGAGCCCCTCGGGCATCAGCGGCTCGTGCCCGACCATCGGCCCCTGCAGCTCCCTTCCGAAGACCGTCGGCCGCTGACTGCCGGCGGCCGGCACCGGCACGAACCACTCGGCCGCGATCAGCCGCAGCTTGTCACCCGCGGGCTCATAGATCAGCACCTGCGGCTTGCGCTCGTCGATCGGGGCCCCGATGAGCTGCATGTTCAGGAAGTGCACTCCCATCCCCCCCGGGGCGTACGGCATCGTGCCCTCGCTGCCGCCCTTCGGGAAGGAGACGCAGCCGACCGTCGAGAAGTAGCCGTCGCGCACGGCGACGATCGGATCCTGATACTTGTCCAGGGCGGCGCGGAGCCGCTCGAGCTCCGGCGCGAGCGGCGGCTTCGCGTCGCGCCCGCTCGCCTGGGCTAGAGCGTCCCCGTGTGGCACCGCCGACAGGAGGGCGAGCGTCGCGGCTGCGACGAGAGGCACGACGTGGACGGGCCGAGGCGTGGCGGGGAGGCGCACGGAGCGCTCCTTGTGAAAGGGATCCCAGGTTATGATCCTTGGCCCGGCGCGTCAACGCCCGTCCACACCCGGCGGACGCGACCGCGACGCGCGTCTCTACATTCAGGGGTCGCCCGAACGGTCTCGGGCGCGACCCGAGCGGAGTCTCCCGGCCGGAGCGTCGTGCGCATGGAATCGATCGCCACCATCGGCTACGAAGCCGCCACCGTCCGGAGCTTCCTGGACGCGCTGCGGGACGAGCGCGTCGACCTGCTCGTCGACGTCCGTGCGGTCGCCAGCTCGCGACGCCCCGGCTTCGCGAAGACCCGGCTGGCCGCGAACCTCGCGGAGGCGGGGGTCGAGTATCTCCACCTCCGGAGCCTCGGGACGCCGGCGGACGGACGGGCCGCCGCGCGCTCGGGGCGCCACGACGAGATGCGCCGGATCTACCTCGAGCACCTGGCCACGCCCGACGCACAGGCCGGGCTGGAGACGCTGGCCGCCCTGGTCCGCTCCGGGCGCCGCGTCTGTCTCCTCTGCCTCGAAGCCGACCCCGCCCACTGCCACCGGAGCATGGTCGCCACCGCGCTGGCGTCCCGGACCCCGGTGCGCGTCGTCCACCTCATTCCACGAGATGACTGAAGGACCTTCCCCACGATGACCATCGCTCACTCCCTGCTTCCCGAGTTCGACCAGGAGATGGCCACCACGCGCACGCTGCTCGAGCGCGTCCCCGAAGACCGGGCGTCCTGGAAGCCGCATGCCAAGTCGAAGAGCCTCGGCGAGCTCGCCGCCCACGTCGCCAACCTGCCGTCGATGGCGCCGAGGACGATCTTCCAGACCGAGGTCGACATGAGCCCGCCCGGCGGCCCCGCCTCCTCGCCGCCGCGCTTCACGTCCACCGCCGCCCTCCTCGCCACCTTCGACGAACATGTGAGGCAGGCCCGCACCGCGATCGCCGGCGCGGCGGACCACGAGCTCCAGGTGCCCTGGTCGCTCAAGAACGGCGGCCACACGATCTTCACGCTGCCGCGCGCCGCCGTCCTCCGCTCCATGCTGCTGAACCACATCATCCATCACCGCGGGCAGCTCAGCGTCTATCTCCGGCTCGTCGACGTGCCGCTGCCACCGATCTACGGACCGACCGCGGACACGCGAATGAGCTGAGAGCGCGGCTCGCCGTCGCCGCGCGTCGTTCCCAGGCAACTCCCACAACAGAAGCGGAGGAAGCCCCATGACCGACCACGTCTACAAGACCATCGAGCTCGTCGGCTCGTCGTCGACCGGAATCGAGGACGCCGTTCGCACGGCCATCGCGAAGGCGGCGGTGACCGTGCGGAATCTCCGCTGGTTCCAGGTGCTCGAGACGCGTGGCGACATCGCGGACGGGCGTGTCGCGCACTGGCAGGTCACGCTGAAGGTGGGCTTCACACTGGAGGAGACGAGATAGCCGGGCGGCCGGCGTGGCCGCGGCGCTTGCGCGCCGCGACGGAAGCTCGTACAATTCCCGCCCCTGTCCCTCGAGCGGAGAAGATCGATGCGCAGCGTCACCATCCCGACCGTCGCCGCCGACTCGCGCCAGCGCGCGTCGACGCTCGACGTCGTCGCCCGCCGTGGATGAATCTGCGCTGATCGCACGCTGAGCCGGGCCTGGAGAAGGGCGGCACCGCGATCGGTGCCGCCCTTTCTTCATTCGCGCCGCGCCGCCCGGCCGGCCGCCGCGACGCACCCGAACAACGTCATGACCGAACCGACCGAGATCGTCCTCCGCGCACCCGCAACGGCGGAGCGCGACGGCGAGAGTCTCTGGGGGGCCGTGCGCGAGGCGCTGCGCGGCTCCCGCCGCAACTACACCGAGGGCGCGATCGGACGCGCGATCCTCGTCCTCGCCATCCCGATGGTGCTCGAGATGGCGATGGAGAGCGTCTTCGTCGTCTGCGACGTCTTCTTCGTCTCCAGGCTCGGCGCCGACGCCGTCGCCACCGTCGGGCTCACCGAGTCGATGCTCGCCATCGTCTACACGCTGGCGATGGGGCTCTCCATCGGCGTGACGGCCACGGTCGCCCGCCGCACGGGAGAGCAGGACCCCGACGGCGCGTCGCGCGCCGCCGTGCAGGGGATCGCGCTCGGCCTCCTCGTGGCCGTCGTCCTCGGCGTCGCCGGGGTCACGCTCGCGCCGTCGCTCCTCGCGCTCATGGGCGCGTCGCCGACCGTGATCGCGAGCGGCAGCACCTTCACCCGCGTCATGCTCGGTGGCAACGCGAGCATCCTGCTGCTCTTCCTGATCAACGCGATCTTCCGCGGCGCGGGGGACGCGGCGATCGCCATGCGCACGCTCTGGCTCGCCAACGCGATCAACATCGTGCTCGGCCCCTGCCTGATCTTCGGGCTCGGCCCCTTCCCGGAGCTCGGCCTCACTGGCGCCGCCGTGGCGACGACGATCGGTCGCGGGACGGGGGCGCTCGTCGGCCTCTCGCGCCTCCTGCGGCGGAGCGGCGGCCACGTGGGCGTCAGCCGGCGTCACCTGCGGCTCGACCCCTCGCTCATGCTGCGGCTCGTGCGGCTCTCGGGGAGCGGTACCGTCCAGGTGCTGATCTCGACGGCGAGCTGGGTCGGGCTCGTGCGCATCCTCGCCGGCTTCGGCAGCGACGCGGTCGCGGGCTACACGATCGCCATCCGCGTCGTCATGTTCGCGCTGCTGCCGTCGTGGGGGCTGAGCAACGCCGCGGCGACCATGGTCGGGCAGGCGCTCGGCGCGCGCAAGCCCGAGCGCGCCGAGCGCGCGGTGTGGATCGCGGGCGCCTACAACATGGGCTTTCTCGGCGCGGTGAGCCTCGTCTTCGTCCTCGCCGCGCCCGCCATCGTGCGGTTGTTCACGCACGATCCCGCCGTGCTGCCGTACGGCATCGACGGACTGCGGGTGATCGCGCTCGGCTTCGTGTTCTACGCCTACGGGATGGTGCTCGCGCAGGCGTTCAACGGCGCCGGCGACACCTGGACGCCGACGCTGCTCAACCTCGTCTCGTTCTGGCTGCTGGAGATCCCCCTCGCGTGGGCGCTGGCGCACGGGCTCCGCATGGGGCCACACGGCGTCTACGTCGCCGTCACCGTCGCGTTCTCGACGTTCGCGCTGCTCGCGATCGCGGCGTTCAGGCGCGGGGGGTGGAAGGCGAAGGTGGTGTGACGGCGGACGACACGGATGGCGCCCGCCACCCGGCGTGACGGCGTGATGGGCGCGATGTGATGGGGGCGTACGCCGGTCGGAGCTCACCTGGCGTGCCGCCGGGCTTCCACTTGTGTGATGAGCGGCGTGGGGTTCACTGTTTGAGGATCGGGTAGACCTGCCCGATGCTCGTCAGGCCGCCACACTCCGAATTCGCGAGCTGATGAACAGCATTCCCGCCGTCGTCGATGCGCTCCGCCGAGCGCCGGACATCGTCGTGCCCCTCGTGCGGGAGGTGCCGCCTGCCATTGTGAGGCGGCGCCCGGCGCCGGGCCGGTGGTCCGCCCACGAGCACGCGTGCCACCTCGCCCACGTACACGCGCTCTTCTCCGACCGGCTCGAGCGCATGCTCCGCGACCCCGCGCCGGTCATCCGGCCGTACCAGCCGGGCGAGCAGGACGCCGATGACCTGCTGCTGCGCATGGACCTCGGCGCCGCGCTCGAGCGCTTCGCCGCCGACCGTGCGCGGCTCGTCGCCCGCCTGGAGGCCCTGAGCCCCGCGGACTGGTCGCGCACCGCCGAGCATGGCGAGTACCGGACCTACTCCGTGTTCATCATGTTCCGGCACCTCGCGCTGCACGACTTCCTCCACGCGTACCGGATCGAGGAGCTCCTGCTGCGCCCCGACTGGCCCGCGGACATCGACCCGCCGGCGGCCTGACGAATCGTCGAAGCCGACGGCCGGTCGTCGGAGGTGGCGGCTGTGCCGCCACATTGGTCGATACCCGGCCGCAGCTCGACTCTGGCGTCAGGTGGCGCTGCCTCCGCGCCTCGTGCGCTCACCTCCCCCAGCAAGAGGAGTGTCGCGGTGCCCGCATCCCTGCTCATCGCTCTCGTGCTGTGGCTCGCCGCCCCGTCGGCGCGCGCGCAGGCGGCCCCTGCCGACTCGGCGGCCGTGTTGCGCGCCGTCGCCGCCTTCGATGCGGCTTGCGCCGCCAAGGACACCACGGTGGCCGGGCGGTGGCTCACCCCGACGTACCGCTATTTCACCTCCACCGGCGGCGTCTGGTCGCGGACCCAACTGCTCGAGCTGCTCGCCGCTCCGGCCTACCGGGTGGAGCGCGCGCAGCGCTCGGAGCTCGAGCCGCGGATCATGGGGACGACGGCGGTGGTGAGCAGCCGGTGGCAGGGTCAGGGCACTTACCCCGGCGGACGCTTCGACGACGACCAACGCTGCAGCCTCGTCCTGGTGAAGGTCGGAGTGGCCTGGCGGCTGGCCGCCGAGCACTGCACCCAGATTCGCTCCGAGTCGAACTGAGCACGGCCGGCGGCGGCACGCAGCTCGTGCTGAGCGAGCACGGCATGTTCCTCGACGGCGACGCCTGACCACCACGTCACCCACCGGATCGCGCATGAGTCCCAACAAGCAGGCCGTCGAGCGCTACATGGAGGCGTTCGACCGGCTGGATCACGCCGCGGTGCTGTCGCTCCTGACGGACGACGTGGAGTGGGTCGTCCCCGGGATGTACGCCGTGCGCGGCAAGGCCGCCTTCGACCAGCACATCGAGAACGACGCGTTCGTCGGGAGACCCGGAATCGCGGTGAGCCGGCTGACCGAGCAGGACGACGTCGTGGTGGCCGAAGGCCGCGCCAGCCCGACGAGGAAGGACGGCACCGTCCTGCATCTCGTCTTCTGCGACGTGTTCGAGATGCGCGGCGGCCGCATCCGGCGCCTGACCTCGTACCTCATGGAAGTCAGGCCCTGACATGGGCACCGCCTGCCGCTGAACAAGGGCCGGCACGGCGCGTCTTGACGGGTGAGCCGCCGAGCCTCAACTAATAGGCTCCCTTGAGGTGAGTGCGCATGGCGACACAGGACCGCCCGACGGCCGCGCCGGGCGCCGCACAGACGCCTCCGTCGCGCAACGAGCCGGCCGCACGGTCGACGGTGGCGACGGCGCACAGCTGCGAGACCGGCCGGAGCTACCGGTTGGACCGGCTGATCGGGAAGGGAGGATTCGGCGAGGTCTACCTCGCCACGCCCATCCCCCCGGACGGGTACCCGGCACAGGTCTGCGTCAAGATCAGTGAGCGCATGTCGGCGTGGCTCCGCGAGGCCTACTTCGCCGAGCTCCTCGGCCGGGAGCCGCGCGCGCTCCGGGTCTTCGACCGCTTCGCCGAGGTCGATGGCTCGCACATGCGCTATTGCCTCGCCATGGAGTACGCGGAGCACGGAGACCTCGGTGCCTGGCTCGCGCTCAAGGGCCCGCAGTCCGAGCGCTTCGTTCGCCGGGAGATCGCCGCCATCCTCCAGGCCCTCGACGCGCTGCATCGGGGGCAGGCACTCCACCGGGACCTCACGCCGTTCAACGTCTTCGTCTGCAAGGACGAGCAGTTGAAGCTGGGCGACTTCGGCATCGCGACGCACCAGCTCAGCCGACGCGGCGTCACCGCCGACGCGTTCAACCTGTTCAACGCACCGTCGGAGATCGCCTGGGGGAAGGTCCGCCGCTGGCAGCAGCGCGACGACATCTACCAGGTGGGACTGATCGCGGCGATGCTCCTGCGCGGCGACATCACCAGCCCGATGCGCAGTCGCGACGTCCGCAACCTGCCGTGCAGCGATCACCTGAAGGAAGTCATCCACCGATGCCTCGGCGTGCGCGGAAAGCGCTACGAGGCCGCGGGCGAGCTGATCGCCGCGCTGCGGCGGCGACCACGGGAGCTGCAGCTCGGCCGGGTCCGCAGCCTGGCGGGCAAGCGCCTCTCCTTCACCGGCTTCCTGAGCCGGCCGCGGAGCGAGGCGATCGCCGCGGCGAGAAAGGCGGGGGCGATCGTGCAATCGAAGCCGGGGCA
>JBJMNL010000331.1:0-19284 GCA_045804285.1 Gemmatimonadaceae bacterium
CGGGACGGAACGCTGCGCGCGGACTGAGAGTCGCGGAGCGGGGTGCGGGTCGCGTGCGGGAACGGCCCCGGGACGTCCCGGGGCCGTTCCCGCACGCGACCCGCACCCCGCTCCGCGACTCTCAGTCCGCGCGCAGCGTTCCGTCCCGGCCCGTCTCCTCGCGCAGGACGTCGTTGGCCGACGCGGGGTCGGCGACGTGGTCTCCCTTCGGCACGCCGCTGGGGGCGATCGGCGCGCCGCCGGTGCGGTCGCCCGGGGGCTGCTTCTTGGGGCGCTTCCGGCGCTCGGCGACCCCCTCGATGTCGTCCGCCGCCGCGTTCACCGCCAGCTCCTCGCGCTGCCAGCGGTCCTCGAGCTCGGGCTTGGGGTCGGCGTGGCGGTCGGGGTCGGCCGACGTGCCCTGCCGCCGCCGCCCGGTGCCCACGCCCTGTCCCTCCCAGCGCGCCTCGGTCAGCGACGGGTCGCCCGAGCGGTAGCGGCGCGATGCACTCCGGCGCTGGCTCTCCTCGACGCGCACCGCCAGGCGGTTGACGACGGTGTCTACGCCCGGCACCCCGCCGGTGAGCGTGACCGCGTGCTCCGCCTCCTCCTCCGAGTACACCCAGCCGGTGAGCTCGATGATCCCCTCGCTGATGGCGCCGATGTCCACCGCCCGCTCACTCATGATCGGGTCGTTGCGGAAGGCGGTGAGAACGCGCTCCTCGAGCGCCGCGTCTCCCCCCTCCCCCGCGGCGCCGATGCCGAGGTCGTCGGTCTCGAGCTCGTCCATCTCGTCGTCGAGCAGCTCGTCCTCGTACCGGTCGTCGCTGAAGCGCGCGCTGGGCTCGGCGTCGGCGCGCGCCTGCGCGAACCGGTCGCGGACGCGCGCCGAGACGCCGGAGAGGCCACCGAAGCGCTGCGCGAGCAGGACGCCGGCGGTCATGCCGGCGAGGGCGCCCGCGGCCAGATAGAGGATGCCGCTCGAGGACGGCTCTTCGCGATACCGGAAGGTGGGCATATGGGGGACCTGTGGCGGTGGGTGTCGCGGAAGGATAACTTACGCTCCGGCAACGCGTACGCCACCGGCGCGGGTATCGGCGGCGGGGGTGCAAGAAGAAGGCCACCCACCGCGTGCTCGCGCGCCCCGAACCGCGCGCCGAGCGCCGCGCCGGCGGGCCCCGCGCCCCGAGCCGCCACGCCCATCGCCCCGCGTCTTTCCGACCGCGATTTCCCGACCGCGATTTCCCGAAGCGACCGCTCGTGAACTCACCCGTCTCCCCGTCCGCCCCGGACCGCGCGCCGCTCGGCCGCGCCGCCGCCTGGGCCGGCTTCGCGCTCCTCCTCGCGGCCGGCGTCTACTTCTACTTCCGCCACGCGGGTGAGGTGATTCCGCTGCTGGCACGGGGGCTGGACCGATGAGCGCGGGTGCCGCGGAGCGCGCCGGCGCGGTGGCCGGCGCGCCCGAGATGCTCACGCTCACGCTCCCCGACGGCGCGAAGCGCGAGGTGCCCGCCGGCACGCTCCCGCGCGACGTCGTGCGCACGATCGGCGAGCGGCTGCTCAAGGCCGCGGTCGCGGTGACCGTCGACGGCGAGATCCAGGACCTCGAGACCCCGCTCCGCCGCGGCGGCGCCTTCCGCGTGCTCACGGAGAAGGACCCCGAGTCGCTCGCCGTGCTCCGCCACTCGGCGGCGCACGTCCTCGCGACCGCGGTGCGCCGCCTCCGCCCCGACGCGCAGATCGGGTTCGGGCCCGCGATCGAGGACGGCTTCTACTACGACTTCGGCGTCGCCGAGCCGTTCACGCCGGACGACCTCGCCGCCTTCGAAGCGGAGATGCGCAAGGTCGCCGCCGAGAAGTTGCCCTTCGTGCGCGAGGAGGTGAGCCGTGCCGAGGCGAAGCGCCGCTTCGCCGACGACCCGCTCAAGCTCGAGCGCATCGACGACCTCGGCGCCGACGAGGTCATCTCGACGTACACCGACGGCCCCTTCGTCGACCTCTGCCGCGGCCCGCACGTGTCCGACACGTCGTGGCTCAAGCACTTCAAGCTGACGCACGCCGCCGGCGCCTACTGGCGTGGCGACGAGAAGCGGCAGATGCTCCAGCGCATCTACGGCACGGCGTGGTTCCGGAAGGACGAGCTCGACGCCTACCTGCACCGCATCGAGGAGGCAAAGCGGCGCGACCACCGCCTGCTCGGCCGCCAGCTCGACCTCTTCCAGTTCCACGCCGTGTCCCCCGGCGCGCCGTTCTGGACGCCGCGCGGGACGATGCTCTACAACACGCTGGTGGAGTTCGTGCGCGAGCGGCAGCAGGGGGCCTTCCAGGAGGTGAAGACGCCGCTGCTGTACAACAAGGCGCTCTGGCAGCAGTCCGGGCACTGGGGCAAGTACCGCGAGAACATGTTCCTCGTCCTCGACACCGAGACGGGGGAGCACGACATGTCGCTCAAGCCGATGAACTGCCCCTCGCACTACGTGCTCTACCTCTCGCGCAAGCACTCGTACCGCGAGCTGCCGCTCCGCTACGTCACCTTCGACGTGCTCCACCGCAACGAGGTGACGGGGGCGCTCTCGGGGCTCACCCGCGTGCGCCAGTTCCAGCAGGACGACTGCCACGTCTTCCTCCGCGAGGACCAGATCGCCGAGGAGGTGCGCTTCCTCGTGGACTTCATCCTCGGCCACTACCGCACCTTCGGGCTCGAGGCGCGTCCCAAGTTCGCCACCCGCCCCGAGCAGCGCATCGGCCAGGACGCGATGTGGGACCGCGCCGAGGACGGGCTCCGGCGCGCGCTGGACGCGACGGGGATCCCGTACGACATGAAGCCGGGCGACGGCGCCTTCTACGGCCCGAAGATCGACTTCGACGTCACCGACTCGCTCGGGCGCTCGTGGCAGCTGGGCACCATCCAGCTCGACTACGCGAACCCCGAGAACTTCGACATGCACTACGTCGGCCAGGACAACGCGCTGCACCGGCCGGTGGTCATCCACCGCGCCGTGAGCGGGTCGTTCGAGCGCTTCATCGCGATCCTCATCGAGCACTTCGCGGGCAACTTCCCGCTCTGGCTCGCCCCGGAGCAGGTGCGCGTGATCCCGATGGCGCCCGAGGCCGAGGACGCGGCGCGCACGCTCGTGCAGCGGCTCGAGGACGCTGGCGTGCGCGTCGGCTTCGAGGAGCGCGGCGCGGAGGTGGACTTCCGCAACCAGATCAAGGACGCCTCCCTGATGAAGGTGAACTACATGGCGCTGATCGGGCGGCGGGAGGCGGAGGCGGGGACGGTCACGCTGCGCGCCCGCGGCGCCGAGAAGCAGCAGACGACGGTGACGCCGGACGCGCTGGTCGCGCGGCTGCGGCGTGAGATCGAGACGCGCGCGCTGACGCCGGAGGCGGTCGGGGACTGATACGGCGCGCCGCGCCACCCCGATCGCTCGGCCAGCCGAGGGGCCCCGTTTCCGGGGCCCCTCGGTCGTTTTGCGGGCGCCCCCGCTCGCGGACTGTTAGGCACCCGCGCTCCGCGACCTCGCTCTTGCCGCCTCCCGGTTCGCGCCACATAGTCGAGCGTCGACGCGCGCCGAATCGTGCGCGCGGACGCCGCGCCGCACCTCCGCCGTCCCGACTCGGCCCACGGGAGGAACACCGCATGCGCACTCATGTCCTGTCGCGCCCCGCACCCGCCGCCGTACCCCCCACCCCCATCCGACGGCGGCCGCGTCGCGTCCGACGACGCGGCGCATCGAGCTCGCTGCTGTCACTCGCCGCCGCCGTGCTCGGTGCGGCCGCCCTCCTGGGCGCCGCGCCGCTCGCCGCCCAGGTCACCGGGACGGTCACCGGCCGCGTGATCGCCGCCGAGAGCGGCGAGCCGATCGCCGACGCGACGGTCTCCGTGGCCGGGACGCCCTTCGGCGCGCTGACCCGCAACGACGGCACCTACCGCATCGTCCTCCGCCCCGGCCGCTACGAGCTGCGGGCGCGGCTCATCGGCTTCTCGGCGGCGCACGACACCGTGGTCGTCGCCGCCGGCCAGACGGCGACGCGCGACTTCCGCCTCGCGCGCGCCGCCACGAACCTCGACGCGGTGGCCGTCGTCGGCACGCGCGCCCAGGAGCGCACGGTGACGAGCTCGCCCGTGCCGGTGGACGTGCTGACCGCCGAGGACATCAAGGCGACCGGGCGCACCGAGACGGCGCAGATCATCCAGGCGCTCGCGCCCTCGTTCAACTTCCCGCGCCCGTCCATCGCCGACGGCACCGACCACGTGCGGCCGGCGACGCTGCGCGGCCTCGGGCCCGACCAGGTGCTCGTCCTCGTCAACGGGAAGCGGCGGCACACGAGCGCCCTCGTCAACGTCAACGGCACGATCGGCCGCGGCTCCGCGGGGGTGGACCTCAACGCCATCCCGGCGAGCATGATCGAGCGCATCGAGGTGCTGCGCGACGGCGCCGCCGCGCAGTACGGCTCGGACGCCATCGCCGGCGTGATCAACATCGTGCTCAAGAGCACCACCCCGGGCCAGCTCACGAGCGAGATCGGGCGCACGTCGGAGGGGGACGGCGACGTCACCCAGGTCGGCCTCAACTACCCGCTGACCTTCGGGCAGGGAAGCTTCTTCACCATCGGCGGCGAGTACCGCGACCGTGGGTTCACGAACCGCGCCCGCGTCGACCCGCGCCCGCAGTACTTCGCCGGCGACCCGCGCAACGGCGATCCGAAGCGCGTCACCCTCCGCCTCGGCGACGCGGCCACCGACGACGGCATCGGCATGTTCAACGGCGCGTACGGTCTCGCCAACGGCATCCAGCTCTACACCTTCGGCGAGCTCGGCAAGCGCGACGGCAAGGCGGCGGCGAACTGGCGCCTGCCGAACGGCAACAACACCGTGCGCGCCATTCACCCCGACGGGTTCCTCCCCTTCATCAACACCGACATCTGGGACGCCTCCGGCGCCGTCGGCGCCAAGGGGACGGCGAGGGGGTGGCGGTGGGACCTGAGCACGGAGTACGGCCGCAACTCGCTCGACTACACCGTCACGAACAGCAACAACGCGACGATGGGCACCGCCAGCCCGACGAGCTTCGACGCCGGCGGGCTCGCCTTCGGTCAGTGGACGTCCAACCTCGACTTCTTCCGCGAGTTCCAGGCGGGCACGCGCCCGGTGCGCGTCGCCGTGGGCGGCGAGTACCGCGACGACCAGTACAAGATCACCGCGGGAGACTCCGCGTCGTGGAAGAACGGCGGGCAGCTCGTGCTCGACGGGCCCAACGCGGGGGCGAAGCCGTCGCCGGGCGCGCAGGGCTTTCCCGGCTTCCGGCCGACCGACGAGCAGGACGTCTCGCGCAACAACTACGCGGTCTACCTGGACGTCGAGAGCAACGTCCTCAACAACCTCCTCCTCGGCGTCGCCGGCCGCTACGAGGACTACAGCGACTTCGGCTCGACGACGAACGGCAAGGTCACGGCGCGCTACGAGCTCCTCCCGCAGGTCGCGATCCGCGGCGCGGCGAGCACGGGCTTCCGCGCGCCGTCGCTCGGCCAGTCGTACTTCTCCTCGACCGCCACGAACCTGATCGCCGGGCAGTTCCTCGACATCCTGACGCTCCCCCCGACCTCGGCCGGCGCGCGCGCGCTCGGCGCCGTCCCGCTCCGGCCGGAGAAGTCGCAGAACTACAGTGCCGGGCTCGCCCTCGCGCCGCTGCACAGCCTCACGGCGACGGTGGACTTCTACCAGATCGACGTGAAGGACCGGATCATCTTCTCCGAGAATTTCACCGGCACCGCCGTCCAGACGGCGCTCGCCAACATCGGCATCACCGGCGTGAACGGGGCGCGCTTCTTCACGAACGCGATCGACACGCGCACCCGGGGAATGGAAGTCGTCGCCAACTACGGCTTCGACTTCGCGCGGCGCGGGCTGATGCGGCTCACGGGCGGCTACAGCCGCACGTACACGCGGGTGCGCCACGCGGACTCGCCGCCGCCGGTGCTCGCGGGACTCGACGAGGTGCTGTTCGGGCGCGCCGAGCGCGGGCGCATCACGGTCGGTCAGCCGGCGAACAACTTCATGGCGATGGCCAGCTACGATCTGCGCCGGCTCGGCCTCACGGCGCGCACGCAGCGGTATGGCGAGGTGACGAACATCCAGCCGCGCGTCAGCGGCCGCCAGCCGCCCGACCAGACGTTCGGCGCGAAGTGGATCACGGACCTGAGCCTCTCCTACCGCGTGGTGCAGCAGCTCTCGATCACGCTCGGCTCCGACAACGTCTTCAACGTCTACCCCGACAAGCAGTCCGACAGCGGCGAGCTGCCCAGCTACGCCGGCAACGCGAACTTCGGCATGAACCCCTACAACGGCATCTCGCCGTTCGGCTTCAACGGGCGCTTCGTGTACGCGCGCGCCACGCTCGGCCTCGGCGCGCTCGCTCGCTAGGCACGGCGGCGCCGGGCCCGGGGGCGCGGGGTTGCCGCGCCGACTACATTTTGCTCACGGGGGCGCCGCGGTTGCGGCGCCCCCGTTCTTCACCCCGCCGCGCCCGTGCCGCACCGCCCAACCGCCGTCCGCCGTACCGTCGTGATGCCTCTGCCGTCGCTCCTCTGCCTTCTCCTCGCCGCCGGCGCCTGCGACGCGCCTCGCGCCGAACCCGCGCACCGCTCCGGCGGGCCGCCCGCCACGCGCCCGGCGCTCGCCACGGACAGCGTCGCGCTCCACCCCGCCGACTCGACGCTCCGCGCCGCCGCGGACGCGATCAACGCCGGCCACCCGTACCGCGCGACGCAGCTCCTCGCGCCGGCGCTCGCCGACTCGTCGCGCCGCACGCCGGAGGCGCTCTACCTCGCCGCCGCGGCGGCCGCGGGTTGGCAGGGGTGGGGCGAGGTCGAGCGCCTGGTCGGGGCGGTACCGTGGGCGGACACGCGCTTCGGCGGCGCCGCCCGGGTGCTCGCGGTCCGCGCCGCGCTGGGGCTGCGGCGCGACAGCCTGGCGCTCGATCGCGCCCGCGCCGCCGTCGCCGTCCCGGCGGCCGACGCCGAGCGCGGGCGGCGGCTCGTCTACCTCGCGCGCGCGTTCGACCGCCTCGACCAGCGCGACAGCGCCGAAGTGGCGTACGCGCGCGCCGCCACCCTCGTCCCGGAGATCGCCGACTGGCTGCGGCTGCGCGCCGCCGGCGTCGCCGCGGACCCCGCGGCGCGCGAGCGCTACTACGCCGGCGTCGCCTCCCCGGTGGCGCGGGCGCGCGTCCGCTGGACGGACGCCTCGGCGCGCGAGCGGAGCCGCGACTTCGCGGGCGCGGCGCGCCTCTACGACTCGCTCGGCGCGCGCCCGACGGCGTTCCGGCTCCTCCTCGTGGCGGCCGGCCCGGACAGCGCCCGGCGCGACAGCGTCCGCCGCGACCTCGTGGCGTTCATCCGCGCCCGCGCCGGCACGTCCGACGCGCGCACGGCGGTCGAGGTGCTCGACCGCGCCTTTCCGGCCTCGCTCTCGGCCGAGGAGGAGCTGGCGGTCGCGCGGAGCGCGGCGGTCTCGGGGCCGGCGAATCGCGCCGTGGCCGCCTTCGAGCGCGCCACCAGGGCCCGACTCGCGCTGAGCGCCGAGGACCGCTTCGCCTACGCGGCGTCGCTCGACCGCGCGGGGCTCGAGCGCGACGCGGCGGCGGCGTACGCTCGCGTCACCGCGCCGGCGCGCCTCGCCGCCGCCGCGGCCTACCTGCGCGGCCGCGCCCTGCTCTCGGCTGACGACCTTGCCGGCGCGCGCCGCGCGCTGCGCGACGCGGCCGCCCGCTTCCCGCGCGACACGAGCGCCGCCAACGCCCTCGCCCTCCTCGCCGACCTCGCGACCGACGACCGGCGAGACGCCGAGGCGCGCGCGCTCTACCTGCGCGCGGCGCGCGAGCTCCCCGCCGCGCGCGTCGCCCCGCGCGCCCGGTTCCGCGCCGGGATCATCGCCCTCGCCAGCGGCGACGCGCGCGCCGCGCTCGCCGATTTCGACGCGCTGCGCACGCGCTGGCCGTCGAGCGACGAGACGATCGCCGCCGGCTACTGGGCGGGGCGCGCCCTCGCCGCGGCCGGCGACGGCGCGGCGGCGCGCGAGCGGTGGCGCGCCGTCGCCGCGCGCGAGCCGCTCTCGTACTACGCCGCCGCCGCCGCGCGCCGCCTCGGCGAGACGCCCTGGGCACCCCCGGCCGCGCCCGAGGGCGCCGGGGGGGCGGGCGCCGTGGCGCGCGTGGCGGCGGTGGACGCGGCGATGGCGCGCGGCGCGCTCCTCGAGGCCCTCGGCCTCGACGTCGAGGCGCGCTTCGAGTACGACGCGGTCGCCCGCGACGCCGCCGCGGCCGGTGGCGCCGACCGGCTCCTCGCCGCCGGCCAGGCGTTCCTCGACGCCGGCCAGCCGTCGCGCGCGATCGCGCTCGGCTGGCGCGCGGTCGAGTCCGGCGCGGCGCGCGACGCCCGCGCCTACCGCCTCGCGTACCCCGTGCTCGAGCGGACGCTCATCGACCGCGAGGCGACGGCGCGCGGGCTCGACCCGGCGTTCGTCGCGGCGCTCATTCGCCAGGAGTCGAGCTTCAACCCCGGCGCGACCTCTCCCGCCGGCGCGCGCGGCCTGATGCAGGTGATGCCCGCCGTCGGCGCCGCGATCGCCCGCGCCCGCCGCCTCGCTCCGTGGGATCCCATCCTCCTCTACCAGCCGGACGTGAACGTGGAGCTCGGGACGGCGCACCTCGACAACTTCCTGCGACAGTTCACGGGCCCCGAGCGCGCCCTCGCCGCCTACAACGCCGGCAACTCCCGCGTCGCCGCCTGGACCCGCAAGCCCGGCACCGACGACCCCGAGCTGTTCGTCGAGCGCATCCCGTTCGTCGAGACGCGCGACTACGTGCGGATCGTGCTGCGGAATCGGGACATGTATCGGGCGTTGTACGAGTGGTAGGGTGGGGCGGGGTTGGCGGTTGGCAGGCGTCAGTTGGCAGTCGTCAGTTTGCAGTTGTCGGTTGCTCGGTCTGCGGTCTCCGCGAGACACTGCGAACTGCCAACTAGCCACCGCCGACTGCCAACCGCGATCCGTCCCCCGACCCCGGGGGAAGTTGTATCCCCTTTCCCCCCCCGATACCTTTGACTAGCTGTCGGCCGGAGGCGGGCGCGAGTCGCGCGCCGCCGGCCCCTCGACCTCGGACCCCCAGGACATGGCCGAAACCTCTCGTACGCCGGTGATCGTCGCGGCGGCTCGCACGCCGATCGGGAAGTTCCTCGGCGCGCTCTCCCCGCTCTCGGCCCCCGACCTCGGCGCCGTCGCGATCCGCGAGGCGCTGAAGCGCTCCGGCGTCGCCGCCGCCGACGTCGAGGAGGTCATCATGGGGAACGTCGTGCAGGGAGGCGTCGGGCAGGCGCCGGCCCGCCAGGCGTCGCTCAAGAGCGGGCTCCCCGCCACCATCTCGGCGCTCACCGTCAACAAGGTCTGCGGCTCCGGCCTCAAGGCCGTCATGCTCGCGGCGCAGTCGATCAAGGCGGGGGACGGCCGCGTCGTCGTCGCCGGCGGCCAGGAGTCGATGTCCAACGCGCCGTACTACGTCTACGGCATGCGCACCGGCGTGAAGCTCGGCGACCAGCAGATGGTCGACGGGATGGTCAGGGACGGCCTCTGGTGCGCGACGTGCGACGTGCACATGGGCGGGCACGCCGAGTACACGGCGCGCAAGGCCGGGATCACGCGCGAGCAGCAGGACGAGTTCGCCGCCGCCTCGCACCGCAAGGCCGTCGCCGCCATGGAGGCGGGGAAGTTCCGGAAGGAGATCGTCCCCGTCGAGATCCCCGGCCGCAAGGGCCCGACCGTGATCGACAGCGACGAGGGGCCGCGCAAGGACACCACCGCCGAGTCGCTCGCCAGGCTGCGGCCGGCCTTCCCGAGCGGGAACGGGAGCAACGACGACCTCACCGTCACCGCCGGCAACGCCTCCTCGCTCAACGACGGCGCCTCGGCCGTGGTGGTCGTCTCGGAGGAGTACGCCCGCGCCCACGGGCTCCGGATCCTCGCCCGCATCACCGGCTACGCGACCGGCGCGACCGCGCCGCAGGACCTCTTCTTCGCGCCGATCACGGCGGTGAACAATCTGATGAAGAAGTCCGGCACGGCGATCGGCGACTACGACCTCGTCGAGGCCAACGAGGCGTTCGCCTCGCAGGCGCTGGCGACGGGGCAGGGGCTCGACTGGGACTGGGACCGCGTCAACGTCAACGGCGGCGCGATCGCCCTCGGCCATCCCATCGGCGCGAGCGGCGCGCGCGTGCTGACGACGCTGCTCCACGCCCTCGAGGACCGGAACAAGCGAACCGGGCTCGCGACGCTCTGCCTCGGCGGCGGCGACGCGGTGGCCCTCAGCGTGGAGCGCGTCTGATGACGATGACGAACATGGACAACTCCGCCGTCGCGCCGCGCACCGAGCGCCGCGCGCCTGGCACACTCGCAGTCGGGATCGTCGGCTTCGCCGCCGCGCTCGCCCTCGCGTCGCAGGTGGCGATCCCCCTGCCGGGCACCCCCGTGCCGCTCACCCTCCAGCCGCTCCTCGTGGTGCTCGCCGGCCTCTGGCTCGGGCCCACCGCGGCGGCGGCGAGCATGGCGCTCTATCTCGTGGCCGGCGCGAGCGGGCTCCCGGTCTTCACGCCGATGGGTGCGCCGGGCGCCGCGCGCCTGCTCGGACCCACGGGCGGCTACCTGCTCGCGTATCCGCTCGCCGCGTGGGTGACGGGGCGGCTGGGCGGGCGCGCCGGCTCCTTCGGGGCGCGCGCGCTGGCGGCGTGCGCGGGGATGGCGGTCCTCTACGCCGGCGGCCTGGCGCAGCTCACCATCCTCACCGGCAGCCTGAAGAGCGCCGCGCTCGCGGGCGCGGCGCCGTTCGCGGTGCTCGACCTGGTGAAGGCGCACGTCGCCGCCGCCCTCGCGCCGAAGCGCGGCGCGTCCCTCGGCAGCTGATCCGGCGTTGACGGCGCGCGACCTCTTCGTCGGCGCCGACGGGCGGCCGCGCTGGGGGTGGCGGCTCGTCATCTTCGTCGTCGCGGCCGCCGTCGCGTTCTCCCTCCTCGGCGCACTCGTCGCCGGCCTCGCGTCGCTCCTCTTCGCGCTCACCGCGGAGCGGCTGCTCGGCCTCGGCGAGTGGGCCCTCACGCTCTCCCTGCTCGCCGCGACCGCGTTCACGCTCGGCGTGGTCGACCGGCGTGGCTGGGACCACGTGTTCATGGGACGCGGCGCCGGGCGCCCGGGGAGGCTCGCGCTCGGCTTCCTGCTCGGCGCGCTCGCGATCGGGGTCCCCTCGGGCCTCCTGCTCGCCGCGCGCTGGCTGCGCGTCGAGCCGTGGGTGCAGGGGAGCTGGTCCGGCGCCGCGTGGTCGCTCGCCGTCACGCTCGCCCCGGCCGCCTTCTGGGAGGAGCTGATGTTCCGCGGCTATCCGTTCGCGGTGCTGCGCGAGCGCTTCGGTCCGAGGCTCGCGTTAGGCGTCACGAGCCTCGTCTTCGGCGTCGTCCACGCGCAGAACCCGGGCGCGGCGCCGCTGCCGGTGCTCATGGTGGTCGTCGCCGGCGTCTTCCTGGGCGGGGTGATGCTGGCCACGCGGAGTCTCTACGCCGCGTGGGGGGCGCACTTCGCGTGGAACTGGACGATGGCGGCGATCTTCCACATGGCGGTGAGCGGCGCCGGCTTCCCGACCCCCAACTACCGCGTCGTCGAGGTCGGGCCCGACTGGCTCACCGGCGGCAGCTGGGGGACGGAGGGGGGCATCGGCGCGCTGCTCGGGATGTCGGCGGGCCTCTGGTACCTGTTCGCGCGGCCGGGCCGGCGGCAGGCGGCGTTGGCGCGGGACGCCGGAGACACCGGAAACACTTTGGCGCGGCCCAGCGGCCGTGAGGAGTCGAGAGGATGACGGGGGGCACCGCGGAAGCGCAGAGCCAGGCGTCGGGTCGTGAGGCGGCCACGGAGAGAGTGGCCGTGATCGGCGCCGGGCAGATGGGGAACGGGATCGCGCACGTCTTCGCGCAGTCCGGCTTCCCCGTGACGATGATCGACGTCTCGGCCGACGCGCTCGCGCGCGGCCGCTCGACGATCGAGAAGAACCTCGACCGGCAGTTGAAGAAGGGGACGCTCGACGCCACCGCCAGGGACGCGACGCTCGGCCGCCTTCGCACGGCCTCCAACCTCGAGGCCGTCGGCGACGCGTCGCTCGTCGTCGAGGCGGCGACCGAGAACCGCGAGCTCAAGTTCCGGATCTTCGGCGACATCGATCGCCTCGCGCCGGCACAGTCGATCCTCGCCAGCAACACGAGCTCGATCTCGATCACCGAGATCGCCGCCCGCACGAAGCGCCCCGAGCAGGTGGTCGGGATGCACTTCATGAACCCGGTGCCGGTGATGCAGCTCGTCGAGGTGATCCGCGGCCTGGCGACGTCGGACGCGACCACCGCCACCGTGCTCGAGCTGAGCAAGCGGCTCGGCAAGACGCCGGTGGAGGTGAGCGACTACCCCGGCTTCGTCGCCAACCGGATCCTCATGCCGATGATCAACGAGGCCGTCTACTGCGTCATGGAAGGCGTCGGCACCCCCGAGGCGATCGACACGGTGATGAAGCTCGGCATGAACCACCCGATGGGCCCGCTCACCCTCGCCGACTTCATCGGCCTCGACACCTGCGTCGCGATCCTCGAGGTGATGCACGACGGCCTCGGCGACCCGAAGTACCGCCCGTGCCCGCTGCTCAAGAAGTACGTCGCGGCCGGGTGGCTGGGGCGGAAGAGCGGGCGAGGGTTCTACACGTACTAGACCGGGAATGAGGGCAGGGGTGGTTGGCAGTGTTCAGTCGCTGGTCGTCGGTTCGCAGTCATTGCGGGACACTGGCCACTGACGACCAGCAACTGAAGACCACTAACTATCCGTACCCCCGCCGCCAGGAGACCGCACAGCCAACCAGCCGATGAACGACAACCTTCTCCCACTCACCGAAGAGCAGCGCGAGATCCAGCGCACCGCCCGCGAGTTCGCGGCCGCGGAGATCGCGCCGCACGCCGCGGCATGGGACCGGGAGGCGCGCTTCGAGCCCGCCCTCGTGCGCAAGATGGGAGAGCTTGGCTTCCTCGGCATGCTCCTCCCGGAGCGGTACGACGGGCTCGGGCTCGATACGGTCAGCTACCTCGTGGCGCTCGAGGAGATCGCGGCCGCCGACGCGTCGGCGGCGGTGATGATGAGCGTGCACAACTCGCTCCCGACGCAGATGATCCTCAACTTCGGGAGCGAGGCGCAGAAGGAGCGCTACCTGCGGCCGATGGCGCGCGGCGAGCTGCTCGGCGCCTTCGCGCTCTCCGAGGCGGAGGCCGGCTCCGACGCCGCGTCGCTGCGCACGCAGGCCGTGCGGCAGCCCGACGGCTCCTGGCTGCTCGACGGCGCCAAGGCGTGGGTGACGAGCGGCAGCCACGCCGGCGTCATCCTCGCCATGGCGCGCACCGACTCCGCCGACGCGCGCCGCGGGGCGCGCGGGATCTCGACCTTCATCGTGACGCCCGACCTCCCGGGCTTCCACGTCGGCAAGAAGGAGGACAAGCTGGGCCTCCGCGCCTCGCCGACGGTCACGCTCAACTTCGACGGCCTGCGCGTCCCCGCCGAGAACCTGCTCGGCGAGGAGGGCATGGGCTTCGTCTACGCCATGCGGTCGCTCGAGGGCGGCCGTCTCGGCATCGCCGCGCAGGCCGTCGGCATCGCCCGCGCCGCGCTCGAGCACGCGACGCGCTACGCCGGCCAGCGGCAGCAGTTCGGGCGGCCGATCCGCGACCACCAGACCATCCAGTTCAAGCTCGCCGACATGGCGACGCGCGTCACCGCCGCGCGTGCGCTGCTCCACGCCACCGCCGCCGCCAAGGACCGCGGCGAGGACGTCGCCCAGTTCGCCGCGATGTCCAAGCTCCTCGCGAGCGAGACGGCGATGTTCGTCACCGACGAGGCGGTGCAGATCCACGGCGGCTACGGCTACATCACCGAGTACCCGGTCGAGCGCTACCTGCGCGACGCGAAGGTGACGGAGATCTACGAGGGGACCTCGGAGATCCAGCGCATCGTCATCGCACGCGAGCTCTACGCCTGAGGGCGGGCGGCGCGCCGCCATCCGAGAACCCCAACTTCCCAATGAAACTCTTCGATACGATCGCCGAGATGGGCCACGAGCAGCTCGTGGTGTGCCACGACAAGTCGACCGGATACCGCGGCATCATCGCGATCCACGACACCACGCTCGGCCCCGCCCTCGGCGGCACGCGCTTCTGGAACTACGCGACCGACGAGGAAGCGATCGTCGACGCGCTCCGGCTGGCGCGCGGCATGACGTACAAGAACGCGGTGGCCGGCCTCAACCTCGGCGGCGGCAAGTCGGTGATCATCGGCAACAACCGCACGCCGAGCCGGGAGATGATCTTCCGCGCCCACGGCCGCTTCGTGGACTCGCTCGGCGGGCGCTACGTGACCGCCGAGGACGTCGGCACGAGCACCGAGGACATGGACTTCGTGCACATGGAGACCGACTACGTGACCGGGCTCGCCGGCCAGTCGGGCGACCCGTCGCCGGTCACCGCGCACGGCGTCTTCCGCGCGATCCAGGCGTCGGCCTTCCAGCGCTGGGGCTCCGACTCCCTCGAGGGGAAGACGGTCGCCATCCAGGGGTGCGGCAACGTCGGCCACCACCTCGCCAAGGAGCTGTACAAGGCCGGCGCGAAGCTCGTCGTCACCGACATCGACCCCGAGCGTGTGAAGCGCGTCGTCGCCGACACGAAGGCCACCGCCGTCGGGACGGAGGAGATCTACGGCCAGCGCGCCGACATCTTCGCCCCCTGCGCCCTCGGCGCCGTGATCAACGACAAGACGGTGCCGCAGCTCAGGGTCGAGATCGTCGCCGGTGCCGCGAACAACCAGCTCCTCGAGGAGCGCCACGGCCGCATGCTCGAGGAGAAGGGGATCCTCTACGCCCCCGACTACGTCGCCAACGCCGGCGGCGTGATCAACGTCTACAGCGAGCTCGCCGGCTGGGACCAGGAGCGCTCCCTCCGCAAGTCCGACGAGATCTATCACACCGTCCTCGGCGTCTTCGAGATCGCCAAGCAGGAGAAGATCCCGACCTACGAGGCCGCCGACCGCCTCGCCGAGCGGCGGCTGAGCGCCGTGCGCGGGATGATCCGCACGTGGCCGCAGTACCCCAACAAGGCGGGCTGAACGGAGCCACCTCATGCGTCGTGCCTCGCGCCTCGTTCCGCCCTTCCGAGCGGCGGAATGACGTACGAGGCACGAGGGCCGGGACGCCACCCAATGGTGCGACGATGACGAAGAAGGAACGCATCCCCATCGCCTCCGACCACGCCGGCTTCGCGCTGAAGGAGAAGCTCCGCGCCGCGCTCGAGAGGCTCGGATTCGAGACGGAGGACCTCGGCACGCACAGCGCCGCGTCTACCGACTACGCCGACTACGCGCACCCGCTCGCCCGGGAGGTGTCCACCGGGGAGGCGCGGCGCGGCGTGCTGCTCTGCGGCACGGGGCTCGGCATGTCGTACGTCGCCAACCGCTACCCGCACGTGCGGGCGGCGGTGGCGTGGAGCCCCGAGATCGCGAAGCTCGCGCGCGAGCACAACGACGCCAACGTCCTCGTACTCCCGGCGCGCTTCCTGTCGGAGGAGGACGGGGTGAACATCCTGCGGACCTGGCTCGAGACCCCCTTCGAGGGCGGCCGTCACGCGCGCCGCGTCGAGAAGATCGAGCGCGACGAGCGCGACGAGCGCGCCGACGCGCACGAGCCGCAGCACCCGTAGCCGCACCTGTAGCCGCACCGCCACCACCGCCAGCCCCAGGGAGTCGAACGACGATGAAGTGGAGTGAGTGGGACCGCTGCCCGCCGGGCGCGGCGCTGTCCGAGGGGGACCCGGAGGTCGCCCGCCTGATCGAGCTCGAGACCCAGCGCCAGGCCGAGGGGCTCGAGCTGATCGCGAGCGAGAACTTCGTCTCCCCCGCCGTGCTCGAGGCGATGGGCTCGCCGCTCACGAACAAGTACGCCGAGGGGCTGCCCGGGAAGCGCTACTACGGCGGCTGCGAGTTCGTGGACCAGGTGGAGCAGCTCGCGATCGACCGCGCCCGGCAGCTCTTCGGCGCCGAGCACGCGAACGTGCAGCCGCACTCCGGCGCGCAGGCGAACGCCGCCGTCTTCCTCGCCTTCCTCAAGCCGGGCGACACCTTCCTCGGCATGGACCTCTCGAACGGCGGCCACCTGACGCACGGCTCGCCGGTGAACTTCTCGGGGCTCCTCTACAAGGCCGTCTCGTATGGCGTGAACGACGACGGGCTGCTCGACTACGACCAGATGCGCTCGCTGGCGCGCCAGCACCGGCCGAAGATGATCATCGCCGGCTACAGCGCCTACTCGCGCGCCATCGACTTCGCCGCCTTCGCCGAGGTGGCGAAGGAGGTGGGCGCGATCTTCATGGTGGACATGGCGCACTTCGCCGGCCTCTCCGCCACCGGCGTCTATCCCTCTCCGGTCCCGCACGCCGACGTCGTCACGACCACCACGCACAAGACGCTGCGCGGACCGCGCGGCGGGATGATCCTCTGCCGCGCGGAGCACGCCAAGGCCGTCGACAAGGCGATGTTCCCGGGGACGCAGGGCGGCCCGCTGGAGCACGTGATCGCGGCCAAGGCGGTCGCCCTCCGCGAGGCGCTCCAGCCGGCGTTCACGACCTACTGCCGCCAGGTCGTCGCCAACGCGCGCGCCCTCGCCGCCGCCTTCGTGGAGCGCGGCTTCCACGTCGTCTCGGGGGGCACCGACAATCACCTCATGCTGCTCGACCTCCGCAGCAAGGGGCTCACGGGGAAGCTCGCCGAGAAGGCGCTCGACCGCGCCGGGATCACGGTCAACAAGAACACGGTGCCCAAAGAGACGCAGAGCCCCTTCGTGACGAGCGGCATCCGCGTCGGCACCCCCGCCGTGACGACCCGCGGCATGAAGGAGCCGGAGATGGCGCGCATCGCCGCGCTCATGGACCGCGTCCTCGCCGACGCCGAGAACGACGCCGTCGTCGACGCCGTCCGCGCCGAGGTCCGCGAGCTCGCCAGCGCCTTCCCGCTCTACCCGGTCGCCACGCCGGCGGGGGAGCGGTAGGGGCGAGATAGTAGCTCCGGGGGCGCCGCCGCCCGGCATGGGTCGTGCCGGCGCGGCGGACGCCGCCGCCGGCGGTGGAGGTTGTGGCGAGGCGCGGCGACTGCCATCTTGTTTCCTTCGCCGTGCGGCGCGACGGAATCGCGCCCGTTGCACCGGCGGCCGCCCGTTCGTCCACGAGCGGTTCCTTCACCCTGGAGAGAAGTTGTCGGACCTGGCGTTTCGCGACGGGATCATGGACCGGATTCGGCTCCGCGAGCCGCGGTTCCACGAGCACGCGTACCTCTTCGTCCTGTCCGCCCTCGAGTACTGTCAGGCGCGGCTGCCGGAGCGCCGTCACATCGCCGGCCGCGAGCTCTCCGCCGCCTGCCGCGACCTCGCCCTCGAGCGCTACGGCGTGATGGCGCGGCTCGTCCTCGAGCACTGGGGGGTCACCTGCACGGCCGACATCGGCGACATGGTCTTCGCCCTCGTCGACCTCGGGCTCCTCATCAGCCAGGCGAGCGACACGCGCGACGAGTTCGCGGACGTCTTCGACTTCGACCAGGCCTTCGAGCGCGAGTATCCCTGGAGCCGGGTGCACATCGGCTGACCCGCGCACACCGCCGCGGCCCCCCGCGGTCGTCCGCCGCGGGCGCCCGGCGCGCGCCCGGCCCGCGACACGCATCCCGACACGCATTCCGTGGTCCCGCTTCACCCGCATGCGTCCCGGGCATGCGCTCCGTGCATGCATCGTGCGTACGCATCCCGCACCGCGACGCGCCGCCCCGCCAGGAGACACGGTGACCGCCCCGATCCCTCTGCCCGACTGCCGCAAGTGCGGCAAGGGCTCGCTACTGCCGCTCAGCGACTACGGCCGCGACGGCGCGCCCATCACCTTCAAGGCGTGGGTGTGCAGCAACCCGGACTGCGGCTTCAACATCCGTATCGACAACGGCGAGATCAGCTTCGGCCGGGCCGTCGGGCCGTCGCACAAGTGATCCGCCGCTGACGCGCCCGAGCCTCGACCCGTTCCACGATCCGCCCATGTCGCAGACGCGTCTCCCCGCCGCCACCCCCGCCTCCATCTCCGCCGCCGCGCGCCTCCGCGCCGACGTCCAGGGCTTTCTCGACGACGCGGAGGCGGTCGCGGGCCGCGAGATCGCCCCGCGCCGCGCCCGCGGCATCGTCGTCCCCCACGCCCCGCTCGGCCTCGCGGGGTCGACGGCGGCCGTCGCCTTCGCGTCGGTGCGCGTCCCCGCCACCTGCGTCCTCCTCGCCCCGGCCGACGATGTCCGCGGCGCGAGCGACGACCGCGCCGCGCTCCTCCCGGGACCGCGCGCCACCCCGCTCGGCGAGCTCCCGGCCGACCGCGCGCTCGCCGACGCGCTCCTCCGCGCCGGGGTCGGGCTCGTCGCCGAGGACGCCGCCGCGCGCCCCGCGGAGCACGTCCTCGACACGGTGCTCCCCTTCCTCCAGCTCCGCGCCCCGGAGGCGAGCGTCGTGACCGTGCTCCTCCCGTGGGACGCCTGGCAGCCGGCGGAGCACCTCGCGCGCGCCGTCGCCGCGGCGATCGGCGGCCGCGACGACGTCCTCGTCGTCGCCGCCTCGAACATGAACCGCGGCGAGGGCGACGAGACGACGCGCGACAAGGACGCGCTGGCGCTCGCCCACGTCGTCGCGCTCGACGGCGCGGCGCTGCTCGACGCGGTGCGCGCCGAGGGGATCTCGATGAGCGGCGCGTCGGCGGTCGCCTGCGCCTGCGAGGTCGCGCGGCTGCGCGGCGCGCGCGCCGGAGAGCTCGTCGCCTACAGCCACTCCGGGATCGTGACCGGCGACCCGGAGGGAGTGACGGGCTACGCCGCCGTGCTGCTCGGCGCCGGCTGATGGCCGCGGCGGCGCGGTGACCACGCTCCGCGTCGTGACCGCCGCGCAGTCGGCGGCGCGCGACCGCGCCGCGATCGAGGCCGGCGTCCCGTCGCGCGCCCTCATGCGCCAGGCCGGCGCCGCGGCGGCCACCGAGATCGCCCGCCGCCGGCCGCTCGACGGGGGGGTCGCCATCTTCGCCGGTCCCGGCAACAACGGCGGCGACGCCTGGGTGGTCGCGCGCTCGCTCGCCGCCGCCGGCGTCGCCGTGCGCGTCTGCGAGGCCGCCGAGGCGAGGACCCCCGAC